>DATDLS010000389.1:0-2862 GCA_036519195.1 Occallatibacter sp. | reverse complement strand
GATTGCCGACCCTGCGATCCCCCGCATACGGCACGCATTGTGCATACGCGCTGCTTCCTCGTAATCCAGCGCGCCGATATTCGGCTCATCGAAAGCCCTCAGATAGTTCCGCAACCTGCGAAATCGCTCATCCTCCCGGATTCCGGAAAGTAATTCCTGACGGATCGCTCCCACAATTTGCGCCCGCCCCTCTCGCACCAACTCCTCCAAGGCCCGGATGAGAACTCGTTCGCGGGCATTCAAGTCACCCTGCTTGCGCCGCAGCGCCAACGACCAGACGGGGGTGTCCACCAGGGCCGTCATGAACGCAGTTCACTCGTGCGTATGCCAACACGCGCGCTCTTCCGCCCACGCCGCTCCGCCTTGTAGTCGTAGGCTGGATCAAAATCGAAACTGCCAAACGCCTCCACAATGCGAACCTGCTTGCGCCGTTGAATGTACTCGCCCAGCGCCGCCGTCACCGCTTCCTTCTTGGTCTTGTGCTTCCCCGCCCGCCGCGCCTCTTCAATCAATGCGTCGTCCAAAGCCAGGTTAGTTGCCATGTGTAAAGACTCACACATTCTAATGTGTAAGTCAATTAAACCAAGATCGAGAAGGACGCGACTTCACGCAGGCCGTTTAAAGGTAAAAGACGAAGCCATCCAGCAAGCAAAGAAGGAAGCTGATGAGGGTTCACTCGCCGCGGATAAGCTGTTCAAAGAGATTGAGGCTGCATCCGGGACAATAGCGAGAACTAAGCCCGCTCTAGCTACTTTCCGTCGCAAAAATGAGGCATGAGGGGAGCGTAATCAGCGAGGCAGGAGCCGAGGGTGGAGCCAGAGTGTTCAGTTTGCGCGATGGGATTCAAGAAAGTAATAAAACATTTTGATGGCATATTGTTTTGGGCAGCAACAGTAATTAGGATGACGGCCATGATCAAACTACGTCATCAACAACCGTCGCTGTGGCATCGAGGTCTGGCCGAGGATATCGAGGGGTTGTGGGAACCGTGGATGCGGCTGGTGGACGAACTGCTGGAAGATGAGCAGCTTCTGGACACGGTATACGAAGCTCAAGGAGAACGCTATCCCCAGAGCCGCATTCGCGGTCGAATGCAAACGCCGGCGGAAGTATTGTTGCGCCTGCTGTTGTTGAAGCACATCCGGAATTGGAGCTACGACGTGCTGGAGCGAGAGGTGCGGGCCAATTTGGTGTATCGCGCCTTTACCCGGATCGGTGATGAAAAAGTGCCGGACGCGAAGACCCTGGCACGACTGGGGCAACTGGTCGGGCCGAAAGTCATTGAGCAATTGCACCGGCGGGTGGTGGAGTTGGCGCAGGAGCGAGGGGTGAGCCAGGGACGGAAGATGCGGGTAGATACGACAGTGGTAGAAAGTAACATTCATTATCCGACCGACAGTAGTTTGTTGGGGGACGGCACGCGGGTGCTGACACGCACCATGAAGAAGATCGAGAGCAAGTCGGGAGGTCTGAAGCGCAAGGTGCGAGATCGAATGCGCAGCATACGCAAGCGAGTCGTCGCGATTGCCTTATCGACCCGACTGCTGGGACCGCCCGGAGAAGAGCGGAGAAAGCGGCAGTATCGGGAACTCCTCAGCTTGACGCGAAAAGTGATGAATCAAGCGAAGCGAGTACTGGCGGAGGTGCAGCAGGTACCGCGGCGTCGCCGCACTCCGCTGGTAGGTCTGGCGCAATCGTTGGAGACCATGGTGGGGCGGGTTGGGCAAGTAGTGAAACAGACGCGGATTCGGATCTTTGCAGGAGACACGAAGTCGCCAGGAAAGCTCGTGAGCGTGTTCGAACCGGAGACGGAAATCATTCGCAAAGGGAAAGCGAGCAAGCCCAACGAGTTTGGCAAGCTGGTCAAGATTCAGGAAGCGGAGAACCAAATCGTAACCCACTTTGAGGTGTTTGCCGAGCGGCCTGCGGACTCGACTCTGTTGCTGTCCTCGATCGAGGTGCACCAACAGAGGCTGGGACGAGTCCCGCGGATGGTGGCGGCCGATGCGGGATTTTATTCGCGTGCGAGCGAGAAAGCCGGACAAGCGCTGGGCGTGCGGTGGATGTCTGTGCCCAACAAGAAAACTACCAGTAGCGAACGCAAACTTGTTCAGCGCCAGGGTTGGTTTCGTAGCGGGCAAAAGTGGAGAACCGGCTCCGAGGGAAGAATCAGCGTGCTCAAACGAAGACACGGGTTGCGACGTAGCCTCTATCCCGGTTTGGACGGAATGCGGCGTTGGGTGGGGCTGGGCGTGATTGCGGACAACATCATCCAGATGGGGTGCTATCTTGCGCGACAGAGCACTTAAGGCGGCACAGTCCACTCGCCTCGCGCGAGAGAGTGGACGGCGCCAAATTACCACCGAAGACCATATCCGCTGCAAATGATGTTAGCCGGCCTACGTCAGAAAGCGCATTTTTGCGACGGAAAGTAGCTAGTCGGCATCAATTGTCAAATATCGCTAACAGGCGTCTCAAGCTTCCGCCGCCTGTTCGCCATTTTCGGGTCAACAGGGATTTAACGCGGCCTACTAACGCACTGCGCGATCTCTTTACCTACTGCCGCGAGAGAGTGCCCATGAAGCCGAGTCCAGCGCACTTGCCGTTTGTGACGTGAGCACGGAACGAGAGACTTGCTTTCGAACTCATGTAGTAGGAGTCGATCAATAATTCCGACTCGTCATCCATCTTGAATTTCATCCGCACAAGGTCTCCCTGGATTGAGTTCTCGAACTCGGCGACACTCGTACCATGGATAAAACAAGGGCAGCCTCCGTGATCATTTCCAGCAACGCGAACTCGCAAAGGACAACACTTGGCGACAGTCATGCCACAAAGAAAATCTATCAGGCGTACTTGAGC
>DATDLS010000388.1:0-27442 GCA_036519195.1 Occallatibacter sp. | reverse complement strand
TTCGGCCGCAGTTGGGACGAGCGATTCAGCCGAGCGACGTTGGCGCGGCCGGAACAGGCCCGGTTGCGGTAATCAGCGATGGGCTGTGGCAGCGGGAGTATGGACGGTCGCCGGCGGTCGTGGGACAGACCGTTACCATCGTCGGGACTGTGCTGACGATTGTCGGCGTTAATCCGCGCGGCTTTACGGGAGCGCAGAGCGTCGAGCAGTCGCCGGATCTGTTTGTGCCGGTGAGCATGCAGCCGCTTGTGAATCCGACGATGGGCAAGGACCCGTCGCTGCTTGCGGCGCCCGATAACTGGTGGCTGGAGGTGATGGGCCGCGCCAGGCCGGGCTTGCCGGAAAGCGAAGTGCGCGCAGCACTGGATATGGACCTCGCGGCTGCGGTGCACGCAACCATGACATTGAAGGCGGATGAGACGATTCCGCGCATGGTAACTGCGGAGGGAAGCCGCGGCTTGCATTCATTGGATGAAACCTTCAAGAAGCCCATTGATGTGTTGATGGTGCTGGTGGGGCTGGTCCTGGTGCTGGCCTGCGCCAATATCGCCAACCTGCTGCTGGCTCGGGGCGCACACCGACAGCGGGAGATGAGCGTGCGGCTGGCATTGGGGGCTGGACGCGCGCGCGTTTTGCGGCAACTGCTCACCGAGAGCCTGCTGCTTGCGCTCTTGGGTGGCGCGGGTGGATTGTTTGCCGGCTACCTGGGCCGCAATGTGCTTCCCAAGCTCATGGCCAGCAGCAGAGAACAGAATAGGCTCATTATCCATTTTGATTGGGGCGTGTTTGCCTTTACAGCGTCGGTCACTTTGCTGACGGGAATTCTGTTTGGCCTGGCGCCGGCGTGGGCCGCGACGCGTGCCGAGGCGAGCAGCGCATTGAGGGAAGGCGCGCAGACGGCGACGCGGCGACGCAAGGGGTTGGGCGGCAAGGCGCTGGTGGGCTTCCAGATTGCGCTTTCGACCCTGTTGGTGATTGGGGCAGGCCTGTTTCTGCGGACGGTCGAGGGGTTGAGCCATGTGGACGCTGGCTTCCGGGCCGACCATCTGCTGCTTGCCGGGATCGAGGTGCCGGAGAGACGGTATCCCGAAGGTAAAGATGTGAAGCTGCACGAACGTCTGGAGCAAGCCATCGCGGCGGTGCCGGGCGTCGAAGCTGTGTCTCCCATGGAAGTGGCATACTTCACCGGGGCCTGGATAAATTATTCCTTGACGACCGAAGAGGATGCCGCGAACAAGGCCAACCCAAATAACGAATTGATTAACATGGTCGGGGACCGGTTCTTTCCGACGATGGGCATCCCCATCGTTGCCGGGCGCGGGTTTGGTCCTCAGGATACGGCGACCTCGCCGAAGGTGGCCGTGATCAACCAGAGGCTGGCGCGGAAGCGGTTTCCGCACGGCAACCCCGTTGGAAAGCGGTTCACCCTCAATTCGGAGAAGCCCGACTGGATTCAGGTTGTGGGCATCTCCGCCGACACGCGCTACGCCAGCCTGCGCGACAATCCGGCGCCGCAGTTCTTTATTCCTTATGTGCAGCGGCCCGTGGTGGGCGGCATGACCTACGCGATTCGCACCGGGCTACCGGCTGCTTCCATCGTCCCCGCGCTCGGGCGTGCTGTCGCTCACATTGACCGCGACCTGTCCCTCGCTGACGTTCGCACCGAACAACAGGAGATGGACGAAAGCTTTGTCACGGAGCGCGCTTTGGCCGCGCTGACCGCGGGATTCGGACTGCTGGCGCTGGCGTTGTCTTGCGTGGGGATTTACGGGATCATGGCGTATTCTGTATCCAATCGGCGAAATGAGATTGGCATTCGGCTGGCGCTCGGAGCGCAGCCCTGCAAAGTGCGCGGAATGATCCTGCGCGAAAGTACCTGGCTGGCAGCAGCAGGCATTGTTGTGGGCGCAGGTGCGGCGCTGGGGCTCACGCATCTGATCAAGTCAATGCTCTACGGCGTAGCTCCCTACGATCCGGCCACGGTTGTGGGGGGAGTTTTGATTTTACTTGCAGTGGCGCTGGCGGCTAGTTGGTTTCCGGCTCGGCGAGCTGCCGGAGTGCAGCCGATGGAGGCATTGCGCCACGAATAAAGACCGGATTGGAGGTCGGAGACTCGAAGACCGGAACGGCAGTAATTTCGGTTCTAACCAAATCTCGAGAGCGGAGGACTCATTGAGCGCCTGCCAGCAGGAAAATTTCCAAATTTCAGGGTTCGCCTGAATCACCGCGATTGCTTCCCTAACCCGTCAGGACTAGGGATGGTGTCTTTCTCCAGAGCCGGCGCCGTTGATGTCGAAAATCTCATCTTACTCCGCCCGCAATGCCTGCATGGGCTCGATGTGCATCGCACGACGCGCTGGAATATAGCAGGCCGACAAGGCAACTACGATAAGGATTGCCGATACCCCAACATAGGTTGTTGGGTCGGTTGGACTGACAACGATCATGCTATGCAAAAGACGTGCCACGAAGACGCTGGCGACAACGCCAAGTGTCAGCCCGATTCCGACGATCCACAACCCATGTCGATATATCGTTTTCAGGACATCCAGTCGTCGTGCCCCAAGAGCCATGCGAATGCCAATTTCATTGGTTTTCTGGCTGACAATATAGGCAAGTACACCGTAAACACCGATGACAGCGAGGATGAGCCCTAAAGACCCCATGATGCCTGCCAATGTTGCGGCGACTTGATAGAGGAGTAGGCCGTTTGGAGAGTAAAGAGCCTGCTGGAGAGTTTTCACCTCAAAGATGGGAAGAGCGGGCGCCATGTTGTGGATCACGCGGGCGATCTCCGGGACCATTGAAGCGGGATCGCCTGGTGTTCGAATCTCGAGCGACTCCAGCGAATTGTCTTTGTAATGCTGCAGGAAAGGCACATAGAAATAGGGATCGATTGATCCCATGACGCTTTCATAGCGTGCATCCCTGGCGACGCCCACAATCTGCAGGGGGTGGGTTGGATCAGAATTCATCGTGAACAGCTTGCCTACGGGGTTCTGGGTGGGCCAGAATTTTTTCGCCATCGCGTGGCTGATCATCGCAACACGAGGCTTATTCTCGTCGTCAGATTCGGTAAAATCCCGTCCTTCGATCAAAGGAACCTGCAGCGTTTGAAGATAATCGGTTCCGACCACACTGTAACCAATCGTGGGCAGTGATTGACCTGGCGGAGGTTGATAGCCGCTGACACTTATGGTTTCACTTTGATTGTTAATCACGCCCATCGGGATCGATTGGCCAAAGGAGGCCGAATCCACGCCTGGAAGAGATCGGACACGCGTCAGTAAATTTCTATAGAAATCGCGGCTTTGGGCAGCATCCAATCCGATCTCGCTGGGGTCCATGCTGAGGGTGAGAACGTGCGATGGATTGAATCCGAGATCGAGATGTTCCAACTGTGCGAGGCTGCGCGTGAAGAGTCCGGCGATAACAAGCAGCATGAGGGCGCCCCCGACCTGCAGAACGACGAGTGCATCACGGAATCTGCCACCACCGCCGATGACGCCACGGCTGCTTTCACGTAGCAGGAGGTTAAGATTGGCACGGCCTAGACGGATCGCGGGAATCAATCCAACTGCCATGCCTGCGACGAGGGCCAGAGCGATCGAGAAGAAAAGGACATGCCAGTCGATTCCAAAGTCCAGCAAGAGCGGGAAATCGGTCTGCAGATTGACGGAGCCTAACAGCGAGCTTCCCCACAAGCCCAAACCGATGCCAAGTGTCCCGCCGAAAAGCGAAAGAAGAATACTTTCCGTGAGCATCTGGCGGACGAGGCGAGACCGCTGCGCGCCAAGCGCCGAGCGAATGACCATTTCGCGTTCATGCACGGTGGCGCGCACCATCAGGAGGCTTGTTACATTGACGCACGCCAGTAGAAGAACCAGGCCGGCAATACCGAAGAAAAAAGCGGCAATAAGACCAATGGAATTTACGGTATCCAGATTGCCAGTTCGCCCCAGATAGAGGGGAAAGGATTGCACGGCCATGTCTTTCTCTTCGACTGGATGTTCTGCGGCAACGCGACGGGCGAGGACAGCCAGCACGATATTCGCCTGCTGCTGTGTGATCCCGGGTTGAAGACGAGCGGAAAGAGTCATGTTGCGGTTGTCGCGCTTACTCCATTCCGAGAACGGCGTATTCTCAATCGGAACAATCATTGCGAGAGGCAGATATGCCTGAACAGATAGCAATGGCGTAGTACCGCGATAGTTGCGCGGTGCAACACCGATGACCGTAATGGGATGACCGTCAAGGGCCACCTGTCGACCGATGATATGGGGATCGCTGGCAAAATGTCGCTTCCAATAGGAATAGCTGAGAACCGTCACGGGATCGGCTCCCGGTATTTCGCCTTCCGATGGCCGGAAAAACCGGCCTAGCAGAGGTTGGACCCCAAGCGCTTGAAAGTAATTTCCGCTGACGTAATCGGTAAATACCCTATCAGACTTGTTTCCCTGCACACTGAGTCCGTCAAGTCCGGATTGTTCGCCGATCAGATCAGAAAAAGCACTATCGGCCTGGGTGCGGAGATCGTGATATTCCGAGAGCGAGAAACTGGAACGCCAAGGTGTACCCTTTTGCTGAAATCCAAGCGTGACAACACGGTTCTCCTGCCGAATGTGCAACGAACTAAATAGAAGTCCGTTGACGATGCTGAAGATGGCGGTATTGACGCCAATGCCCAGCGCAAGCGTAAAAGTTGCGGCTGCGGCAAATCCCGGGCTGCGATGTAACTGTCGAAGAGCGTAACGAAGATCACGTCCAAGATTTTCAATCGAGACAAAACTGTTCATCCGCCAGATCTGCTCACGGACCAGTGTGGGATTGCCAAGCTTGATATTCGCTCGGCGTCGTGCCTCTTGCGGTGTCATGCCGCAGGCCAGATTGTCGTCGATTTCATGCATCAAGTGGCTCTCCAATTCACGGCTGCGTTCCCGGTCCCACTGACGGCGATGAAAAAATCGGCGAATGCTCATGGGTAGCTCCTTTTGTGTTGAAATCAACGGCTCAGTTCACCTCGCCCAGAATGCGACCAATGGCTCCTACCATAGTGCGCCAGCGATCGGTTTCCACAGCGAGTTGTTTGCGACCCTTGGCAGTCAGTTGATAGAACCGTGCCTTGCGATTGTTTTCGCTGGTTCCCCAAGAAGACGAAACCCACCCGCGATCCTCCAGCCGATGCAGCGCCGGATAGAGCGAACCTTGCTCCACCTGTAAAACATCTTCCGACGTGTGCTCAATGACATGAGCAATTGTGTGGCCGTGAGCTGGTCCCAGGATCAGAGTTCGCAGGATGAGCATGTCAAGTGTTCCCAGCAATAGTTCCTGCGGTTTCGGTGAGCGGGCCATCGTTCCTCCATAGACGGTCTATGTGAAAAACAATACACCAGTCGACGATCTATGGGAAGGGCAGGTCGAGAAATTCCACGCGGCATGTTTCATAAACACCCATGCCTTCCAGCGTGTTTGCTGATGTTCTTCGCTCTTGTACTAAAATTTCGAACAGTGTTAGGGTAGGCTGATGCTGACGATCCGAGCGATGACTGGCGGCGTGGGGTACGCTCGACGGCACCTTGAACACAGCGATTACTACGACGACGAGCGCCGGATTCAGGGCCAGTGGCACGGACGCGGTGCCGGTTTTGCCCATACGCTGATCGCGACAGCTCTATGCATTCGAAGCCTCAGGCGTCGATCTGGGCAGCAGCTTATTCGCGATCAGAAAGTCGAAGGCAGTTCGTGTGGCTTTCTGGATCTCTTCGACTGGCAGTCCTGCATAGCGGGACAAGCCACGCAGAGGACTATCAAGATGAATGTCGGCTGCGTGAATGAACGTAAAGGATTGCATCGTTTTGAGTCTGCAGCATGGACAGCAAGTAGAAAAATACGCGGGCCTTGGGCAGAGTGGTTTTTGACTTCTTTGCTGTGCTCCCGGACACCCGGGTTGCCCGCATCGATCCTCTAATATCAAAGGGAGGAGTGCACAAGAAAAATGCCGCGTAAAGCACTGATTGCTGCCAATTGGAAGATGTACATGACGCCTGCAGAAGCCAAGGCGTTCGTGGATGCGTTCTTGCCGCTGGTTGCCGGACATGACCGCGACGAGATTGCGTTGTTTCCCTCGCCCCTGCTGCTGCCGACCGTCGCCGAGGCCGCCAAGGGATCGAAAGTTGCCATAGGCTGCCAGAACATTCACTTTGCCGAAGAGGGCGCGTACACGGGCGAGACTTCGGTGGGACAGCTGACGGCTGTTGGTGGAACGCAGACGCTGATCGGCCACTCCGAACGGCGGCAGTATTTTGCGGAGACCGACGAGATTGTCAACAAAAAGCTGCGCACGGCGCTGAAACATGGCCTGACTCCTATCGTGTGCGTGGGCGAAGTGCTGGCCGAGCGCGAGGCGGGCGAGACCGAGCGCGTGCTGAAGATGCAGATCACGGGCGCCTTTGCCGGCATCACGACCGAAATTGCCGGGCCCATTGTGATTGCCTATGAGCCGGTGTGGGCCATTGGCACAGGCAAGACGGCAACGCCGGAGATTGCTGTTGAGGCGCACAAGATCATCCGCTCGGAAGTGGCCAGGCTGCTGGGCGCGAACCTAGCGGCGGCGATGCGTATTCTTTACGGCGGCAGCGTGAAGCCGGAGAATGCGACCAGCCTGATTGGCGAGCACGAGATTGACGGCGCGCTGGTGGGGGGCGCGAGCCTCAAGCCGGACTCGTTCGCGGCGATCGTGAAGTACTAACCAAATGCCGCGATCTGGCCTTGCGCCTGGACTCCTTTCCAAAAAACCGGACAGCATTCGAACGCGCCTGCTGAAGGGGACTTGCAGCACGGTCCCACCAGCATTTCAAAACAAATGGGCGGGGCGGTGCGATCAACTTTAGGTCCCACTTCGCGCCCATCCGAACTGGCAGAAAAGAACGCTGCCACGGGCCTCGGCGGCAAACGCGTCGAAGCGCATTCGGCCCGCTGGCCAACCGCGCCGGAGCTGGCGCGATTGCTCGACACAGCGCCGGGCCGCCCCTGGAGTTCGATCCAGGGATCGACCCCCCATCCCCCGGCAGAGCGCGTTTTCACGGCGAGAACGAGCGGTGTCGCATGCATGAGCTTGATGTCAATTGAGCCGATCCCTTTTTTGGATTTGTGTGGGATGATAGCTTTCTATGGCCGCAACCATCAAGCCGAATCCGACTGCTTCCGAGCGCGATCTCTACATCGACCGGCTGCGCTCGGTAATGACGGCGCTGGTCATCTTCCATCACACGGCCATTACCTATGGCGGACCGGGCAGCTGGTTCTGGACGGAGCTGAAGCCATCGGGCGCACCGTCCAGCCGGCTGCTTGCGCTGTTTGTCTCCACCAACCAGGCTTACTTCATGGGCTTCTTCTTTCTGTTGGCCGGGTACTATACGCCGGCTTCGCTGGAGAACAAAGGCTATGCGCGCTTTATCCTGGACCGGTTGCTGCGGCTGGGGCTGCCGCTGCTGGCCTTCGGGCTGCTGCTGGGGCCGGCAACCGCAGGCATCGTGAATTACGCCGAGGGCGACGGCTTCTGGGTCGTGTTCAGGTACCTATGGCAGCACAAGCAATTCATCAATGGGCCGTTGTGGTTTGCGCAGGCGCTCTTGATTTTCTCGCTGGGCTATTGCATGTGGCGCGCGGTTTTGGTAAGTGCAGGGCGGGGCGCGGCACTGGGCCAGAGCAAGCGGAAAGCGCGGCCAGTACCATCGGGGTGGTGGTGGCTGCTTAGTGCGTTGGCGGTGGGCGCGGCGTCCCTGGAGATCCGGCAGTTTGTGCCGGTGGGCGAGAATGTTTTCGGATTGCAGCTTGGCTATTTCGCCGGCTACATTTTTCTGTTCGCGGTGGGCATTCGGGCGTGGCGAAACGACTGGCTGCGGCAGCTCAGCTGGAAGAATGCGCTCGTCGGTATCATTGCATCGATTGTGGCCTGGCCGCTTTTGCCTCTGAGCATTCCGCTGGCGCGGATGATGGGAGAAACCAGGTCAAACTTTTCCGGCGGATTTTCCTGGGCCTCGATTGTCTATGCGCTGTGGGAACCATTTGTGGCGTGGGGATTCATCGCGCTGTGGCTGCTGGCATCGCGGACGTGGATGAACCGGCCTTGGGGCTTCGGGACCTGGCTCAGCCGACGCGCGTACGCGGTGTACATCCTGCATCCGCTGGTACTGGTGAGTCTTGCACTGCTGCTGCGCGGATGGGTGGCTCCGGCCCTCGCCAAGTTTGCGATTGTGGGAATGCTTGCCTCGATCTTCACCTGGCTGATTGCAGATCCGCTGGTCCGGCTGCCGGGCGTCAAACGCGTCGTCTAACGCGGCGATTAGCATAGAACAGAGTCGCATGCATTGGGACTCAGCGGGAAAGAAACCTAAATCATGCCGGGCAAGAAAAGTTCACAGAAAAGTGCGAGCCACCCAGGCCAGGCTCCAAGGACCGAGGCTCGGTCGCTGCCGACATCGGGGCCGCCGACGGTCTCCGGGCGCTGGATGCTGGTCGCTACCGGTATTGCGATTGCGGCCGCGGGGGCCTGCGCGTGGCTCACGCTCTGCTTTCTGTTCTGGCAGGGGAGCTGGCAGTTGCTTTATCACCCCACGGCGGAGCTGACGCGCACACCGGCCAGCGTGGACCTGAGGTTCGATCCGGTGGCTTTTGCTACAACCGAGGCCGGCGTGTCGCGGCTGAAGGGATGGTGGATCGCGGGCGAGGCGCAGGGCCGCTTTACGGCCATTTATCTGCATGGCGCTAGCGGCAACCTGGGCGATACGGTCGATGCGCTGAAGACGCTCCATGATGCCGGGATCAACGTGCTGGCATTTGACTATCGCGGCTACGGGCAGAGCGCGTTCGCGCATCCCGGCGAAGCACACTGGCGCGAGGATGCGGAGTCGGCCATCGACTATTTGGTCCATACGCGGCATCTTCCTCGGGCGTCCGTCGTCCTGTTCGGACAGGGGCTGGGAGCCAACTTGGCGCTCGAGGTGGCAGCCGTACATCCCGAGCTGGGCGGAGTGGTCGTGGATACGCTCGTGGCTGCGCCGCAGGATGCGATCTTCCGCGATCCGCGGGCGCGGCTGGTTCCTGCGCACCTGCTGGTGCGGGATCGCTGGGATCTGAATGCGGCAGCGGCCGGCGTGCTGATCCCGTCGTTATGGTTTTCGCGGTCAGCGGCCGAGAAATCGACACGGGAGGCCGAGCAGGCTGCATATAGCCGGGTGACGGCGCGCAGGCAAGAAGTCTGGCTGCCGGCTGCTTCTGAATCCAGCCAGAGTTTTATCTCTGCACTGACGCGCTGGCTGGACGATCTGCCTCCCAGCTCGCGCGCCCTTGTGACGGGCGGGATTCCTGGATCGACGCGGTAAGCCAGGCTTCGGCTTGGCGAAGACGGCGGGTCAGCGAGCCGGCGGCTGGCTGGGCGAAGCGGTTGGACGAACAGAAGACGGCGCGATCATCGCGGCATGTCGCGGTGGACGGCCTTTACCTGGTAGCCAGACTTCTTGAGGCGCTTGCTCATCTCTTCAGCCATCATGACGCTGCGGTGCTGGCCACCGGTACAGCCAAAGGCTACGGTCAAGTAGCTCTTGCCTTCCTGCACGTAGTGGGGCAACAGGTAGAGCATCAGCTCGGTGACTTTCCCCAGAAACTCGCGGGTCTGGGGAAACTTGCGGACGAAGGCGGCAACCTTGGGATCCTGGCCGGTGAGCTTGCGGAACTGGGGCACGAAGTGGGGATTGGGAAGGAAGCGGACATCGAAGACCATGTCGGCATCGAGCGGCACGCCGTTCTTGAAGCCGAAGCTGAGGCAAGAGACGAGCAGTTGCTTGCTCAGGTCTCCGTGACCAAAACGGTCAACGATGTGGGCGCGGAGCTGGTGCACGTTGAAGGTGGAGGTATCGATCAGCGTGTCGGCCAGATTGCGAATGGGATCGAGAAGCTGGCGCTCTTCAACGATGGAGCGGGAGACGGTTTCAGTCCGGCCGAGAGGGTGGGGACGACGGGTTTCAGAATAACGCCGCACCAGGACCGCGTCCTGCGCTTCAAGAAAGACGACCTGGGTGGGCAGCACCTTGCGAATGCTGATGAGAATTTCGGGGAGCCGATCGAGGGTTGAACCTTCGCGCACGTCCACCACGATGACGGCTTGCTTCAGTTCGTCGGACTTGCCTACCAGCTCTGCAAATTCGGGCAGCAACTCCAGGGGGAGATTATCGACGGCGTGATAGCCCAAGTCTTCAAAGGCCTTGAGCGCGGAGGCCTTGCCGGCGCCGGAGATCCCGGTCACGATGACGAGCTCTTTCTCAGATTTTTTGAACGGCTTGGCCCGGCCTCCGGCTGGACGCGGCGGGCGGGGTCGTTTGGGGGACGTCATGAGCAACATCGTACTCCAAATGCACGACTTAAAGGTAAACGTACGTAATGAGATCGGGTTAATAAAGCGGTTTAGGAGTTTTCCTGCAGAGATAATCCGCTGGACTGGGGGGCAACTGCGGCATCCTGCGCGTTTTGCTCTATGCGCCGGCGGCCAATGCCCAGCGGCCGAGACCGGCCAGCATGGTGGCTCGCGCGGGATCCAGGGCGTGGGAAAACAGATGGCCCTGGCCCAGTGCGCAACCCATGCGGTTCAAGGCGTCCAGCTGCTCGGAGGTCTCGATTCCCTGTGCGACGATCTGCATGTCCAATTCATGGCCCAGGCGGATGATGGACTCAAGCACCGCCGCATCGCGGCCGGGCAGGACTGCGGCGGCGATGAGCTTGGGGGAAATTTTCACCACGTCAATGGGCAGGCGGGCAAGGTGACTGAGCGGCGCGAAGCGGGAGCCGAAGTGGTCTACGGCGATGCGCACCTTGCACTCGGACATGGCCTTCAGCACTGCCGCCGAGGCTTCCGGATTCTGGTTCAGCGTGCCTTCGGTGACTTCAAACAACAGCTGCGCGGGATCAACAGCGTTGGCAGCAAGCACCTTCTCCAGCTGAGCAACCATCTGCGGATGGAAAAACTGGCGCTCGGAGAGATTCAGAGAGATGGTCAGATCGTGGGGGGCGACGCCTTCGGACCAGATCTGCAGTTGCCGGCAGACCATGTCCATGGTCTCGCGGCCCAGGGTGATCGACAGGCCGGTATCTTCGGCGACGCCGAGCAGCTCAAGAAAACTGCCGACCGAGCCATCCAGGCGGCGCACCCGCAGCAGCGACTCGAAGCCTTCGAGCTTGCCCGACTCGAGCCGATAGATGGGTTGATACCAGACTTCGTACTGATGCCTTTCAAGCACCCGTCGCAGTTCGCGCTCAGGGTCCTGATTGGATTTTTTGAAGGGCATTTCGAGCTGCTTGTCAAAGACTTCCGAGCATCCGCCGCCGGTGAGGCGGGCGCGATTCAAGGCGAAGCTGGCATCGCGGATGAGCAGATCCGGACTGGTGTGGAGCGCGCCGGCCATGGCGATGCCCATGCTGACGCTGACGCGCACCAGGCTGCCGAAGACTTCAAACGGCTTCTCCATCTGCACGAGAATGCGGGCGGCTACCGTTTCAAGGTCGTCCTGGTCGAGGACGTTTTCGACGAGGATGGCAAATTCATCGCTGCCCATGCGGGAGGCGGAATCTTCCGGACGGAGCGAAACGCGGAGCCGTTCGGCAACCGCCAGAAGCAGTTCATCGCCGACGGCCTGGCCGAGGGCCTGGTTGACTTCATTGAAGCGGTCCAGATCGAGAATCAACATGCCGCAGCCTTGGTCGCGGCGGCGGGAGCGGCGCTTGAGCGCGAGGGTGAGCCGGTCTAGAAACAGGGCGCGGTTGGGCAGGGTGGTGAGCACGTCGAAGAGCGCATCGTGCTGGAACTTGGCTTCGAGCCGGCGGCGCTCGCCGATGTCGCGGAAGCTGAGGACGTAGCCCACGCTGGAGCCGTCCACGCGCAAGGGCGCGCCGACCATGGCCACGTCGACCAGATCGCCCTTTTTGTTGATGCGCACGGTTTCAACGGCGACGCGGCCCTTCTGGTCAACTTCCCTTTCGAGCAGAGCCAGTTCGTGCTGACGCGTCTCGGGTACGATGAGCTCGCGCAGGCTTTGACCACTGGCCTCCTCGGCGGCATATCCGAACATTTGCGTGAAGGCTGGGTTGGTGTAGAGCACGTGGCTGCCATGCACGATGACCACGGCTTCGGGAATACTTCCCAGCACGTCTTCCATGAGGCGCGACTTGGGGGCGCGGATGCGGCCGCTAGGATGAGCGACAATGATGGCTTCACGGAGCTCGCCGTTGAGAATGCTGTAGGTGCCTTCGACCGACAGCAGGCGGCCGTTGCGGGCAGGCATGGTGGCGTGAAACGGGCTTCCGGCGCGGGTACCGATGAGCTGCGTTTGCGGCTCGGCGGTGCCGGGAAACAGGCCCCAGAGGACGTCTTCGACGGGGCGCGGGACCCAATCGCCGTCGGCCAGGCCCAGGGTCTGGCGCGCTTCAGCGTTGGCAAAGACGACTTTACCGGCCCGCTCCAGGAAGACGAGCACGGGCAAGGCATCAAGGACCTCCTGCTGCTGGGCAGAGTCAGAATTTTCAGGCAGATTCAAGCTCTTCGTCTCAGGGGGTTCCGAGGCAGTGTCCGAGTCGGCTGCTTCTGTGAGCGGCACAGCTGCGCCTTTCCAAATCGGGTTCGCCATAGAGGAAATCGTAAGCCGCGAATGGGGTTTGCCTCCATCCCCTAAACCGGGTATCGGGTGGTACCAAAGTCTGGTTTTTGTCCAGGTTAGGACAGGGCGAGGCGGAGCGATGGGGCTCCGGGATCAGGGGACGAGGAAGCGGTGGGCCTTGATGGCCCGGCATCGAGCGGCGTGGTGAAGAAACCTGGAAAATTCGGGAAGGGTAGGGCCGAAAGGCCGCAGGTTCGCGGCCCGGTCTAGCCAGGGAGCGAACTCGCGCTTCGGGGCTGGAGGCCACGCTGGTGTTTAGAGACCTGATGGACGGGCTGACGCGCGTAGCTTTCATGCGCAGGCCGATCATGCGCGAGGCAGTCCGCGGCCTGCGCGCTCGCCCTTTCAGCGACCGTCTTTCCGCCCCGCCTGATCAGGAAATCTCTACCAGCTCCATCTGGCCGTCACGGCGGCGGTGGAGGACAAACATTTCGCCGCCCGGGTTGCGGAAGATGAGCAGATCGCGGTCGCGGAATTCGGCGTCCTTGACGGCTTCCTCAATCGTCATCGGCTTCATCGAGATGGCTTCGCCGCTTTTGAGGATGTGCGGCTCAACCACAGTAGCGCGGTTGGGAAACGAATGCACGGCGATCGAGGCGCGGGGCTTGCTGCGGGCCGGCTCAGTTTCCGCGCCGTCGTCGGCCGGCTGCGGCGCGCGCGCCTTGGGACGGGCCACGGGCAGCGCGGTCATCATCTTCTCTTCCTTGGGCAGGCGCTTGCCTTCGAGGCGCTTGTCGCGAAAACGGCGTGCCTGGTTCAGGGCGTGATCGATGGCCTTCCTGAGGGCGCCGTCGAGCGTATCGGCTTTGCCGGTGGCTACGATGATATGCAAACGGAGTTGCACGGTGAGTTCAACAATTTGGAGATGCCTTTGGGTGCTGAACGTCAGACTGGCGCGCGCGGTCTTGCCCAGGATGCGAGCGATGCGCTCCATTCCCTCCTCGGCCTGCACGCGCAGGGCTTTGGAGATTTTTAGTTGTCGGGCGGTGAACTCCACTTCCATGGTCAGCCTCCGCTTTTTCCAGCTCCGGTTCGGTCTGGATTGTTCTGGGGACTCGCGCTCCCCGGTTGTCGTTTTCCACTCGCTCATAGCAGGAACCTCGTGATGGGGGCCTTCCCCGCCCGTCCTGCCTGCCTCGAATGCCGGATCAACCGACCGGCGGTGAGAATTCGAGGTGGAGACAGGTCAGTATATGCCTGCAGTCGGCTCGATGAGAAAATCGGGTGGATGAAAAACACCGAACAGGGCGCATTTGGGATGAACCTGGGAGCTCAGGCCAGTGCCCGCCGCTCACGGTGTGGACGCGGCCGCATGGACACGGCTGGTCGAGTGGTTTAATTTTGATTGCGAAACCTGAGGCCGCTTGCAGCGCGACCCGGAGAGCATGCGAAGGAGGACGGTTCTGCTGATGCCCCTAAGGACGATGGCTGAGTTTGACTGGCGGGTGCGCGCAGCGGAGTTCGATCCGGAGCCCGTGGCTGGGTTGCAAGGCTCAGCTAGACGAGTCGCCCTGGCAGCGCTGACTCCGATCTGGGCGGCCTGCCTGTTCCTGGTGGCGGCAGGGCTTTGTTCCGGCGGCATGAAGGCGCAGGCAGGGGCACCGACTGCGGCGCCGGCCACCCAGCACACTGTAGGCGATGCGCCCGCTGTCCAGCTTCCACTGGCCAGCGATGTTTCCGGCGCGCTGACCCATCGTGCCGTGCGTCACGTGCTGCGTAAGGTGGCCGACTGGCAGCTCGAACGTGCGCAGCCGGACTTCAATCAGGACTGGACCTACGCCGCGCTTTACGCCGGCTTCATGGCGGTGCCCGATGCGGCGGGCGGCAAGAAGTATCGTCAGGCCATGCTGCGCATGGGCAAGAGGTTCAATTGGCAGCCGGGGCCGCGCGTGCCGCATGCGGATGATCAGGCGATTGGACAAACGTACCTGGAGCTCTATGAGCGTTCTCACGATGCCGCGATGCTCGATCCCATCCGCGCACGCATGGATGCAGTGATGCAGTTGCCGGCGAGCGAGTTTGCGGAGAAAAACAAGCCCCTGTGGTGGTGGTGCGATGCGCTGTTCATGGCTCCCCCGGTGCTGGCGGAGCTGGCCAAAATTACCGGCCAACGCCAGTATCTTGAGTTCATGGATCGGCAGTGGGAGATCACGTCGAACCTGCTCTACGATCCCCAGGTTCACCTGTTCTATCGCGATGCAACGTTTCTGGGCAAGCGCCAGGCCAACGGCCAGGGGTTGTTCTGGTCGCGCGGCAACGGATGGGTGATGGCGGGACTGGCGCGCGTGCTGGACAAGATGCCGGCTGACTATCCTTCGCGGCAGAAATACCTGACCCAGCTGCGCGCCATGGCAGCCGAGATTGCTTCCCTCCAGGGCAGCGATGGGCTGTGGCGGCCGGGACTGCTCGATCCGGGAGCCTATGGGTTGCCGGAAAGCTCCGGATCGGCATTTTACGTGTATGCGCTGGCATATGGAGTGAACCACGGGATTCTGGAGCGGGCGCAGTATCTGCCCGTGATTGAGAAGGCATGGGCGGCTCTGGTGGCCCATATCTACGCGGATGGCCGTCTGGGGTGCGTGCAACCGATTGGGGCGGCTCCGGGGGACTATCCGGCTACCGCCAGCTATGTGTTTGGGACCGGGGCGTTTCTACTGGCGGGGTCGGAGGTGGATCGGCTGGCGCGCTGATGTTCTTCCTGAGGCCCCCTGGCAGAGGGTTCCAGCGATGGGACCCGGGCGGCAAAAGCACCGCACCGATCGAGCGCCCCGCTGGGGTGCTCGACGGGTTTTGGACGGGCCTGGGATTGAATTCGCTCAGGCGTCGCGGCGGCGGCGCTGGTGGGTCGAGGGAATGCCCATGTCTTCGCGGTATTTGGCTACCGTGCGGCGGGTGAGCTGGATGCCTTGTACCTGAAGGAGCGCGGCGAGCTGATCATCGGTCAACGGGCGGCGGGCGTCTTCGTCTTCAATCAGTTTGCGGACCTTGCGCTTGAGTACCAGCAGGGGCGTGTCTGCGCCTTCGGGGCCGTTTGAGCCTTCGGAGAAGAAGAAGCGGAGCTCGATGACGCCTTGCGGCGTGTGCGCATACTTGTTGGCGACGGCGCGACTCACGGTGGACGGATGCACGCCGATCTCTTCGGCGACTTCTTTGATCATCATGGGGCGCAGCGCTTCAATGCCCTGATCGAGAAAATCCTTCTGGCGGCGGACGATCACTTCGCAGGTGCGCAGGATGGTGCTTTTGCGCTGGGCAATGTTGCGCATCAGCTGCATGGCGGAGCGGAAGCGCTCCTTGACGTAATCCTTGACTTCCTTGTCAGTATTTTCGGCCACCAGCATGCGGCGATAACGGGAGCTGAGGCGCAGACTGGGAAGGTCTTCCTCGTTCATGGCCACTTCCCACTCGGCGCCGCGCTTGACGAAGACGACGTCGGGCTCGATCAGGCGGGTCTGCTCGCGGTTGTACTGGCGGCCGGGGCGTGGATCGAGGGTGCGGATAAATTCGATGCCTGTGTCGGCCTCGGCAGGCGAGATCTGTGCGACGCGGGCCAGGTCTTTGACGTCGCGCTTCTGCAACAGCGGCAAATGGTGGGAAACGATGAGGGCGCCCACTTCCATCGCACGCCGGCGCTCTTCGAGGCGGGCGGCGGCTTCAAGGCGGGTGTCGGCTTCGAGACGGGTGTCGGCTTCGGCCTGGAAGCTGCCCTCGGGGTCTTCTTCGGCCTCCGGGTCCAGGCCGCCGGACTCGGCCGTGTGGCGGGCGTAGAGCTGGGCAAACTCCTGCTGTTGGGCGGCAATCTGGATCAGAAGGCACTCGCGGAGATCCTTGGCTCCGACGCCGGCAGGGTCCAGATGCTGGACCAGATCGATGGCCCGGCGCACCAGGGACAGGGCAGCCTCCGGGTCAAGCTCCTCTCGGCCGCCGTAGGCATTGTCGTCCCCGGCCAGGCGCAGCGCCGCGGCCAGTTCGTCCTCGTCGGCGGCCAGGTAGCCATCTTCGTCCAAATTCCCGATCACGTATTCCGCAGCCAGGTGCAGCAACGGCTCAAGGGTCAGAGCGCCCAGCTGCCACGCCAGGTGATCGGACAGGCTCGTGGGCTGGGAGAGAAAATGCTCGAACGAGGGCTTCTCGCTGTCCTCATATTCCGGCTGGGTGCGATAGCCAGGATCCAGATAGTCCTGAAAATACGATCCGAAGTCGACTTCTTCAAAGGGATCCTTGGGAGCGGCCGCGGGCTCCGCGATGACGCCTTCCGCAGGGCGAGCGAGCAGTTCCAGCCGCTCCAATCGCTCCTGGCGTTCCTGCCGCCCGGCGACCTCATCCAACATCGGAACTGACTCGTCAATCTCTTCCAGTACTGGATTCTCAACCATCTCAGCATCGATCATCTCCTTCAGCTCGAGCTTGTTGAGCGCGAGCACGCTGACCATCTGCATCAGGCCCGGGGTAAGGACCTGACGTTGCGAGACTTTGAGCGACATTTTGGGTTGAAGAAGCGCCATATCTGCGATATTTCCCCGTCTGGACTACTCCAAGTGTAACCGCGTGAAGATCGTGCTTAATGGCAAATTAACCTACATCGTGCCAATCGTGCCACATTCGGCACGAACGATTCGGGAATTGGAGCCTGAACCTTTGTGCGCCATGTTTGTCGTCCAGGGTATTGACAAATTGCGCATCTGTGATCCGGCCGGTTTCCCCGATCAGACTCATTTTATTGACTCATCAACCCAGCGAGAAGCCTTCGCCGAGATAGACGCGCCGGACTTCCACATCGTTGCCCAGCTCGCGCGGCGTGCCGGTACGGAAAATCCTTCCCTCGGCAATAATGTACGCCCGATCGGTGACGCTGAGCGTCTCACGCACATTGTGGTCGGTGATCAGGATGCCGATGCCGCTTGCCTTGAGATCAAAGATGATCTTTTGCAGCTCGAGGACGGCAATCGGATCAATGCCGCTGAAGGGCTCGTCGAGCAGGATGAAGCTGGGCTGAATGCACAGGCAGCGGGCAATTTCCACACGGCGCCGCTCGCCGCCGGAGAGCGCATAACCGCGCGTGGTGCGCACGTGGCCCAGGTTGAGTTGATGAATGAGCCGCTCGGCGCGGGTGCGGCGTTCCTTGCTGTCGAGAGGCTGCGCTTCAAGAACCGCGAGAATATTCTCCTCCACGGTGAGCTTGCGAAAGACCGAGGGCTCCTGGGGAAGATAGCTGATGCCGAAGTTGCGCGCACGCAGATACATGGGCACGCGTGTGATTTCAGTTTCGTCGACAAGGATGCGACCGGTCTCGGGCTGGACCAGGCCCACGATCATGTAAAAGCTGGTGGTTTTGCCGGCACCGTTGGGCCCCAGCAGGCCAACCACTTCGCCGCGCGAAATCCGCAGGTCAACGCCTCGCACCACCTGACGGCCTTTGTAACTTTTGCCGATTCCCTCGGCAATCAATGTGTCCATCGTGCCTTCGAACTCGCTTCCGCGGTGAAAAAAACCATGCTGCCGCCTGTCATTTTTGCGTGGTGGTCTCTGTGGTGGTTCTTTGTCCGCCGCCTTCGATGCTCACACTATCATCGCGGCTATGGAAGATCAAAGCCTGGCCGGTCACGTTGCCGCGCTGGGAGTCGGTCATGCGCGGTGGCCGGGCGGCGGTGCCGGTTAAAACATATTCGCCATTCTCGCCGGTATAGACCAACTGCTCGCCGGTTCCGCGACGGCCTCCGGAGCTGACAACGACGTGATCGGTCGCCGTCAGACGGTCCACCTGCGCCTGGCCGCCGTCTTTGCCGGCATGGTTTGCAGCCGGGAGCAGCACGAGTTCAACCTGATTCGATGACGAGATCGCGGTGGGGGTCTCGGCGATGACGCTGGCCAGCGCGCCGGCACGCATAACCGCTTTGTGCTCAGCGTCGGAATACTTCAGATCCCCGCCGTGGACTCGAATCACGGACGGCTTTTTGGCTTTGTCCGCCGCCGGCCGCGGGGCGGATTCGTCGCCTGACTGCGGGGCGGACTGCTTGCCGCTGGACGGTTCGGTTTCCGGACTGCCGGCGCTGAGCAGGACAACCTTAACGGGTTCAGCCGGATCGGAGCTGGTGGCCACCAAGGTTTGCTTCTGGCGGTCAAGCACGATGACCGGCCCGGCAACCGAGTTGGCCTGCTGCCACAGCCGTGCGTGCCCGCGGAAGGTTGCAATTGCGCCCGACCCGCTGGAGGCTGGCTGGCTTAGCTCGGCCTCGGCCGCCACCACATGCGCCGGGTCTTTGCCGCCCAGAGTCAGGTCACCATGGTTTGCCGGATTGCTCCCCTGTGCCGCTGGCTGGCCGTTTACCGCAGAGCTCCCATTGAACCACGTCGCTTTCACGTTGCCATGCGCAAACGCCTCGCCGGATGCATGCGAAACATCGATCTTGTCGGCCGTCATTTCGAGGCCGCCGTCTTCGATCCGCGGGCTTTCGGTCAGGTGCAGCAGTTCTCCGGCGCCTTCGTAGACGGCGTGGCCCGCCCAGGCGCGCAGCGGAGTGGGCGGCTGGGCGCCAGACGGGGCATTGGGCTTGGCTGCCGGGGTCTGTGTCAGCAACACATGGCCGTCGAGCACTGCAGACTGGATCTGCGGCGCGCCGCTGGGGGGACCAGCCGACTTTCCGATGCCGGCTGCGGCGACGCCTTTGCCACCGGCCGGGGACAATTGCGCCTCCAGGCGGTCGCCGCTCGAGGTCTGCTCGGTTCCTGCCGCGTTGGTCTGTTCGACGCTCGCATGACCGATGCCGGTCATCGCGGACAGAACGGAGTTGGGACCGAACTCGCCGGTCACCTCATCGGCTGCCAGCCTGGAGGGCTCGGGCGCTGCCATGCCGCGCCGGCTTTCTCCCGTGACCACCACGCCCTGGACACCATGGATCGTCTTCGGCTCGGGCTGGCCACTCCCGTTGTCGCGGAAATCCAAATCGGCGATCGGCGACTTCCAGGTCCGGCTCACGCGCAGCGGGCCGTTCGTGCTTTCGCTCTGCTGCTCGCTGGCCAGTTCCACGCCACGCTCGAGATGGGCGTGGCGCAGTTCGCCCTGCGGCGTGAAGTCCAACTCGGCTTTGGGCGCAGTGGCGCGCATACGCCGCTGGCCGGCTCCATCGTCGGTATCACGCGTCGAGTCCATCTTGACGCCACCTTCCATGTGTGCGTGCGTGGGCTGGTTGTGTTCGTCGAATTCCATCCAGCCGGAGGGCGCGGCGATGTGGTCGCCGGTAGAGGTCACCATGTTGAATCCGTTGATTGCGTCCAGGCGCACGGCGGATCCATCCTGGCGAAAAAGCACCTTGGCATCGCCGGCCGCGGCTTGGCCGCCACGGTAATCGGAGGTGGCTGCATGCATACGGCACACAAGCGTCTGGCGCTCAAACTCGGCATGCTGGGCGTGAATATGCACGGTTGCGCCGTCGTGTTCGGTGCTCAGTTCGACCGCGTGATCCAGAACCAGGAAGCCCTTCGAGTCGTACGAAGCGCCCATGGAGCTGCCGGTTCCCTGCTCGGTGGAAAAATCGACGTGCTCGGCGGTGGTGGCAACGCCGCTCTTGGTGTTGAAGCTCAGGCCGCTGGTCTTTACATGGATCTGGTCGCGCTCGGCGATCTCCGCAGCGGTGGCAACCGGCCCTGGCTTGGTTTTTTTTGCTTCGTGCTTTTCGGTTTTCTTCGGCACCGGCGGCTTGGTGTCGCGAACGTCGCCGGCGGCAGGCTTCACGCCGGGGCGCATGAGCGTGATCTCCACCGCACCGTTGGCCTTGGCCGTGCCAGCGTTCCGGTCGTAGTCAAACTCCGCACCGGAAATGTGATCGACGGCGGTGCCGTCTTCGCCGTAGAGCTCAATGTTCACGTCGTGCAGAATCGCGTGGTTGTCTTTATACTGCACCGCGTTTGAGGCGTGAATGCGGTAGCGCGAATGGCCGCCGGAAGAGTGATCGAGCGTGAATCCGGTTGAGTCTGCAGTAATGTTGACTCCCAGCTTCTGCGGCAGCTCTTTCCAGTTGATCGGGTTCATCAGGCGGCCGTGCGCCAGGAACAAACCCAGGGCCGCCACCAGCAGTAATCCTGCTACCAGAACCAGCGTCCGCAACCGTTCGATGGTGAATTGCACGTTCAGTTTCCAACTCCAAGCCGTGCCGCAAGGCGCTGCGCCAGGCTTTCGCCGAGCTCGCTCCAAAGCAGCCGCGCGGTGGCCCCGGAAGCCTTTTCAATGGCCGAGGTGAGCGCCACCAGCTGGCGCACGTTTTCCTCGATGTGGCGCGCGGCAACGGAGTCAAGCTCGACTCCTTCTTCAAGGAAAGGACCATCGGGGCCGAAGTCCACGCGAATGTGGCCATCGGCCTCGTAGGCACCGTCGTCAAACAGCGGCCCATAGCCGGTGACGCGCACCAGGCGCGGCTCGCGCACCCAGCGGGCATCGAAGGCGGCTGCCAGGTCGGCTTGGGGTGAAGCGCTGGCAACCGGCGGCCGCTCCAATTCCCAGAGACTCCAGCCAATCTGGAACTCATAGGCATAATCGTCATGCAGCAGCTCGAGGGCCTCTTCGACAGCGACGCGCGGCTCGGCGCCCGGACCGCCGGCAGCCGCACCGCCATCGGCACTTTTGCCGCGCCGGCCGTACACGTTTTGCAGCACCGGCGACTCGCTCCAACTGACCGGCCAGACGGTTGCCGAGTAGACACGGGCTTCTCCGCCATGTGCGGCAAACGCACCCAGCACCGAGGTCAGCTTGTCTGCCATGGCCGCGAGGCGCAGATTCGGGTACCACAAACTCAAATAAAGTGTGTCGGCCATCTCTATAGATTGTAGACGTGCCGGAGGAGCCGAAGATGCGAAGAGAATTGGGCAAGGATGCGAAAAGAGGCCGTCGCATGCGAGTGAAGGCGTGGGCGACGGCGGCCCGAAGATCGTGACTCAGGAAGTTACGATCTCGCTGAAGTCGGCGATGCCGGAAAACCCGCGCAAAACCTCGTTGATAATACCGAGGTTCGCTCCGCGGAGGGCCGGATCGGGATCAAGCACCATGACCTTGTCGAAGAACGCATCGACCGCTGGGCGCAGTGTCGCGATGGCAGCCAATGCTTCTCCGTACTCGCGCTGCTGCCGGAGTGCGGCGACTTTGGGCTCCAGGGCCAGGGCGGCCGCGGCAAGCTGCTCGGCTTCGGCTGAGAGCTTGGCGTCTTTGGCCGTGCCGAGCGCGAATTCCTTTTCTTCGGCCTGGCGGAGAATATTCTTGATGCGCCTGAACGCCGCCGAGATGGCGGCAAAATCATCCGAACCGCGAACCGCGGTGAGGGCTTCGGCACGGGCGATCCCGTCGCGGACATCGTCGGAGCCGGCGGCGAGAACCGCATTCACCACATCGTAAGCGAAGTTGCGCACGTCCTTCAGGTAGAAGCGCAGGCGCTCGTCCATGAAACTGCGCGTGCCCTCGTAGCCAGGCCAATCGAAACCAACTCGAGCGGCTCCTGCTCTGCTCGGATCAAGCTCC
The DNA here is from genome assembly GCA_036519195.1 of Occallatibacter sp. Classification (GTDB taxonomy): domain Bacteria; phylum Acidobacteriota; class Terriglobia; order Terriglobales; family Acidobacteriaceae; genus Telmatobacter. The sequence goes on along the minus strand of DATDLS010000388.1, from coordinate 5,233 downwards.
CTGTCGTCGTTCCCGAGTTGGTCGAATGGCTTGGCGCCGGCCCTCACCACATCGCTAATCGTGAGTTGCAATTTTGATTCAGCAAGGATTTTGATGATTGCGTTGGCAGCGCGGCGAAGAGCAAAGGGATCCTTGGACCCGGTTGGTTCCAGGCCAATTCCGAACATCGCAACGATGGTCTGGATACGGTCCGCGAGGCCGAGTAACTGACCCTCGGGTGTCGATGGAATGTCATCGTCGGTCGAGGCTGGCTTGTATTGCTCGTAGATCGCCTGTGCCGCCGTGTCTCCCAGTCCTTGGGCCCGAGCATAGAGGCCGCCGATAACTCCCTGTAACTCAGTGAATTCCTTGACTAACTCGGTAGTCAGGTCTGTCTTGGCAAGATCAATGGCTTTGAGCAAAGCGCGTGTATCGATGGCATCGATGCCGAGAGTTCGGCTTTTGGCCATTAGCCTGTCGATCAAAGCATTCGCAACACTGTGATTTTCGAGCGTCTTCCAGTGGTAGCTTCCCAGTTCTTTCTGGAACGTGACATTTTTCAGGCTTTCGACGCGCTCAATCAGCGGCGTCTTCTGGTCAAAGTCCCAGAAGAACTGGGCGTCCTTGAAGCGGGCACGGAGAACGCGGGCGTTGCCGTGGCGGATGATGGCGCGACCTTCGTCGTTGACCTCGGTGTTGAGAACGGTGAGAAAATGGGGCGCCAGTTTGCCGTCCCCGCCTTCGACCGCGAAATACTTCTGGTGATCACGCATAACCGTGACCAGCACTTCTGCGGGCAGAGCCAGATACTCAGGCTCGAAGTTGCCGAGCAGCACGCTGGGCCACTCGGTGAGGTGGGTGACGGTTTCGACAAGTGGCTCGTCTTCGCGCCAGCGCGCGCCGGGGACGGTGCGCGTGGCCGCGTCCAGCGCCTTGCGGATCGTATGACGGCGCTCGGCCACACTGACCACGACCCTGGCTGCGTGCAAGGCTTGTGCGTAATGGGCAGCGTGGTCGATGACGACCGGGGCTTCGCCGTGCAGGATGCGATGGCCGCGACTCGTGTTTCCGGCGGCGATGCCGGCAAGCTCAAGTGGAACAATCGAATGATCAAACAGCGCAACGATCCAGCGCATGGGGCGCACGAAGCGCTCCGGCTTGGTGGCACGCCAGTACATGTTCTTGGCCCAGTAGAGGGCGAGAACTTCTTTGGGCAGCTCGGCGGCGAACACTTCGAAGGCGGCACGGCCTTGACGCTTGACTGTCAGGCCGACATACTCGCCCTTGGTGTTGGTGATTTTCTCGAGAGCGGAGACGGAAACGCCCGCCTTCTTGGCAAAGGCTTCGGCGGCGGCCGTGGGCGCGCCGTCCTTGAAGGCCACCTTCCACGAGGGGCCGGTGAGCTTCTCTTCTGCGTCCGCCTGGGCGGCGAGCACGTCTTCGACGAGCACGGCGAGACGGCGCGGTGTGGAATAGGTGGTAACGTTAGAGGCTGCGCCCAGCAATCGCTCGCGCGAAAGCAGGTCCGTGACGCGCTTGCCTAACTCGGCTTCCGCCGCGGCAATCATTCGGGCGGGTACTTCTTCGAGACCAATTTCCAACAAAAAATCTGCCATGACTTGAATGCTTTCTCGCTCGCTGGGATGCGGGCTGTTCAATCCGCATTCCTCAAGGGCCAAAGCCCGGTCGGTTTTGCTGCGATCGGTTTTGTTCGGATTCGGTAGGCGGCTATTGCCGGTATCTTGCAACGCTTAAGGTCAACTTCGGTTCCTCGACTTCTGCTCATGGTTCGGCGGGACTAAAGCCGTGACCTGCTCCAAAGCCTGGCAGTTCTCATTCTCTGGGAGGCAAAGGCCCCGGTGATTTGGCTCAGCTTTCCGGCACGGTTGAAGCCACGGCCTTTTCAAGGAGTTGAGCGTTTCGGCATCCCGCGGAGCCGGTGGCTACGCTCCGGCATTCAATTTCCTAACTCGCTTGCTGCAAGGCGAATGCCTTGGCCACACCTACGGCCAGGGTGCGAATGCGGCCGATCACGCCGACCCGCTCGGTGACGCTGACGGCTCCGCGGGCGTCCAGCAGGTTGAACAGATGCGAGCACTTGAGGGCGAGCTCGTAGGTGGCCAGGAGCGGGAAGCGGCGCCGCTCAGCTCCATCGGCGTTGGCATTGGCTAAGAGCGAGTTGGCCTGGTCGAGAAGGTGCTTTGCTTCGGATTCGTAAAGGCGGAAATGCTCCCAGAGTTTTTGAACATCGGCAAACTCGAAGTTATAGACAGAAAACTGTAACTCCTCGGTGAGCCTGACTTCGCCATAGGTTACCGGAGAGCCAGTTTCCGGATCGCGTGCCCAGACGATGTCATAGATAGAATCGACATCCTGCAGGAAAGCTGCGATCCGCTCCAGGCCATAGGTCAGCTCGGCGCATATGGGGTCCAGATCGAGGCCGCCGCACTGCTGAAAGTAAGTGAACTGGGTAATCTCCAGGCCGTCGAGCATGACCTGCCAGCCAACGCCCCAGGCGCCGCCAGCGGGCCACTCCCAGTTATCTTCCTCGAACTTCAAATCGTGCTGGCGAAGATCAATGCCGATCGCCTCGAGGGACTCGAGGTAAAGCTCCTGCACGTTCGCCGGAGGCGGTTTGAGGATGAGCTGAAACTGGGTGTGCTTGAACAGGCGGTTGGGGTTTTCGCCATAGCGGCCGTCGGCGGGGCGGCGGGAGGGCTGCGCGTAGCCCACGCGGAACGGTTTGGGGCCCTGGACGCGGAGAAAAGTCTCAGGCGACATGGTGCCGGCGCCGACTTCGACGTCATAAGGCTGCTGGAGCACGCAGCCGCGCGCGGCCCAAAAGCCCTGCAGGCGGAACAGCAGTTCCTGAAAGGTCAGCGGGGATTTGGTTGGGGGTGCGGCTGGATCAAGGATGGTTGCAGACACGGATCGCTCACTCTCGACGGGACTAGTGGAGATTTTATCAGCCCGATGGCAGAGCCGGGCCTTCAGATTCTCGACCGCAGCCGTGCTGACAAACCGCAGCGAAGCCATGCCCTGCGAAGATTTTTGGATCTTCGCAGCCGGCGGGGGTTCGCGGCCTAACCAACGGGCACCCCGGCCCGGGTGAGGAAAATTTCTCTGTCGGGCCGGTGTCGAATCTGCTGAGAAGAACCGGTCTCGAAAGACCAGGTCAGGGCCTGGCCGAAATTCGCGCGCGCCTCTTCAATCGTCGCCCCCCGGCTGGCGATGTCGAGCGCGGGGCACAGGGCGAAAAAGCCATCGTCCGCGCGTTCAAGAATGGGCGTGATTCGCTTCCCTCGGGGCACATTCGAACTCGGCGCTTTTCACGCCATTGTGAGGTGATGGGTTGAAAATCCAGGGCGCGCTTACCCGCCAAGGCGGCCCAGCGCCTCGCTCGTGCGCAGGCGGCGCTCCAGATGACGCTCCAGAGCTTGAAGGGCGAAGCGGCGCAGATCCTGGGCGCGGCGGCGAGTCCAGACCTCGGCGGCAAAGGCCGAGGCCGGGGCGCGCAGCATGCGCTGGGCAAGCTGCCAGGAATCGGCAGAGAGCGCATGGGCGCTTCCATTGCGATGGAGGAGGCAGAACAGGCCGTCGGTGTGAACGTTGAAAGAAATATCGGCCGCCCGCAAGGCATCGCCGCAGGCGGTGCAGTGGGCGATGTCCGGCAGTAGCCCCATGAGGCGGGTCATCCAGAGCAAGAAATAGGTGAGCGGCATCCAGGGCTGCTCGACGGTGGTCTGGTCCAGAACGGCGAGCAGCAGGCGGAAGATGGCATCCTGGGGATCGTGCTCAGGGAGGGCCTCGTCAAGCAGTTCGGCGAAGAAGCTGAGGACGGCCATGCGAACGTGGTCAACCGGCGCGGAAAGGGGCGAACGGATGATTTCCAGCTGGTCCAGGCGGACCAGTTCCTGGCGGGGATTTACGGCGAACCAGGCACGAACGACGGTCATCGGTTCCAGGGCTCCGCCAAAGCGTTTGCGGCTCTTGAGGGCGGATTTGGCTACGCCCTTGACGCGGCCGTAGTCGCGCGTGAACAAGCTGACGATCAGGTCGGCTTCCTGCACCGGCCAACAGCGAAGGACCACGGCTTCAGAAGTGAGCACGCTCATTGCGTCTCTATCTTCGCATCGGAGGCTCGGGGAGAACTCCTCTGGCGGAGCCGGTAAGGAAGAGCACGAGGACAAAGCAGGGATATGCCGTTGAACGGGAATAAGTTGTGCGGCAAGCGATCTCAGAGCTCGAGCCGGGCGCGGCCGATTTTTGCTGATTGGCTGACAACCAGCTCGGCCATGTAGGCCGGTTGCAACCGAACGGTGACTTTTGACGTTTCGGCTGAGCGGGATCGGGAAAGTGAGCTGGTCTGCAGTTGGGGGGACTCTCTCGCATCCCGGCCGGTGGGGACGATGGATTTTTCCCAAAGACATCGGTAAACCCGGACTTTTCCACATCCTCTCAGAATCCAGCGGGTAGAATTGATTTCAGAGGTTCCAAATGCCTTCCGCAATGGTCACCTTTAACGGCCGCATTACTCTCCCCCCTGACGTACGCAAACAGCTTGGATTGAGAACCGGCGACAAGGTTGAATTCGTTGAAATCGGTAAAGGCCGATTCGCGATTGCACCGGGAGCAGGCGCCGATCCGGGCTCAGACGACGATTCAATCGAAGATCCCCGGGGATGGATTCCGAAGCTGGATTTTTCTCCCACGGATGAAGAGCCGCGCTTCAAGGAACTGGAAGAGTCAATCCAGTAGGGGCCAAAGCCTGGCCTTGCAATGGATCGCCCTAAAAAATCATCCAGGATTGCTGGGCTGGCACCCGGCCAGTTGCGGGTGCGCGACCAGTCAGGCATAAACTGTATCGTGCTGCAGACGTAGCACGCACCTGGTCGGCTGCAGACACGAACGCGCACTTCGCCGGGCGAAATGCGCGCGTGGTTCCCTTGGCCAGAATCTTGACTAGCGGCCGAAGTGGGTCGCGTTCTTCTCAGTAAAGTGGGCCCACTTCTCCGGCAGGTCGTCCAGGGCAAAGATGGCCGAGACGGGGCAGGCGGGGACGCATGCGCCGCAGTCGATGCACTCGACCGGATCAATGAACAGCTGGTCGGCCTCGCCGTGGCCGTCTTCGTCCTTCTTGGGGTGGATGCAATCGACAGGACAGGCGTCCACACAGGCGGTGTCCTTGGTGCCGATACAGGGTTCTGCAATGACGTATGCCATCTGAAGAATTCTCCGGGAGACTTGCTCTCGA
>DATDLS010000387.1:0-2310 GCA_036519195.1 Occallatibacter sp. | reverse complement strand
ATATTACGTTTGGGTGTTCTGACGCGTAACCGGCTCAATGCCGATCGCGGACGTCCAATTCCCATGGGATGCCACTGCCGATAGATCTGGTGAAAGCCGGGCGCAAACTGACAGGGCGCATCTGGAAACTCATTGCGCAGGGCCCGTTCAGCGACGACAATGCGCCGATTGATGCTGGCCGCCGCAGGCCGGGGTTGTTGGCCGGACTGGAAGCGAACGTAGTCCGCTAGAGTCGATTCGGTGAGCGCGGTTTCGACTACGGCGTCGGTGTGGTGAACGCCGAACCACCAGCGGAGGAAGTGCAGCAGGTCGAGGGCATAGCTGCGAAGTGTGGTTTCAGCCAATCGCCGAACGCATTCCCGATCCAGGAACCGGTTGATCCACGGCACCTCACGGCCGGTTTCCTGCTGGACAATACGGTACGGACTTTGTGCGGGATTGAGGTCGAGGCGGTGAATCAGATGGAAGGTCACGGATGTGCTGCCTCCAGCAACTTCTGAAACTGATGACCATCGCCGCCCTGGACGAAGAAGCTATTAGTACCTCTATAGTAAGATTCTGACGTTTTCGGGCAGAAAAACGAAGTTAATGGGTGAGCCCGAGAGAGAGCTGTGGGATGATTACGAGCTCTCGAAGTTTGAGAGCGGTTGCGATGGCTTCCTTGCCAAAGCCAGTGACGTAATACTTATAGGTGTGGCCGACCTTTTTGACGAGTCCGTGCATGCGGAGTCGTTTGAGCAGGCGCGACACCTGGCTGCTGCTGAGTTCGGGCAGGTGGGACCGAAGCGTTTTGTTCTGTAGTCCGCTGATATTGAACTCGCCGCGAACGATGGAACAGAGCAGGTTCTCATCGTCCGCATCGAACAGGTTGAACCCGGAGTAGCGGCGGCCTTCGTGTTCGATGGGCTGCGAGAGTTTGTCGAGTTTGTTTCTCCCCGCGCGGGGATCTTCAATCGCCGAGAGGAACTCCAAGTAGCGCCGGTTGGCGGCTTCCAGCAGTGCGCGCAACGCGGGCAGACTGTAGATGGTCTTCTGCATGGCGGCCCATTTGGTTTCGCGTGAGCCGTCGCGGTGTTCTACCTCCCGGTAGTGCTTGAAAAAGGTCAGATCGTTGACCGTGGTCTCGATCCGGAGAATGAGGCCAAACTTGTCGTAGAGCTTGATGGAAACCGGCCCCATAGTGTGTTTGATTCGGGTACCTTCGATGCGGATATTGAATCGGTTCCCGGCTTCGCCTTCGAACTGAGGGCTGAGCTTGCGCCCGAGGAAAGTGGCAATGTTATCCGGCTTGACGGTATGAATCGCCGTGCGCGCCAGGTTTTCATAGATCGCCTGCAGATCCGCCTGCTTGCGGAAGACGATGTCAGTGGCGTATTCGCACTGGTCCACGCTCCAGTGATATCCGGTGGCGAAGTCGCGATAGATTGGGCAACACCGGCGCGCGAATTCGTCGAGCCTGGCGTGGATGCGTTTTGCCTCCCATCCATTGGAGATGTGTTGCGCCCGTTGCCAGTCTGCAATGTGACTGAATGCATTATCAGCCATTCGATACTCGATGCCCAGCTTGCTTAACTGGCCGGCTAGCCAGTTGTGGCCATTGAAGCAAACCTGCAGCCGGCACGGCAACCATGTAGGCACACGTACATGGCACAAGCCCAGATCCTCGTCCATGAAATAAAAGTAGTAATGCAGACACTTGCCGTCATCTGGAACCAGATACGTCTTACCAGTCTGCTTGTTGTGCCACGGCTTGTAGGTCGAGCATGGCTCCATGGCCGAGAAAATGCAGACGACCCCGGTCTGCTCTCCTCGACGAGCCAGAATCTCTTTCACCCGGTCTTCCTTTCGGAAGTTCCGCTTGCGGATGAACTCGATCTCGATCCCCGCTTCAGCAGCCATCTTCTCCGCGTTCTCGCGAATCCGGTTGCGGAATGGCTCGGCGAACTTCGGGTAGTCGAATATCCGGATCTTCCGTTCGAACAGCAACGACGTCATTCCTCCGGCAAAGCAGATCTTCGGCAACGTTCCGAAAACCAGCATCCGGTCCCAACAACCCAACACTCCGGCAATCTGCCCGCCGTGACGTTCCGTCAGTAGCTCAACACCCACTCCCGCATCATAACCGGACCTGTTTGGTTCCGGCTACGCCGGGTTAGGATGTAAGCCGTCCGAAGCCTGAGGTCGGACCTAATCGTAAATTCACCTAAACGGAGGGACTATATGGAAGTGAACTGTGAGTTTCTAGACGAGCGTACAACCGCGACGGCCAAAACTATTGCCGGACAGACAATTAGCTCCAACGGCAGTGGC
>DATDLS010000386.1:0-4404 GCA_036519195.1 Occallatibacter sp. | reverse complement strand
TTTCAAGCAGCTGCAACGAGTCCAAACTTCGGAAAGCGGCAGTTCATGGAAGTTATTTTTTGCAGCACGAAGTTCCCATGAAATGCGAACTTCGCGTGATAGCTTGCAGTCGCGCTCGCGTGCGCATCGATCGCGTTCGATTCGCCGCCCTCCAGAATTAACCGGCCGTTCCACGAGACATCCTGGAAACGAGTCGCTATGATCGGATCGCGGTGGAGTGGAGGACCCCGGGGACGAACCAGGAAGTGATCAAGTCGATAAAAGCCGTGGGAGCGTGCACCGCTCCGACCAAACCGCCGACCAGAGCCCACCAAGGCAATTCTTCAAAATCCTTCTGAGTGGGCAACGGGTGCGGATGGATCAGGGACGTTCCGGCGAAAAAGAAGGTATTCAGCGCGAACGAGGTGGTTGAAGCTAGCCAGGGATTGGTGGCATGCTTGTTGAATTCACCATTCATGGCCGCGCCGCAATTCTGTAACGCGCCTCCCAGGAGAATGAATGGGATCATCCATCCGGCATTCATGTGGTTCTCCTTGGTGTCTAGCGTTGTCCTATAACCATCTGCATCAGAATTGCCCCGCCCAGCGTTGCAAACAGCGCCACCGGCATCGCGATTGCTCCAATCTTCAGGAACTTCCAGAAGCTCACATCGAGCTTCTCTCGGCCTGCCCCAACACCGGAATCCTTGCGAAGTGCAAGCAGCCAAAGGATCGTAGCCAGCGATCCGGTGACCGATAAATTCGGGCCGAGATCTACGCCAATCAGAACCACATTGGCCATCAGCCCTTTCGTATGAGCTGCCTGGATTGTGCCGCCCGCTATCAGTCCCAAGGGCAAGTTGTTCACGATGTTATTTGCTATGCCGACGGCGAAGCCGACAACCATTGCCCCCATATTCTGTCCGAGGCTTGACACCCAGGCGAGCCACTGTTGTGTCAGGTTCAACGCACCCTGACTCTCGACGGCATCGACCATGACGAACAATCCTGCGACCAGCAGCAGTGTTGCCCAGCTGATTTCGCGGGCGAGGCTGATCGGATTGCTCCTTGCCTTTATGGAGACTACAGCTGTGATCACCAGCGCCGCGAGGCACGTCGGCAGACCCAAATCCTTCTTCATAGCGGAAGCCGTCAGGAGTACGGCAATCATCAGGGCTAGTCCGGCCAGAACCAATTTGCCGTTGCCGCTTAGCTTCGAGTCTTGAACCTCACACTCGATTCTCTTGCAGAGTTCTCCCCGAAACAGAAGACGCATGACGAGAAAGGTCACCAGAATCGAGAGCACGGATGGCACTCCGAAGTCAGTGAGCCACGTCCCCAGAGGTGGCATTCCGGCATGAAAAACCACTAGGTTCGCTGGATTCGAAATCGGCAACACGAAGCTTGCGGCGTTCGCGATCAACGCGCAAACGAAAAGGTAAGGAAGCGGGGAGACCTTTGCCTTACGCACCGCAGTCAGAATTGCCGGCGTCAGCACGACTGCTGTCGCATCGTTTGACATGAAGATCGTCACAAGTGTACCGACGCTATAAACCAACAAAAAAAGACGCGAACAACTGCCATCTGCCCCGCGTACCGCGACCGACGCGACCCAGTCGAAGACACCTTGTTCCCGAGCCAGTTCGCTCAGAAGCATCATGCCGATGAGAAACAAGTAGACATCGCTGCCCTTGGCGATGGCCTGACCCGCCAATTCGAGCGGCACTAAACGAAGTACGATCAACAAGAGCGCTCCGCCTGAGATCCACCAGACTTCGGGGATTCCGCGCGGGCGCGTCAGCATCAGTGCGATGCTTCCAGCGACAATCAAAGGCAGAACAACGTGCGCGATCTCTGTCGGGATCATCACCACTTCTTTCCGTTTTTGTTTGGCCCGAGTTGAGTGCCGAGCAGCCCATGTTCCAGCCAAGCCTCCAGCGCGTTGTCTTGGTCGCGTTCAACGCGCACCCGTTTCGCAGGATCGCGGCTCACAACACGAATCTCTTCGGTTGTGATTTCGCCAAGCGAATCCTCGACTGACACCACTAAGGAATAGACGCCTTGATGGGGAATACACACGCTTGCCTCCCAGACTTGGCTATTTTCTACTCGCTCCATAGGGACCCCGTGCCCGTCGAGTTGAGCGATTGCTCACACTGCCTCAGACTCGCCCCAGAAATTCTCTCGTACTTCCATACTTCTTTGTAGCGTTTCGCCCGGGTTCGTCAATAGGCGATCATCGCTCGGCGAGGTAATCACGACGACTGGCAACGTTCCCAGCGCTTCTTTGGGTCAATTTTGGCGCAGTTTTTGTGCCGGCTCCGAAGGCGGAGGAGGCACCCGCCGCCTCCAGAAATCTGCGCCGATCCGAGCCGCACCTGTGAGCCTCAGAGTATCGGTTCCACCGCGCCTCTTGTCTGAGAATTGTGGCATTTTTTTACAAGTTCGCACGGTGCAAAAGATGGGCCGTCTTAACTTCTGCTGTTAACGCGGCCATGTTAATTACCACGGCCGCGATACTTAACGTGGCCAAGGTAAAGTCATGACCTCCCGCTTCCCAATCCGAACTCCCCTGGCCCGCGCAGCGAACGCGAGTTCGGGGATCTCATCGCCAACCTCTTCCGCGAGTACGGCTGGCGGATCAAAAAGGAGCACTCCATCGCTGACAAGGACGTCGACTTTGTTAGCGCGCGCGGCAACGATCGCTACATCATTGAGCTCAAGGACGCCTCCGAGGGGCGGCCGGATCGGCTCGTGCCCTTACTCTCGCAGGCCATCCTGCAAGCCCGGGCCTATGCTCAGGCACTCCCCCAGCGAGCTGCGCCGCTTGCCGTCGTTGGCGCCCCGGCAATCTCTCCAAGCGCCGCAAATAGCCTGGTCAGTTCTCTCTCAGTTCGCGCCCGACGTCGCCGTAGGCATCCTTGACAGCGAAGGCTTTCGGCATTTCGTTGGCCCCGGCCTAGAAAAACTCAATGCCGCGTCTCCACGCCGGGCGCACCTGCAGAAGCTCTCTCCGCCGGAGTCGGCATATCTATTCTCCGACCTCAGCCAATGGATGCTGAAGGTTCTGCTCGCGCCCCTGCTTCCCGTGGATCTCCTTCGCGCGCCGCGGCGAGAATACCGCAACGCTTCGGAACTTGCGGCTGCAGCCGAGGTCACCGTGATGAGCGTTTTCCCTTTGTGCGCCAGTTGCAGCAGGAGGGGTTTCTTGACCAGAACGATGAACCGTTGAGCCTGGTGTGCCGCAAAGAACTCTTCGCATTCTCAAGTCTTCGTATTCTCTCGGTTCCCGTGGGAAAAAGCTCCAATATGACGTTCAGTAGAAAGCACTCGCCGTCCTTGAGCACGCCGTAGGCGTCCTTCAGATTCGCTTTGCTTTCGCGGATGCTCTCTTGACCTCTGTCCCTTTGAGCGCGACCCCGGACTCAGTACGCAACAACTTCGCTCCCCAAAAGTGCTATGGGCGTCTGGTTTAGACAATGAGACGATCATTTGTTGAATCAGAATGGGAGTTATGAGCAAGAGCATCCAAATGCCCGCGGATCAACTACAGTCAGAAATCCTGTCTGTGACCGAATACCACCAAGTGAACACTTCGGCCGAATTGGGGCTTGATAGGAGATATCCCTTCCCGACGCAAGCGCGTGAACATCACGGCGGAGGCCGTCTGAAACTGTTATCTGTTTTTGAAGTCCTCAATCATCCCCGCATCAGTGGGAATTAGCAACTCAATGCATTCAAAGATATAAAAAGTCCCCGCTAAAAAGCGAGGGCGGCCGCTTAAGCGACCTTTGATTCTTGACCAGCTTTGAAGCTCTTTTAAACACGGCGTCTTAAATAATGCAGCATAATCGTCGCAAGACAGAATTCGGCCGCCGCCAGCGATTGAAGCATGCGTTGACTGCCTGGACTACCTGCTCGAGGGTCGGGAAGTAGCGGTTGTGAGTTGCCAATCGGCGGGTCAGCTTCCAGACGCGCTCGATAGCGGGTATCCTGTCCTATCCGGCTATCATCTAATTAGCGGTGCAGAACTGACAGGAGGGAGGCCCAAAAATGACGACGATCTCAATCGTGGACGCAGCGATTCTTTCCTATCTGTCAAAGCAGCCGAACGAATCGCAGAGGCTCCAACTGACGAGGCGCCTCAGCCCAGCCGCCAGAGGACTCGCCGTAAACCTTAAGCGAGGTAACGTAAAGACCTCCACGAGACGTGCATCCGCTCGGGTCACCGAGCGTTAGCCTCGCTACAAAGACAGCAGCCGACAATTCGGTCAGTTCAGAAGATCCGTAGCTCCCTGGCCGAGATCGTGCCGAAAAACAGTCACATCAATGTCTTCCGAGAAGCGAGAGATCAAGCCGAAGGCTTTGGAGAGGGAAGTGCCCCCTTTGAACAGCAGGCGCGGCCCGCCCTCAGGAAGTTCATTGA
>DATDLS010000385.1:0-3470 GCA_036519195.1 Occallatibacter sp. | reverse complement strand
GGCACGTGTATGCGCGGCGGTGCGCACGTGGATGGGGCGTGTTTCAAGATGTGTGGTTTTGCAAGTTCGAAAAGCCATTTCGACCTGGGTGAGGTCTTTGTATCGGTCATGCACGGTCTGCGCTGAGGCGGCGCTGGTAGGAAGATCGGTTTTCAATACGTAGCAGCCGTCCAGCTGCGCGGCTTTCTCCAGAGCTTCTGGATCTGTGTTCAGTTCGAGCGTGCGGCCGCTGCTTTCTACGCTCAACCAGGAGTCGATTTTCAGCCGTTTGATTTTGCTCCGCAACTTTGTTTCCGCAGTTTTTATCTTGGCCTTGGGATGGCTTTCCAGATAGAGGTTCAGTTGGCTCATCCACCGCTGAGCCACGGCTTGCTTGTCGGCTCTGGAAGCGGCCATCTGCTCGGCCCGCACCGGATTGCGGCGCAGTACGTAACGTACGGACTGCTGTTCGATCTGGCAGACTTCGGAAGCAAACAGATCCAGTTGCAACACGCCAGAGGTCAACATGGTATCGATCTGCGGCTTGGTGATGGCGGTGATGTAGTGAAAGCCGGCCTTGGACAAGTCCTCGATCTGGCCGCTCTTGATCATGCCACGATCCCCAACGAAAGTCACCTGCTCACATCCGAAGCTTTGGCTGACCTTGGTGATCTGTTCGGCAAAGGTCTTCGTGTCTTGGGTGTTGCCGAGAAATACTTTAGTGGCGAGCGGTTCCCCGTCCTGATCGCATAACATGCCGATGACTATTTGCTTTTTGCTCTTCTTGCCATCCCGGTTATAGCCATAGGCGCCATATGCGTTTTGCTCGCCTTCCAGATAGCTGCTGGTTACGTCATAGAGAAACAACTGCGGTTTCTGTTGTTGGTACCTTTCTGTAAAGATGCATAGCTCGATCTGTTGCTGGTGATCACTGAGCCAGTCAAGATTTTCATAGAGATCATTTTCATCAAAACCGCGGCGGATGCCCAGCACGTCGCATGCGGCGTGAACCTTGGCCAGGCGCACGGCCGACAGGCGTGAGCCCTGTTCCAGAACCCGTGCCAGAACCTGCCACATGGCAAGCTGGCCGGCAAAATCACTGCCTAAGGCGCGCTCGATGCCTAACTGGCAAGCGACTTGATACACCGTCCAGACCGCGCCTACCGAGGCTCCTTGGCTGATCTGCACCTGCGCGACAGAGTTCAACGCATTCAAGTCGCCCTTGTGCTTCAAAGCCAGCTCAATGGCGGCAATCTCTTTCGGATCGCAATGGGTCAAGTTGGCAATGTTGCGTTTCTGCACCTTGTCGCCGACGCGATACGACTCGCGCAGATAAATGGACTGGTAGGTTTTGCCATTGGCGGAGCGCCAAAATGCGCGGGTAACATGCATGCCCACCTAATTAACAAAAATAACCCGATACGTCAAGAGTGAAATGCAATTATTTTCATAATATGTATGCCTACATAAATGACATCAAAACAAGACTTTTGCTTGTTTTTTCATCAACTTACTTCAATAGACAGAGGTGAACATGCGTTCGATGTCAATTCCTAGGTCCAAACCGAGGTCTTGATCACATGCGATTCTTCGCAAACCGTTGCTTGTCTATTACTGGGGAGAGAGGTGCTCAGGAGTCTGAGAGAAGGAGACGATGAAGGCGCCATAACAAGAATGCTCTTCGACCTTCTGCCCGTTCGTCGTCCGCTCGGCCATCTCATTGCGACCACCCTTGAACACCGAGCACATCCTTCCGAGTCGAAATGCCCCCAAAGCCAGCCATCGAACTCAGCAATCAAAACCCGTTCAACATCCCGATAGAGTTTTATCGGGGGACAGCTAACGGGCCCGGGGAGTGCTGTGTCTGAAGCTTTCCGCCCAAGAAATCTCGAAACTTGTCATTGCGGATCCGGCTCCGATGTACGTGCAGAATCGCTCTCACCAGATGGCGCCGCCTGCTGCATGACCCTGTATCCATCGCGGGTTCGTATGTGATATTTCTGCAGGTCCTTACCCACCAGATTCACTTTGATTTTGCGCCAACCCCGATTTGTGTTGGCCTGTGGGTAGTAACTAACAGTGTAGAGGTGGTCAAGATCTTCGCGGACGGCGTTGAACGCTTGTCTTTCCTGGCGCCAGTCCTTCGCAAAATAGGCTTTTCCGCCGGTCGCCCTGCTCACACGTTCAAACGCCGCGGCCGACACAGGTTCCGTTTGTGCCTCCCGGGTGCTGATGATGTAGATGATCGTTCCTGTGGACTGGGCCAGTTCTGCTACGTCTTCGGGCGGAACTGAGCTCGCGTTGTCAGGACCGTTTGAGAAGACCACGATGGCTTTTCGTCCCTTGAGCGGCGCCGCATCCTCAACTGTCAATAACATGCAGTTATAGAGTGCGGCCTCATCTCCGGCGACGGTGTTACGCACGCCGTTCACAACGCGGAAGCGGTCGGTCGTGAGTGCAGTCGCGCGCGAAAGATCTCGGCTGTAGGAATAAAACGCTATCTTGTTCGCATCATCCATCGAGCGGATGAAATTAGCGACGGCATCCTGGGCGAACACAAAACCTCGGTACATATAGTCGCTTGTGTCGAACAGGATGAATACGTTGGCCCCGGCTACCAGTGAAGTCTTTGCGTCGGCGGGCGCGAGGGACGGCACTTGTTGGTCAGGGTCCGGGGTCTTGCCAGCATTCTGCAAAGCGTGTTTTCGGGCCGATTCAGTACCTTCCTCGAAAGTGGCAATCTTCTCGGGGAGCTTGTCCTCGGTGATGGTGAAGTCTTCAGGGCGAAGGCCGGCTATATAATTCCCTTTGCGATCAGTTACCGCGACGTTGAGCTGAACCAAATCAACGTTTACGCGGAAACGCGATGGCTGGTCCTGAGCCGCGGGCTGTGGTTCAGTACTCATCAGCAAAAGCAGGCCTGAACATAGCCCGAGGCAGCCGTAATATCTGTTTGCCAAAATCATCCCCATGCGCACTCCGTCTGCGAGATTTTTACTGCCGAATGACCATATTTGCACCCTGAACCATGATCTTGCCCTTGCGGAACTCTTCCCCCGTTTGTTCCATGGCGCGTAACAGCGCCGACGAATCGTCGAAGTTTGTGGCAAAGATGTTAGCGATCATATGACGGGTCAGTTCGGGGGCCAGAACGTTGAGCATCACGGGAGAGTAGCCGCTTTCGTCCGCGAGGCGCGCCCAGTAAAGATTGCTGGATTCCCAAGATTCGCCAAAAAGCCGGCTAGCGTATCCTCCAAAGAACGGAAATGGCTCCGTATTGAGCAGAGTGCTCGAGTTACTCTGCGCCATGGCCGGGTGCGGCATGCCAAATTCCTTCGCCAGGTGTTCAGGACTGGCATCCTGGGGATCTCTGCGGGAGAGGCCCTCCAGTTCCCGGCCTGCTTGTCCCCAGAGTGGGGCTTGATCCGGAAACCTGCTGCGGAATTGGGCAGCCAAATAGAAAGTCTCTGCCGGAAGCATTTGAGGAATCA
>DATDLS010000384.1:0-32468 GCA_036519195.1 Occallatibacter sp. | reverse complement strand
TTATTCCCTTCTCTCTTTCCGCTGAGGTCTTTGCTGCGATAGACAACGGGCAGGTTGCCGCGGCCGCCATTCCCATTGAGAACTCGCTGGCCGGCTCGGTCTCTGAGCATTTCGACCTTCTGCTTACCCACGACGTCACCGTGGAGCGAGAGACGCTGCTGCGGATCCGCCATAACCTCATCGCCATTTCTGGCGCATCCATCTGTGAGATCGACCGGGTGTTTTCGCATCCCGTGGCCCTGGCACAGTGCAGGCGGTTTCTGGGGGCGCATCCGCGGATGGAATCCTATGCGTTTTATGACACTGCCGGCAGCGTGAAGCAGCTGGTGGAGCTCGGCGACCGCCATGCCGGCGCCATTGCCAGCGAGGCCGCGGCGCACTATTACGGCGCGCAGATTCTCGAGGCCAACATTGAAGACAATCCCGAGAACTTTACGCGCTTTTTTCTCGTCCGCCGCAGCGGAGAAACCACTGTCGATCCGCGCGCCAACAAGATCAGCGTGGCGTTCTCGGTGGAAAACAGGTCCGGGTCGCTGGTGGCTGCGCTCTCGGCCCTGTCGCGGTTAGGGACCAACCTGACCAAGATCGAGTCGCGGCCGGTGCACGGCAAGCCATGGGAGTACATCTTCTATGTGGACTTCCAGATTCACTCGCCGGAAGAAGGCACGCCGGCGCTTGAGGCGCTCAGACCGCACTGTTCGATGGTAAAAGAGCTGGGACGGTATCGGGAAGCCGACCGGCCTGACGATCTCCAGAAATAGGACCACTCTCATCGTTGATGAGTATGAATGCGAAAAAGGATGGGCTTCGGCCCATCCTTTTTCGCTACACTCGGCTGCCTGGAGTCCTTAGAAGTGGTAAGCCACGCCGATGGTCGGGCTGAAGATGTTCCACCACTTGTTGGTGACGAAAATGGAGTCACCGAACGTGGGCACCTTGGTGATCATGCCGCGGTACTCTGCGCGAATATCGAAGCTGGGGCTGAGCTCATACGCAATGCCGGCTCCGTAAATGGCGCCGACTTCGGTGGTCTTCTTTACATCCAGAGACTGCGTCCCCGAGTTACGTATCGGCTGGAAAAGGAAGGCCGCAGGGCCGGCTTCGACAAACGGATTGAGCTTTTTGTAGTTGAACTGGCGCACATAACCAGCGGAAATCTCCTGAGTGCGGGTGGACACCTTTACCCCGTTGGGAAACGACGGAAGTACGTATTTGATGGCGTTCTGGTAAGTGATACCGTAATTGACTTCAAGCGCGCTCGAAGGCGTGAGCATGAAGCGGTAACTGGCCAAGGCACCCAACTGATAGTTCGAATGGACTTGTACGTCGGTTTGTGAGGAAATGAACGGGTTAATGAGAGCAATTCCGCTGACGCTCAAATCCTGGCGGCTTTCCTGGGCGCGGCCCGCTGCCACACCTACGGCCAACAGGCATGCAATGATGGCGATCTTCTTCATTCGGTCCTGAACCTCACGACTGCGCAACCATTCGGCTGGCAACGAGCTTGTCGAATCCGGCGCGCCGGTTGGTCCGGGCCCCGCTCTTTGCATTGTAACTGGCCGGGATGGGTCGGCGACAGCAACCCGGCCCGGCGTCCACTTCCATGCGGCGATCTTTGCCCTTTAGACGCACGAGAGTCGATTCCGGTATTTCGAACCCAGGTGGTTCATATCGAATTTCCTGCCCCCCCGGTTGGCCGCCCTTTCAGCCGGCCCGCTCCACGTGGTAGTAAAAGGGCGCGCCGCGCTCCTGGGCCAGGCTGCGCAGGGTGCGCAAAAACGCCCGCGCCGCGTAGGAGAGCGTGGCATGGCGCCGATGCACCAGTCTGAGGACCCGGCGCATCTCCAGCTCATCGACCGGCACGCGGACCAGATCGCCATTTTCCAACTCGTGAGCCACCGTCAGGTGCGGCACCAGGGCCACTCCGTTGCCCATGGCCACAAAGCGCTTAATGGCCTCGATGGTCGGCAATTCAATGGCCATGTTCAGCGGTGTGCGGTAGCGCTGGAACGTCTCGATGACTTTTTGCCGCAGCGGCGAGGTCACATTGTGGGCCACGAATAGCTCCACGCCCAGCTCGGTGATCGACACCCGCGGCTTGCCCGCCAGCGGATGCTTGGGGCTCACAATGAATGCAAGGCTGTCTGCATAAACAGCAATGCTGCGAAACTGCGCCGGATCCGGGCGAAATGAGATCATGCCCAGCTCAAACGTCCGCAGGTTCAGCTCCTCCGGGATGCGCGAGGCCAGCATGCGGTGCACCGCGACGCTGACCTGGGGAAACTCCTTGCGGAAGCGATCGATGGCCGGCAGCAGGTACATGCAGGTGTATTCATTGCCGGCTAACTGCAGCCGGCCGCGCTCCAGGCTCTTCAGCTCTCCCAGGGCGCTGGTGGCCTCGCGCCGCAGAGCCATCAGGCGCAGCGCGTAGTCGCGCAACAGCACCCCGGCTGCGGTCAACGACCCGTCTCGGGCTGCCCGGTCAAAGAGCCTCTCGCCGACCGACGATTCCAGCTTGCGAATCACCTGGCTGATGGCCGGCTGGGTTCTGTGCAGCCGCACTGCCGCGCGAGAGAAGCTGCGTTCTTCGGCGACGGCAAGGAACGTTTCCAGCTGGTTCAATTCCATAGAAATGGTCGGCTCCTGGGGAAACACGTATTCAGGACTTCAGACTTGTCCGCGCCTGAGTGTCAGGTTGTCAGCAGGGGGTCGGCGGCGCGCGTCAAGGTAGCCGGATCAGGGAACATGAACCTAAGACGCCCGACCGAGTGCTGTCAAGAACAAAAACTTGCCAGTTGCTTCTTCACTATAAGCAACTTTAATGGACAACCCAAAAAGAATAACTTTGCGTTATATGAACCCGATGCGAGACACTAGATGGGTTGGTAGGTAAGCAAAGCTCACCCGGCAGGTGCACCGATGATCTCAAGCCATCTTAGCTTTTTCGACACGACATTGCGCGACGGCGAGCAGTCGCCGGGCTGCAGCATGACCACTGCAGAGAAGCTCACAATGGCCCACGCTCTGGAGGACCTGGGTGTGGACATCATCGAGGCCGGCTTTGCCGTGGCCTCCGAGGGTGACTTCGAGGCTATCGCGACGATCACCCAGGCCATTCGCAAGCCGCGCATTGCGTCGCTGGCTCGAGCCAAGAAGGAAGACATTGAAACGGCCGCGCGCTCGGTCGAGTTTGCCGACCGGGCGCGCATTCATGTGTTTCTCGCTGCGAGCGATCTTCACCTCGAATACAAGCTCAAGATGAGCCGCCAGGAAGCGCTTGACCTGACCGCGGAATCGGTGCGGCTGGCCCGCTCGCTGGTGGACGATGTGGAGTTTTCGCCGGAAGACGCGACGCGCTCTGACCGTGATTTCCTGGTCGACATGGTCGGCGTCGCGGTTCAAGCCGGCGCCACGACGATCAACATGCCGGACACCGTCGGCTACTCGACGCCCGACGAGTACGGCCGCATGTTTGCCGAGGTGCGCGAGCGCATCCCGGCCATCGACGCGCAG
Organism: Occallatibacter sp.; assembly: GCA_036519195.1. GTDB lineage: Bacteria > Acidobacteriota > Terriglobia > Terriglobales > Acidobacteriaceae > Telmatobacter. The sequence continues at coordinate 28,955 of DATDLS010000384.1, read as the reverse complement.
GGGATCATCCTCTCCTCGCATACGCATGACGATCTGGGGCTGGCCACGGCCAACTCGCTGGCGGCCATTCAGAACGGAGCGCGCCAGGTGGAGTGCGCCATCAACGGCATCGGCGAACGGGCCGGCAACGCGGCCCTTGAAGAGGTCGCCGCCGCCCTCCACGTCCGCGGCGACCGCTACGGCGTGACCACCAACATCAAACTGGAGCAGCTCTACTCCACCAGCCAGGTGCTGGGTCAGATCATCACCTTCAAGCCCTCGCCCAACAAAGCCATCGTAGGCGACAACGCATTTGCGCACGAGTCCGGCATTCACCAGCACGGCATGCTGGCCAACCCGCTCTGCTACGAGATCATGACGCCCGCGCTGGTCGGTGTCTCCCACACCAACCTCGTACTGGGCAAGCACTCGGGGCGCGCGGCCTTGAAACACAGATTAGAGCAACTCGGCTTCGCCCTTGATCGGGACGAACTGCAACAAATTTACTACCGCTTTGTGGCCTTGGCTGACCGCAAGAAGAACATCTACGACCAGGATCTGATCGGCCTGTTGCCCGACCAGATTCGGAGGCGGCAGCACCAAGCAGTGGTCGAACTGGATTGAACCGCGAGCTGCGCTCTGCTGCTGAGCGCAGCTCGCCGCGGTGACCCGGCCGCGGAGCCTGCGGTTGCTTTCGCGGAAAGATCGAGCCGTTCGCTGTTTTGGCGAGCGAGGCTCAATACCGGGGATCGATCTCTGATTCTTGAGATCTGATCCCTCAAAACCTGATCTCTGGAGAACTATGAAACTCAAGATCCTAGTCACTGCTGGCGACGGCATCGGTCCGGAAGTCACCAACGAAGCTGTCTCCGTGCTCAAAGAAGTTGCTCTGCTCGGCGGCCACACGTTTGAGCTCGATGCCAGGCGCATCGGCGGCGTGGCCATCGTCAACGATGGCACAGCTCTGCCCGCCGACACGCTGGCCGCGGCCCTCGATGCTGATGCCGTTTTGCTCGGTGCGGTCGGCGGCAACGAGTTCAATTCCCTCCCCCCGAACAAGCGTCCCGAGTCCGGCCTGCTCGAGTTACGTGCCGCGCTCGGCGGCTTTGCCAACTTGCGCCCGGCATTCGCGTTCAAGGAGTTGGCCGCCAACTCTCCGCTGCGTCCGGAGATCATCGATGGCGCAGACATCCTCTTCGTGCGCGAGCTTCTCGGCGGGCTCTACTTCGGCCAGCCCCGCGAGTGGAACAAGACGACCAACGAAGCCTGGAACACGATGCGTTACACGCGCGCTGAAGTGGCCCGCGTAGCCCGCATCGCTTTTCTGCTGGCAAGCAAGCGCCGCAACAAGCTGACCAGCGTGGACAAGGCCAACGTGCTCGAGGTCTCGCAGCTGTGGCGGGCCACCGTCACCGAAGTTGCCAAAGAATTCCCCCGCGTCAGCCTGGAGCATCAATATGTGGACGCCATGTCCATGCACCTGATGAATCAGCCGAGGAATTACGACGTCGTTCTCACAGAGAATCTGTTCGGCGATATTCTTTCCGACGAGTCCGCCGTCATCACGGGCTCGCTGGGCATGCTGCCTTCAGCGACGATCGGCGGCAAGGTGAATCTTTATGAGCCGGTCCACGGATCGGCGCCGGACATCGCCGGCAAAGGCCTGGCCAATCCGCTCGGCGCCATCCTTACGGCGGCGTTGATTCTGCGTCACTCGGGAGGCATGGAAGCGGAGGCCGCAGCAATTGAAGCCGCGGTCCGCAAGGTGCTCGAGCAGGGCTTCCGCACGCCGGACCTGGCGCGCACCAATCCGGACGGACTGACTGTTCTTTCCACAACCGAAATGAGCGCAAGAGTGCGCGAGACATTAAAGACGATGCTCGTCAACGCATGAAAAATGATCTCTAACCACAGACCTGGAACTGGGAGCCCTATGAGTACCGCACCAAAAACGCTGTTTGAGAAAGTCTGGCAGCACCATGTGGTGGTTGAGCCCGAAGGCGAGCCCACGCTGCTCTACATCGACCTGCAGCTGTTGCATGAAGTGACTTCACCGCAAGCATTTGAAGGCCTGCGGCTGGCCGGCCGCAAGGTGCGCCGCCCGGACCGCTCGATCGCGACTGTGGACCACAATGTGCCGACCACGATTGAAGGCCGGCTGAACATTCTCGACCAGATCGCCGCCACGCAAATCGCAACGCTGCGCAACAATTGCGCCGACTTTGGCATCGAGCTCTACGACGTGGACTCGCGCGAGCAAGGCATCGTGCACGTGATCGGGCCGGAACTGGGCATCACCAAGCCGGGCATGACCATTGTCTGCGGCGACTCGCACACCTCGACGCACGGCGCGTTTGGCGCGCTGGCCTTCGGAATCGGCACTAGCGAAGTGGAGCATGTGCTGGCCACCGAGACCTTGCCGCAGGGCAAGCCGAAGACCTTCCGCATCGCCGTCGAAGGCGAGTTGCCCACCGGCGTCACAGCCAAGGACATCATCCTGGCCATCATCGGCCAGATCGGCACCGACGGCGCAACCGGCTGCGTGATCGAGTACGCGGGGTCGGCCATTCGTGCGCTTTCGGTCGAAGGCCGCATGACGGTGTGCAACATGAGCATCGAGGCCGGAGCCCGCGCCGGCATGATCGCTCCCGACGAGAAGACCTTCGCGTATCTCAAGGGCCGACGGTTTTCTCCGCAGGGCAAGGCCTGGGACCAGGCCGTAGCCGAGTGGAGCAAGCTGCCCACCGACCCAGGTGCAACCTTCGATCATGAGCTGGTCATCGACGCCTCAACACTGGTTCCTTACGTAAGCTGGGGCACCAGCCCGGGCATGGTTGCACCCATCACGTCCGCGGTGCCGGACCCCGCCGCTGTGGAGAACGAACAGGAACGCAAGGGCCTGGAGCGCGCGCTGGAATACATGGGCCTCCACGCCGGCACCAAGCTCGAAGAAGTTGCAATCGACCGCGTGTTTATTGGTTCCTGCACCAACTCGCGCATTGAGGATTTGCGCGCGGCGGCGCGCATCGCGGCAGGCTACAAGGTCTCAACCCAGGTGAGCGCAATGGTGGTTCCCGGCTCGCAGGCCGTCAAAGCGCAGGCGGAACAGGAGGGCCTGGACAAGGTCTTCATCGAGGCCGGCTTCGACTGGCGCGAGCCCGGCTGCTCGATGTGCCTGGGCATGAACCCCGATATCCTTTCCCCCGGTGAGCGCTGCGCTTCGACGAGCAATCGCAACTTCGAAGGCCGCCAGGGGCGGGGGGGGCGCACGCATCTCGTCTCGCCGGAGATGGCCGCTGCGGCCGCCATTGCCGGCCACTTTGTCGACATCCGCAACTGGCACGTTCATGAACAGGTGAATGCATAATGGAGCCCTTCCGCACACTCAGATCCATCGCAGCGCCGCTCGACCGGACCAATGTCGATACGGACCAGATCATTCCCAAGCAGTTTCTCAAGCGCATTGAGCGCACCGGCTATGGCGAGTTTCTTTTTTTTGACTGGCGGCGCACGCCGAACGGCGATCCCAATCCGGAGTTCGAATTGAATGATCCGCGCTACAGGGGCGCGCAGATTCTGATTGCCGGCAAGAATTTTGGCTGCGGGTCGAGCCGCGAACATGCCGCCTGGGCATTGAGCGACTACGGGTTTCGCGCGGTGATTGCGCCCACCTTTGCCGACATCTTTTTTTCCAACGCCGGCAAGAATGGAATGGTCCTGGTGCGTCTCAGCGAGGAGCAGGTGCGGCACCTGCTCGCAAACGCCAAGACGATTCCCAACTATCAACTCACGGTCTCCTTGGAAACGCAGACGGTGAGCGATGAGCACGGCTTTCACGCAGGGTTTGAAGTCGATCCTTTCCGCAAGTTCTGCCTGCTTGAGGGCCTCGACGACATCGGCCTGACCCTGCGCCATAAACTGGCGCTCGACAGCTACGAAGCAAAGCACGACAAAGAAAACTGGCTGAAGGCCAAGTAACAGCCCAGGGAGCGGACTGAGCTATGGTGGCTTTCAGCTCCGCTCAATTCGACCTCCACCTAAGCATCGTGCCAAGGAAAAGATGACCATCGAAGGCAAGCGTCAAAGCATCCCGTTAACCGAAGGCCCCAGCCGCGCAGCGGCGCGGTCGTATCTGCGCGGCGCAGGATTCAGCAAAGAAGATCTGCGCAAGCCCATCATCGGCATCGCCAACACGTGGACCGAAATCGGCACCTGCAACGTACATCTGCGCGATATTGCCGAAGCACTCAAAGAGGGAATTCGCGAGGCCGGCGGCACACCGATGGAGTTCAACACCGTCACCATCTCGGATGGCATTACGATGGGCACGCAGGGCATGAAGGCCTCGCTGGTAAGCCGCGAAGTGATTGCCGACTCCATTGAACTGGTGGCGAGAGGAAATCTGTTCGACGGCCTGGTCGGCATCGGCGGCTGCGACAAAAATATGCCGGGCATCATCATGGCGCTGTGCCGGCTGGATATTCCCGGCATGATGCTCTATGGCGGGTCGATCGCTCCGGGAAAACTAGACGGCGTAGACATTACCATCCAGAATGTTTTTGAAGGCATTGGCTCCCATGCAGCCGGACGCATCGACGATGCGGGGCTGGAAGCGCTTGAGGCCAACGCGTGCCCCGGCGCGGGTGCATGCGGCGGGCAGTTCACGGCCAACACCATGGCCATGAGCGGGGAAATTCTGGGCATCTCGCCCATCTATCTCAGCGGTGTTCCGGCGATTTCGACTGACAAACATGCGGCAACCCGCGAAGCTGGCCGCATCCTCATGGATGCGGTCCGCGCCAATCGCCGTCCATCGCAGATCATCACCCGCACATCGCTCGAAAACACGATTGCCAGCGTTGCCGCCAGCGGGGGTTCTACGAATGCCGTCCTGCATCTGATCGCCATCGCACGCGAGCTGAACATCCCGCTGAGCGTTGACGACTTTGATCAGATTTCCAAGCGCACGCCGTTCATCTGTGACCTGACGCCGGCCGGCAAATATGTGGCATCGGACTATCAGGCTGCGGGCGGCTCGCGGCTGCTGGCCAAGCGATTGATTGAGGCTGGCCACGCTGATGGATCGACGCTCACCATCAGCGGCAACACGCTGGCTGAAGAAGCAGCGCTGGCCCAGGAGACGCCGGGCCAAGCGGTGATTCGCAGGTTTGAGAGTCCCATCAAGCCGACAGGCGGCCTGGTGATCCTTAAAGGCAACCTGGCTCCTGAAGGCTGCGTGATGAAGGTCGCCGCCGCCAACCGCGTGGAGCATCGCGGACCGGCGCGCGTGTTTGAATGCGAAGAAGATTGTTTCCTGGCCGTGCAGTCGGGCAACATCAGGCCCAACGACGTGCTGGTGATTCGCTATGAGGGCCCCAAAGGCGGCCCGGGCATGCGCGAGATGCTGCAAGTGACGGCGGCCATCTCTTCCAACCTAGAGTTGGCCGCGAGCGTCGCGCTGATGACCGACGGCCGCTTCTCCGGCGCAACGCGCGGCTTCACCGCGGGTCACGTGGCTCCCGAGGCCTTCGTGGGCGGCCCCATCGCAGCGGTGCGCGAAGGCGACATGATTCGCTTCGATATTCCCAATCGCACCCTGACGCTGGAGCTAAGCGAGGAGGAAATTGCGGCTCGGCTCAAGGGCTTTCGACCGCCGGCATTGCGCTGGCCGCGCGGCGTGTTTCGGAAATATGTTGATCGCGTCAACTCTGCGTCAGAAGGTGCAACCACCTAAGAACAGCTGATCGTTAGAAGCTGTCGACAAAGAGATTTAAATTTGGCTACCTGTCGCCGTAGACCACGCTGTCAGCTGTTCACTGCCAGCGTTCAAAGGAGTCCTTCATGGATACCAATGCCAACGCGAACGCGCACCTTATCGCGCCTACCCGCCTCACCGGCGCAGAAATAGTCTGGGCTACGCTGGTGGGCGAAGGCGTGGATACCGTCTTCGGCTATCCCGGCGGAGCCATTCTGCCGGTTTACGACGCGCTGCGCAAGTTTCCCATTCACCACGTCCTGGTGCGGCACGAGCAGGGCGCCTCGCACATGGCCGACGGCTACGCGCGCGCTTCGGGCAAGGTGGGCGTCGCCCTGGCCACCAGCGGCCCGGGGGCCACAAATCTGATCACCGGCATTGCTACGGCCATGCTCGATTCGATTCCCATTGTCTGCATCACCGGCAATGTGCCGTCGAAGGTTCTGGGCACCGATGCCTTTCAAGAAGTGGACATTACCGGTATCACGCTGCCGGTGACCAAGCACAACTTCCTCGTCCTTCGCGCCGAAGACATCGCCAAGACCATTCGACTTGCATTCCAGATTGCGCAGTCCGGCCGCCCCGGTCCGGTGCTTGTCGACATCACCAAAGACGCGCAACAAGCCACCACGACCTTTGACTTCGACGCGGCCAAGCCACGCCCGTATCGACCTCACCCCATGCTGCGCGTGGACGACGCCGGCCTCGAGCACGCTGTCGAACTGATCCGCAACGCCAAACGGCCGGTGATTCTTGCCGGACACGGTGTATCGGAATCAGGAGCGATGGAGCAGGTGCGCACCCTTGCTGAGCGCACGCAAATTCCTGTCGCGCTCACGCTGCTAGGCCTGGGCGCCTTCCCTGCTTCGCATCCGCTGAACTTGGGCATGATGGGCATGCACGGCGAATCGTGGGTGAACGAGGCCATCCAGGAAGCTGACCTGCTGATTGCCTGCGGGATGCGTTTTGACGATCGGGTGACGGGCTCGACGTCGACCTATTCTTTGAAGTCGAAAAAGATTCACATTGAGGTTGATCCCTCGGAGATCAACAAAAATATCAAAGTCGATGTCGCGCTGGTGGGCGATTTACGCGACGTGCTGGAGCTGTTGCTGCCGCGCATCGCTGGCCGCGACGGTTCGGCCTGGCTGCGGACGATCGAAGCCAGCAAGGGCGCATCTTCGGTGCTCGACATCAAGAACCTGCCCGACCTTGGACACCTCTATGCTGCGCATGTGATTCACGACATCTGGCGCATCACTGGCGGCAATGCGATTGTGGTGACCGATGTGGGCCAGCACCAGATGTGGGAGGCGCAGTATTTCCATCACGAGCATCCGCGCTCGCTGGTCACCTCGGGCGGTCTGGGCACGATGGGCTTCGCGCTGCCGGCGGCAATCGGCGCCAAGTTCGCTTGTCCGGAAAAGGAAGTGTGGGTGGTTGCCGGCGACGGCGGCTTTCAGATGACGGCCTCGGAGCTCTCGACGATCGTGCAGGAGAAGATCAAGATCAACATCGCCATCATCAACAACGGATTTCTTGGGATGGTTCGCCAGTGGCAGGAATTCTTCTACGACCGCAACTACGAATCGACGCCGCTGATCAGCCCGGACTTTGTGAAGCTGGCCGACGCGCACGGCATAGCCGGACTGGCGGTGCGCACGCGGGCTGAAGTGGCCGGCGCGGTTGCGCAGGCACGCTCGGCGCCGGGGACATTCCTGCTCAATTTCTTGGTGGAGAAGGAAGAGTCCGTGTATCCCATGATTCCGGCCGGGTCCGCGTTGCACGAAATGATTCGCAGACCGGGTAAAGATCCGCTTCTTGAAACTGCTGATGATCGGTAACGGGGCCGCGATTCCGTAAGCCGACAGACCGGCACTCATCTCTCAGAGGCTGACCGCTGTTGGCTGTCAGCCTGCAATTGCACGGCAAGGACAAATTCATGCTGCATACATTCGTCGCATACGTTGAAGACATTCCCGGCGTGCTCACACGCGTAGCTTCGCTGTTCCGCAGACTGAACATCAACATCAACTCGCTCACCGTGGGCCGCAGCGAGCGGCCTGGCCTGTCGCGACTCACGCTGGTATGCGAGGCTTCGGCAGAGGCCGGGAATCGCATCCGCGCCAGCTTGTTCAAGCTTGAGAATGTCGTGGACGTGGATGACATTCAGCAGGCTCCGTCGGTCACACGCGAGCTGGCGCTGATCAAGGTGGCCGCAACGCCGCACAACCGCTCGCAGCTGTTCGACCTGGTTGAGGTCTTCCGCGCGCGCATCGTCGATCTCACGTCCGAATCACTGATGATTGAAATGACCGGCGTGGAAAGCAAGATTGAAGGACTCATCGAAGTGCTGCGCGAAGACGACGGGCGCATTCTCGAAATCTGCCGCAGCGGCAAAATGACCATGCGCCGCGGCCATCACACCAGTCGCGTGCTCAAAGCCATGGGCGCGGGCCCGGAAGAAACATATTCCCCGGGCGACGAGCCTGCCGAAGCCGCTCAAGAAAGTGCTGATGTCGAGCCTGCATAAGCGAAGATGCGGTTCGATCGCGTCCATCCTGGGCTTTCATTGTTATTCTCAGTTGGAAGGAAGAAAATATGGACTCGGACAGCAAGGCCTGCCCAGTTTGCGGAGAGATCATCAAGGCAGTAGCGATCAAGTGTCGTTTCTGTAATACCGACCTTGCCGCATATGGCGGAATCCAGGACCTAAAGACCGAGAAAGACCTCTTCTGCGGCCACCCGGCGATGATTTACAGCATCGGGCAACTGGCACCTTTTCTGTTGGTCGCCGCTATCGCCGCTGCTGCAGGGTACTTCGCGACCTTCGATCATGCTGTGCTCTATTCGTGCCTGTTCTTTTTCCTGGCCGGCATCATCATCTGCCTCTCCTATTACATCAAGAGCCGGAGCATTCAGTACAGAATCACAAATCAGCGGATCAAGTTGGAGCGGGGCCTGCTGTCGAAGGTTCAGGAGTCGCTCGAATTATTCCGCATCGATCACTTCGAGCTGCACAGGCCGCTCGGCATGAGGCTATTAGGTCAGGGTTCTATCCACCTGTTCTCCTCCGATGCGGAGATTGAAAATTTTTCAATCTATGGCGTGCCGAATCTTGTATCGCTTGCCGATGAGCTGCGCGAATGCCAGCTGCGCGAACGGAGTCGACGCAGTTTGACAACTTTCGTAAAGGCATGACAGAACTTTCCCGACTTTGATGATCGGGCTCGAAATCACTCCAAACTTCGAAGCAAAGGAAAAAGAAGAATACCATGGCAAAGACTTACTATGATCACGACGCCGACCTTAACCTAATCCAGGCCAAGAAAGTGGCCATCATCGGCTACGGCTCTCAGGGGCACGCACACGCGCTGAGCCTCAAAGACTCCGGAGTTCACGTGAAGGTCGGTCTGGCCGCCGGTTCCAAGTCACGCGCCAAGGCAGAGAAGGCCGGCCTGGAGGTAACCACCGTTGCCGAGGCCGCCCGGTGGGCAGACGTGGTGATGATCCTGACGCCGGATCAGTCGCAGGCCAAGCTCTATGCCGAAGAGATCGCCCCCTCCATGACTGCCGGCAAGCTGCTGCTGTTTGCGCACGGATTCAACATTCACTTCGGCACCATCGTGCCCTCCAAAGACATCGACGTGGGACTGGCTGCGCCCAAGGCTCCCGGCCATCGCGTTCGTGAAGTGTTCACCGAGGGGGGAGGCGTTCCCGGATTGATCGCGATCCATCAGGACGCGACCGGCAATGCGCATGCGCTGAACCTGAGCTATCTCAAGGGCATTGGCTGCACCCGCGCCGGAGTGTTGGAGACCACCTTCAAGGAAGAGACCGAAACTGATCTTTTCGGCGAGCAGGCAGTGCTGTGCGGAGGCGTGAGTGCGCTGATCAAGTGCGGATTCGAAACGCTGGTCGAAGCCGGCTATCAGCCGGAGAGCGCGTACTTCGAGGTGCTGCATGAGCTGAAGCTGATTGTCGACCTGATTTATCGCGGTGGCTTGGCCTACATGCGCTACTCCATTTCCGACACTGCCGAATGGGGCGACTACGTGAGCGGTCCGCGCGTGATCAACGACGAAAGCCGCAAGGCGATGAAGGCGATCCTTACCGAGATCCAGAATGGTGCGTTTGCCAAGCGCTTTCTGGCGGATCAGAACTCCGGACGCAAGGAGTTTCTCGCTTTCCGTGAAGCCGAGGCCAAGCATCCGGTTGAAATTGTGGGCAAGCAGCTGCGCGCGGCGATGCCGTTCCTGGATCCGGTGACGGTGGAAGAAGTGTCCAAGAGCAGGTAGCCACCTGTCGTAGCATCAACGTTTAGTTCCGCGAGGCATTGCCTCGCGGACTGAGCGTGGGCGCAACAAAATGGGCGCCTGCCCCCGGACTCATCGCGGAGCGAAGGCCCGCGAGGTATTGGTATCTGGCAGCCCTACGCTGGTTTCTCATCCTTGCCGGATGGGCTCAAAGCATCATGCTAACGCCCGGCATTGATCGCCGTTTTCGCGACTGAATGCTTTGCCCCGACAGCTGCTTCGTTCAAGCCGGGCGAATCTGCCTTTAGCTCATTGGCTGTCCAGCCGGAAGGCTTCCGCAAACCGACCCATCATACCCATCGCATGTTCTCGTGCTGAGTTCTGTGACTTCAGCCCCCCGGCGTCAGGGCGCGTTTCGCCTTCCGCTCACGCCAGCTGACGATCGCAAAGCAGCCGAGGATCACCACGAGCGGGTCGAGCGTGCGCATGTGGTACGGCTCGGGATGGCTGAAGTAATAGACCACCGGAAACAGAAAGAGTACTCCGCCGTAGCGGAGCGCTTCGAAGGGCACTCGGCGCCTTGCCAGCGCCAAGCCGGCAAGCGCGAGCAGCGTCATGGCCGTGGCGAATGGAATGTTGAATGGGTCCATCGGCTCCATGGCGAGATAGGCCTTGTCAAAGCTCCAGTAGCCCGTCCAAAGGTAGATGGCGCGCCGCAGGCACATCTGCGCGTACCAGCGGGGATGCCGAGCAATATAAGCCCTGGCCTGGGCGGCTTTGTGGTCCATAAAACCAAGTTCACCCAAGCCGTTGTAGGCGGCCAGTTCCTGCGCATCATGCAGCGGGTGCAGTTGGTCGCTGGTCCAGCGTGTCGAGTAGCCGTTGTTGCCCATCCAGAGCTCCAGTCCCATGCTGTCGCGCATGGGAATGAAGCGATGAAAGTCGATCGCATCGCGGATGAGCCAGGGTGCGAGAGTACCGGCAAGCGTGAGCGAAGCCACCAGGATCGGAAACTGCCAACGCTGACCTGCGCGGGCCAACCGACTTGCTGCCAGCAGCAGCAAGAACGGGATCACCACCAGTATCGATGGCTCGGTCAATCCGGCCAGCCCGGCCAGCAGGCCAAAGCCTGTCCACAACATTAAACGCGGTGAGCACTCCAGTTCCTGTGCAAGATAGAGCAGCCAGAGCAGGCTCAGCAGCAGCAGGTGCGTGGACCAGGCCCAGGCAGCTGCGAAGTAGATTCCGTAAGGGAAAAAGGCCCAAGCCCAGCCGGCCCACAAACCAACACGTGGGCCGAAACTTCGTCGCGCGACAAGCACGATGGGGATCGAGGCCAATGCATTGACGAGGCAGTCGAAGGCGTGCACTGCGAAGATAGAGTGCGCGGTGTGGACGCCGAAGACCTGGAAGATGGCAGCCACGATGAGCGGGTAGACGGGGGGCATGATCGCCGAAGTCTGCGAAGAAACAAAGGGGCTGCCGAAGCCGCGGCCGGCGACCAGGGCGCGCGCGGCATTGCCCTGCTCCCAGGCGTGGATATGGTCCTCGTCCATCAGGTTCTCAATGGTGTCGAAGGGAATCACAGCCAGCCGCAGCGCAAGCGCGACGAGCACCATCCATGCAAGCACCGGAACGGCGCGCAGGCGGGCGCGCGTTATCCGGCTCAAACTACTTCCTCGCGGGTCACGATTCTCATCATAGATGGCGCGCACCGCAAAGCACGAGCGCCCCTTCACGGCCATTGAATCTGGTCGAAGACGCGGCGCAGGCGAAGGCCCTTGGCGGGGTTGAGCATTGCCACGAACCCGATGCGGCCCAGCAGGTGCGACCGGAATGACGCGTGGCCTTCGCGGTTCTGACTTTCCGCTCCGTGGCGGACGCAGTTGGTGAGGATGGCCTTCAACCGGTCGAAGTCGGTGCGCACGCCGTTGATGCGCTGGTTGACGACTACGCCGGCGAGGAGCTGTCGCACTCCCCGCCGCATGACGCGCGTCTTGCGATGGTGAACCTCAAAGCCTTCTTCCCGGACAATTGCGGCTGCCTGAATTGGGAAGCGCTCGAGGCATCGGCGGAAAGCCGCATCGCCGGAGAAGGCCAGGTCATCGGCATAGCGCGTGTAGAGGGCGCCTGCGGACCGCGCCAGGCCGGTGAGGCGGCAATCTACACGATAGGCAATCAGGTTGGCCAGAGCGGGCGAGGTCGGCGCGCCCTGCGGCAGATGCGGACAGGCATAGAGCGCACGCGCTTCCGCCACTGCCAGAGGGTCAAAACCCTTCGAGAGCGTGGTAAGCAATTTTCGCGGCGCGGCGTTGGTGCAGAGGCCGCCGAGCAGATCGGCCACCGCGTCCGGATACCCCGCGGTGCGAAACAGTGCCCGGACGCGCGGCGCAGAAATGGACGGAAAGAAATCGCGGAGGTCCATGCGCAAGACAACCTGCCGGCCGACGTGCAGCGCAGCATGGGTTTTGATGGAATGTCCGTTGAGAAAACCGTGCGCCGCCGCGTGCGCAGGCATTTTCTCCACAATTTCCGCGAGAATCACGCGCTGCAGCTCTTTCAATTTTTTCTTGGGCGCTTCGATCAGGCGGATCGCTCCGCCGGGCTTGGCCAGAACGCGGTAATGATAATGGCTCATCGGCCCATCGACCTCGCCCTGGCGCGCACTTAGCCTTTTCAAGTCGGCGAACCATTCCAGTTGGCCGGCGCTCACGCCAAGCCATGCTGCGAGTTCACCCACAGTCGCGATGGGGGGAACAGGCCAGGTACGCGCGGCCTGCGCAGGCAGCATGCGCGCTGGGTCAGCGATCCATCGCGCGATGCGCAACTGGCCTTGGTATCTGGATGCCGCGTCGCGGAGCCCCTCATCGGCATGAAGAAACTCGATCACGTCGCGGCGTCGGGGCCGGGTTTGCTTAGCAAATTTCTGAACGTAGCGCGAGGCCAAGCCTCGAATCCATCTCCAGTCCTTCCCTGTCGGGTCGGGGTCGACCGTGGCGCGGACGCGGTCCGACACGGCCTCGACCGATGGTTCTGCGGCGAGAATGGAGCGCGCCAAGGAGGAATAAAAAGACGGGCTGGGCATGGTGACTGAATTTCGAAAGTGACAGCGGCATACTGCAACGAGTCCAGTCTTGCGGGACCAGATCTGCGCGGTCGCGCAGCGGCGGTCACGCGACGAATTGCCAGTCATTCACGTTCCTCCGGGGTAACCCCGGAGAGGTTCAGTCCGAATCTGCAGGCATTCCCCTGCAGGCCCGGCTCCGAACCGGCTTGAAGCACACCGCTGTCTGGAAGATCATACAGCGAAAATTGTTCCGCCTGCACGATGCGGCCGGTCCGGCTGGAACCGACGGGCGCGGAACCGACGGGCGCGGAAATACGTATCACCTCATACCGCCTCGTGGAGCGCTGCGCTCCGCAATCGTCTATCCTGAGGGTGCAACCCCGGAGGTCCCCCGGATGCTCTTCCCCGCCGTCGCTCCGCCTGCCGCTCCTACGCCCGTCGAGAAGATCGCTGAGGCACTGGACAATATCGGCCCGCTGCATGGGCTCTCTTATGAAGACCGCCTGTGGCTGGCCTCGCATGGGCAGGAAGTAACTGCCAATACCGGCGACGTGCTCTATGAAGAGGGCGCGCCGGCCGAGGATATGGTGCTGATTCTCCAAGGGGAGATCCATGTGCGCCGGCAGCAGGGCGGCCCCATGGCGCTGTTCATTGGGCGCACCGGACAGATCACCGGCGTGCTGCCTTTCTCACGCATGAAGGTCTTCGGCGGCCAGGGCTTCGCCATCTCTCCGGTATGGGGATTGCTCATCCACAAATCCGTGTTCCCGGAGATGCTGCAGGCCATCCCCTCGATGGCACAGCGCGTAGTGTCCACACTGCTTGACCGTGTCCGAGAGGTGACGCGTATCGAGCAACAGGCGGAAAAGCTGACCGCACTGGGCAAACTGGCCGGCAACCTGGCTCACGAGCTCAACAACCCGGCCTCCGCCGCGCAGCGCGCCGCCTCGGGCCTGATGACCGAGCTGCGCGCCAACCGCGCCAATCGCTTCAAGCTGGTGAACCTTTGCCTTGATCTCACGCAGGTTGAGGCGATCGAGACATGGGAAAAGAAGATCCTAATTCGCGGCACTGAGTTAGGCGAGCCTAACGCTGCCGAACTGATCGCCCGTGAAGAGGCCATCCGCGTTTGGCTCAATGCCCTGCCTTGCCCGGACTCCTGGGCGATTGCCGCGCAGCTGGCCGAGCAGGGCGTGCGCATGGCGGACCTGGAAGAACTTTCCACCTTTCTGGGCAACAACGAAAGCAGCGTGCTCCTGCAATTTCTGGCTCGCTATCTGCGCTCCACGCGCTCGGTTGAAACACTGGTGAACTCCACTGACCGCATCTTCGACCTGATCAGCGCCATCAAGGCTTACTCGTACATGGACCGCGCGCCGATTCTCGAAGTCGACGTACCCGCCGGCCTGGACGCGACGCTGCAAATGCTTCAGTCGCGCATCGGCATGGTGCGTGTGGTGCGCGACTATGCCCCCGGCCTGCCGCGCATCAGCGCCTACGGCAGCGAACTGAACCAGGTGTGGACGGCGCTGATCGAGAACGCGCTGGAAGCCATTGCCGAAAACGGCGACCACGAGCGCCCCGGGGAGCTGCGTATCTCTGCGCGCCTGGAGGCAGACATGCTGCTGGTGGAAATCTGGGACTCCGGCCCCGGCATTCGTGCCGAGCTGCAGGACCGCATCTTTGAGCCATTCTTCACCACCAAGCCGCCTGGCCAGGGGCTGGGATTGGGCCTAGACAATGCCATGCGCATCGTCCGCAAGCATCGGGGACACCTGAGCGTTCGTTCCGAGCCACGCGATACCTGCTTCCGTGTGCGGCTGCCGCTCGATCAGTTGCAAGCGTATTGATCTCTAAACGATAACCTACTTAATAATCAGTAGTTTAGCCTACCATTCTTCCGTCTTACTATTCCCGGCCCACTCAGGTTACCGCGAAGAATTGCTTGGTGGGAAGCGGTTCAGCCCTAAGCTCGACATGGAGGAAACAATGGCAAAAGACAACCCCCTCTTTGCCGGCCGATGCCTCTTGCGGAACATAAGATAGAAAACCTCGTGCGCCAGATCGGCAGACTCCTCGATAGCGACCCGGGTGAGCACTGCCTCGAGGTTGACCCGCAGCTCTCAGGCCAGCAGCAGCCCAGCGATGACGCACGCGCCCAGGTAGACCAGAGATCGACGCAAACGCAGCAAGCTGGCATCAGGGTCGAACACTAACGCGTCTGCCTCTCGGGCCGCACTGGCTTGCGGTTCAACAGAAATGCCAGCCTGCCTTTGAAGATGTCGGGAGGCAGGTACGCCCGGCGCTCGCCACAGAGCGGACACTCCGCGATGATCCAGCTCGACGGCATTGTCTCTACCGGGGCCGGGATGTTCTGACCGCATCTCTTGCAACGGATCACGTAGTCGCAAACGCGGGAGGGCGGCAGGTTGAACACGAAACCAGAATAGGAGAATAAAAAGCGAAAGTCAAGATGCCCTCAGGAGGCTCATCAATCGCTTGGACAGACTCGCGAATTACGGGAATAAACTATTGATTATAAATAGTTTTTACGCAAGCCTAGCTTAGACAGATCGCTCACATGGCCCAAGATGGTTTCCAGATATCACAACAAACTTCGCACTACCCGGAGTCCTTGGGACAGGTCTAGGATGGTGTCCCGAGAAACCGGGCGCCATCGGGCACCTTCTCGCGTCAGATTTTGTGCTCGAAGAATGCCCCAGCCAGCATCGTGGCATCGGTAATTGCCGGCACAGCCCAGAGACCGTACCTTCGCACTGCCGGGGTTTGCAAACTGTGCGACTTGCCCATCGTCAGGTTCTTCGTACCTTGCCATACCCAGTTGGCAACGCAAGGAGGAGCCAACAAGGTCAGAACCCAAATGCTTAAATGCACAAGCCCTCCGGCTGGTCTGTCGGAAAAGATAGCAGCAGTCCACCTTCAATTTTTCCTCTTCACAGAGTGAGTAAGCAGGCGTATCGAGCCGGAGTGCGCCGATTCACCCTGAATTCTTTTCTGATCGACGAGAAATGCTTAGAACGAGACATCGACTGGCTGGGTGACCCGCAGGACGGACAAATCGCCGGTTTGGCGCTTCCATGCCGAACGGATCGCTTCTACTTTGTTGCGATTCTCCGGGGAGTCCTGATAGTCGACAATCAGCAGCTTGGACCTCAGACGCTCCGGAGCGGGGTCCTTCTGGCCCTGCCAATGTCCCTGCCACTGCCCGTAGACGTCGACGACGCTCAGGCCGTCGGGAAAGCGTGGCGTGACCTCTTTATCCAGGAAGTCGCGCCATTGGGCTTCGCTGATGCCCTTCTCAGGGTGATCGGCGGGGCCAAGACCGAAATAGAGCTTGGTATCGACCCAGCCGGAGGTCTGGCCGGGATGCGCCGGGTCGCCCGCCAGCGTGGGGGCAGCGACACGACTGGCCGAGGATACAGGCCTAGCCGGGGCCGAAGGGTGGGCGCAGCCGCTCAGCGCAACCGAGACGGCGATGTTGAATAGAAATGAGCGCAGGCGCATTCCAGCTCCGAATCTTGTGGAGGGAGATTCAATGGTTGGAGGCGATTGCGATTGACTGCGCGCTTGACCGGCTGCGGGGTGTTCGAAGCGGCACAGCTGCTTACTTTTCCAACTCCACTCCGCGCCAGAATGCCACATAGCCTTTGATCTTCCGGGCGGCCGGTTTGGGGTCAGGGTAATACCAGGCGGCGTCCGGATTGTCCTGCCCATCAATCAGCAGGTTCAGGTAGCGCGCCTGGCCCTTCCAAGGGCAGGTCGAAGTGGTGCTACTGGGGCGAAAAAACTCCCGTTTGAGACTGCCTTCGGGAAAATAGAGGTTTCCCTCAACGATCTCTGTCGCATCGCTTTCGGCGATCACCTTGCCATTCCAGACTGCTCGCGCCATGGTCAATTTCCGGGTGAGTCGAGAGTTTACCCTCCCCCGGTTTCGGCCGGAAAAGGCCGAAACCGAAAGGGCGACGGATATGACACTACCAAAGTTTCAGAGTCATGATGAGAGCAATCGCGAGCGGAAATGCCGCCACGGATCTACTTCGCTTCGGCAATGGAGTCGATATGAACTGACTTCTTGGCCGCATCGGCGGTAGCCGTAACCGTTACATGATCGCCCCAAAAGGCCTTTACAGCAGCGGGATTGTCAATGGTCCAGACTTCTTTCTTGGCCTCGTCCACAAACACCGGCGCCTCACCGCCCGCGAGACACTTTTTGGCGCAGGCCGCGCCACTGCCAGCATGCTTGGCTCCGCACATGGCGTCAGCGATATAGCCGTTGATGGTCGAATCTGCAGCCATGGCGGAAAGGGGAGCCAGGCTAAGAGCGATGGTAATTACAGACAATACACGTTTCACAGGAAACCTCCAGGGATTCAACTTGCAGTTCCCATCCATCATCCTCCAAGGGAGAGATTTCGGCAAGCGGCGCCGCAGGCACACAAGCACAATCGCGTGAACGGCTGGTGAACATCGTGAACGGCATCTTGGAGCGGTGGCGGTTTGCATGCTGAAACTCATGGCACCAACCATCGCAGCTGGTCGACTCAAGTGCGATTCCAATCCTGCGGGGCGCCGCTTGGAATCTGTTCGAGGCCGGAAAAGATGCAAGTTCGGCAACAAACGAAGTTCATGCGATTGCCCTGCGCGGACCCGCTTGGGTCAGACGCAGTTTGGTCAGCCAGGATTTGGCGAGATGAAAAAGCCTAAGCGTGGGTTTCCTGCGCACAAACCATGCTCGGCCGCCGCGCCTGCATGCTCTTGAGCACCGCCTCATAGCGCTGCGCCGCAGCTGAAAAGCGGACAATAAGCTCAGAAGTCTTGGTCATAAACCCTGGGTTTTTGGCACGAATCTCGTCAAGAATGGGTGCAAACTTGGCCAGAAGGAAGAATCCCTCGCCGTTGCAGTCGACAAACAGCTCGGCGGAAACCGCCCCGTGCAGCACCATGGCTGCGGCCATTTCCCAGTAGCTGATCACCTGGCGAAAAAACGCGTTGTGCGGGTCGGCAGGGTTGGAGGAGACGGCGAAGAACTCTTCGGCCGTGGTGGGCCAGAACTCGCCCGTCATCCAGGCACGCGCCTCGCGCATCAGTGCTTCGGTGCGTAGTTTGTACAATCCGATAACAATTTCAGCATCAGCTGGTGTGGCTAACATCCGTTCCATGAGGGCATTTCTCCGCTGCCCCATACTAACGGATTCGCGCGGCGCGTGCGGGAACGGGCGCCTTTCGGGCTGAGCCGAGCATGCCTGGCGGGATTTTTCGAGGCTCGACTCCCGCCGGTTGGCGCGCCGGCGGGGCAGTTGCGCAGCAGCCCATGCGGCAGTCTATTTTAGGACAGCACGGCAAGTTCTTTACGCCCTGGCTCCTCAGGCCGGCTGCAGCTCTTTGTTGGCAACCTTTTTCTCCGCAACCGGCCCGTGCGTCTCCGCGGTTGGCGGAGGAGGCGCGTCCCCGATACGCTTGGAATACGTGCAGACAACGGCCGGTTCTGCCGAATCTGCGTGATTTTTCGCAGCGCTCGTCTTCGCAGTGCTCTTTTTGACGGCTTTTTTGGGCGCAGCGTCTTCCTCAACCGGCTTTTTCTTGTTGGGGCATTCGAGGAAGATGCCGGAGCGCAGCGTCTTCTCTACCAGATACGGGCTGCCGCATTCCGGGCAGGGCTCGGCAACCGGCTTGGAGTTGGACGTAAAGTCGCACTTGGGATAATTGGTGCATCCCCAGAAGACATTGCCGCGGCGCGCCTTCCGTTCCGCCAAATCTCCGGTGCCGCACTTGGGGCATTTCATGCCCTCAATCAGGTTTTGCTTCACGTACTTGCACTTGGGATAGCCGGAGCAGGAGACAAACTCGCCGTACTGCCCCTGGCGCAGGACGAGAGGCTTGCCACACAGCGGGCAGTCCTCGCCGGTGGGAACCGGCGGTTTCTGCTGCTGCTTCTGGCTCAGCTTGCGAATCGTCTTGCAGGGCGGATCTTCATTGTATCCGGGGCAGCTCATGAACATGCCGAACGGCCCGCGCCGCAGCACCATCACCCGGCCGCAGTTCTCGCAGTATTCTTCCTGCTCGGCGGCCTCCTGCGCTTCCGGCGTATTCAGGTCCGGCTTGGCAGCGGTGTTTTCCTTGGTGAAGGTGCAGCTGGCCGGGTCCTTTTTGTTGTAAGCCGAGCAGGCAAAGAAGCTGCCAAACTTGCCCCACTTCAACACCAGCGGCGATCCGCACAGGTCGCACTTCTCGTCCGTCATCTGCTCGGTGCGCTTGATGTCGCGCATCTTCGTGCCGGCGTCTTTGAGTTCGTCTTCAAAGTGGTCGTAGAAGCCGTTCAGCAGGTCGGTCCACTTCTCCTTACCTTCTTCGATGTCGTCGAGCTCCTCTTCGAGCCTGGCGGTGTAGGCCATGTCGAAGATGTACGGGAAGCTCTCTACCAGCAGGTCGCAGACGACCATGCCAATCTCGGTGGGATAGAAGCGTCCGCGCGAGCCGCCATGCTTGACGACGTATTCGCGATCCTGAATGGTGTTGATGATCGACGCATACGTGGACGGGCGGCCGATGCCGCGTTCTTCCAGTTCTTTAACCAGGGAAGCTTCGTTGAAACGCGGAGGCGGCTGGGTAAACTTCTGTTCCCTTTCCAGGCTGTCGAGCGCCAGCGCCTTCACGCCGTCCAGATTGGGCAGCTTGTTGGCCGTCTCATCGTCATCGTCTTTTTTCTCTTCGCTGGCTTCATACACCTTGAGGAACCCGTCGAAGCGGAGCACAGATCCGGAGACGCGGAAATCGAAGGTCTTGCCGTCCTTCGCACTCACCGCGGCAATCTTCGCGGTAGTCACGTCGAATACCGCAGGCGTCATTTGCGAGGCGACAAAGCGCCGCCAGATGAGCGTATAAAGCTTCAGCTGCTCGTCGCTCAGGTAGCGAGCGACGGACTCTGGAGTGCGCGAGGCATCCGTGGGACGAATCGCTTCGTGCGCATCCTGCGCGTCCTTCTTACCCTTGTACACGTTGGGCGACTCGGGCAGATATTTCGCGCCCAGCTGCTTACCGACCCAATCGCGCGCTGCGACAATCGCATCCGGCGCCACGCGAGGCGAGTCCGTTCTCATATACGTGATCAGACCGGTAGTGCCTTCCGCACCGAGGTCGATGCCTTCATACAAGCGCTGCGCGACGCCCATGGTGCGGCGCACGTTGAACCCCAGCTTGGTGGACGCATCGCGCTGCAACTGGCTGGTGATGAACGGAGGGAGCGGGCGGCGCTGCTGCTCACGCGACTGCACCGAGGCCAATGACCAGCGGGCGTCTTCAAGAGCGGATACCACCGCGTTCATGGCAGCTTCGCCGGCAATGGCATTGGCGATGAACTGCTCTTTGCCGTCCTTGTCTTTGCCGTTGGCGACGCGCGCCGGTTCGCCGTCGATGCCGATGAACTTGGCAGTGAAGCTCTTGTCCGGCTGCTGGTCGGCATGCAGCAGGGCATCGAGCGTCCAATATTCGACCGGCTTGAACGCGCCGATTTCGCGCTCGCGTTCCACAATCAGCCGCACGGCAACGGTTTGCACGCGGCCCGCGGACAGTCCTCGACGCACCTTGTCCCAAAGCAGGGGAGAGATCTGATAGCCCACCAGGCGGTCGAGCACGCGCCGGGTCTGCTGCGCATCCACAAGGTTCTGATCCACATCGCGAGCGTGCTTGAACGCTTCCTGCACCGCCTTTTTGGTGATCTCATTAAAGGTCACGCGGCGAATTTTCTTCTTCTCTTTGGCTGAGGTCCCAAGCTGGAGAGCAAGGTGGTACGCAATTGCTTCGCCTTCACGGTCCGGGTCAGGCGCCAGAAAAATCTCGTCGGCCTTGAGGCCCAGCTTCTTCAACGCATCAACAATTTTTTCCTTGCCCGGAGACACGATCAGCTCCGGCTCAAACGTCCGGCCCTTCAGTTCCACGCCAATGTCGTTCTTGGGCAGATCCATGATGTGGCCGATCGATGCCCGCACTTCAAAGCCCTTGCCCAGATACTTCTCAATCGTCTTCGCCTTGGCGGGGGACTCGACGATTACCAGTGATTTGCTCATTGCCATCCTTATTTCCTAACCCACTCTACCCTGTCCGGCCTGTTTGACTCCCGGTTGAACATTTTGGATTCTCAGCTGCTGTGTCCAAACTCTGTCTTCGCGCCTTGCCGCGCCGTCCACTTCGTGAAGACGACCCACGAAGGTTGCACCCTACCACGGAACACCGTCCGGTTTCCACTCCGCCGGCCGAAATCTGCTGCGCCTCTTTCCTGATTCAAGGTAGGCAGACACTGCCCTTGCGGTGCCAAAACCCCGCAAGAACTTGACTTAGCGATTTGGGAATTCTGCGGAAAATAAATATCGCGCGGCAGTCAACTCACCAATGAAACCCACATTCGCGTCTTCACGGCTACGCGGTCTCGGTCCTTCACAACCTGGCTGAAGATGTCGGCCAACTTGACGTGCAACGGAACTCCTTGCGCTCGCTGACTTCCCCGATCAACCGACTCACCGTCCGGCCGGCAAGTCGTTGGGAAGTCTTCGCTCAGCGGATTTGCGAAACGGTAGCCACGCTCTTAAAACGGTAGCACGGTTTTCGTTCGAGGCTCGCTGAACCCCAACCAGCAGGGCGGCGCAGGCTCGCTTGTGCCCATCGCGGCCCCTTGGCGCGTGCCGGTACACAATCGTCACCGGGCATCGAACGGGTGCGGGCTGCCATGTCCAGCTCAAAGGATTCCGTAAACACTTCAGATGAAATCAGTTGCGTCTCAAGCAGTTGAAAAACCTCCTCGATCTTCAGGCTGGCGTTAGAGTGGAGAGCCTCCAGGACCGGCGGCTTCTCGCCTGCCAACGACAGGTTTCGAAACAACAGATGCCATGGTTTCCGATTTGGATTCAATTGGGGGCTTTGGCCTCAAGTTCCAAATCGACCTGCGAAGGCAATTTTCCCACGCCTCTGGCCCAGGTTGCGGTCAGCGTGGCGCCTGTCTAATCAACGTGTTGGCCGTCCACGATCCTCTAAGGGTTGCGTTGCCGGGCCCGGCAAACAGGTCGCGGTTCCGCTCAGCCGTCGCGCGCGCCGAGACCCGTGTAAGGGCGCTTCCCCCCCGACCGCCAGCACTCCACGGCTCAAATCCGTTCAAAACCCGGTTGCGATGCCCGTCTGGGGCGGCCCGTCAAGGGCCGTCCTGCCGCGCCGGGGGAGAGAATTTCGGCCCGCGTGTCAGCACGCAGGTCAGCCCGCTCACGAGGCGAGAGAGTCGCATCCTGAAGCCGCCGTTGGTATTCTAAAAAAGGAGTGATCTCTATCTCATATCCCAATACGAACGACGCCGCGCCCGCCACGCCGCGGTCTCTGATGCGCATCGCCGCCATCAATTTTCTCAATCCCGCGCCGCTGATGTGGGACTTCGAGCATGCGCCGCTCAACGCTGCCCTGGCCGAGCGCTACCGGATCGGCAGCATGCTGCCGTCCGAGTGCGCCGACCGGCTGGCGAGCGGTGAGGCCGACATCGGACTGGTGCCCATCGCCGCGCTGGCTACCAACCCCACCCTGCATATTCTGCCCGGCTGCACGATCGCGTCCAAGGGCCGCGTCCGCTCACTGCTGCTGGTGCATCGCGCCAGCCAGCCGCTGACTGCGCTGCGCTCGGTGGCCGCGGACGTGGCAAGCCGCACGACGGTCGCTTACGCGCGCATGCTGCTGCACCACTGGGGGAATCCCAGCGTGCCCTTTGTGCCGGCCAACGCCGATCTCGACGCTATGCTGGATCAGGCCGACGCCGCCATCCTCATCGGCGATCCGGCCCTGTTGGCTCTGGAAGAACGGGCCAACCGCTTTGAACGGACTCGCGAGCCGCTGGTCTATCTCGACCTGGCCGAAGAGTGGAAGGCCATCACCGGCGTCCCGTTTGTGTCGGCGATATGGGCTCTCTCGCCGTCGTTGCCATTGGACCAAGCCAGCGCCAATCGCCCCTCGTTCGCGGCGATCGTGGAGGACTTCAACCAATCCCGCATTCACGGTCTGGAAAACATCGACGCCCTGGTTGCCGAATGGTCGAAGCGTCTGCCCATCTCTGAGGAGACCATCCGCACCTATCTCACCAGCAATATTCATTACACGCTTGATGAGGAATGCATCGAAGGCATGCGCGTGTTCTTCAGCACCGCCGCTTCGCTGGGAATTCTGCCGGAATACTCAGTGGCGTTCAAGGATACGGCAAAATAACGAGTTCTCAGGTCAGCGCTGACCGGCGTGATCGAGCATCAATGGCCAAAGATCAAGCAAGAAGGAAAGGCCGATCCCGGAGCAACCAGCCCGAGGCCTTTCACTGTGCTCTCAAACTCATCTTATGCTTCTCAAATCTCCCACCGCAGCAACGCCGCACCTACCGTGAATCCGGCTCCCACGGCCGCCAGCAGAACCAGGTCGCCTTTCTTGAGCTTGCCTTCTTCCACAGCCGTTTCCATGGCCAGCGGAATGGTTCCTCCGGAGGTGTTGCCGTACTTCTCTATATTGATAATGACGCGCTCCGGATCCATACCCAGCCGGTCGGCCGTGGCGATGATGATGCGCTTGTTGGCCTGGTGTGGGATGAAGCAGCCCAGGTCCGCGCCGGTGACCCCGTTGCGCTCCAGCAGCCTGGTTGTGGACTCCGCCATTTTGCGCACGGCAAATTTATACACTGCCGGCCCGTCCTGGTGGATGTAGTGCATTTTCTTGTCCACGGTTTCGTGCGTAGACGGATTTAAACTTCCGCCGCCTTTCATATTCAGGCTCACGCCGCCTGAGCCGTCAATCTCATGGACAAAGTCGATGAAGCCGACTTCGCCCTCTTCGGCCGGCTCAATCAGGACTGCCCCCCCGCCGTCCCCAAAGAGCACGCAGGTGGTGCGGTCGGTGTAATCGGTCATGCGGGTGTTGGCGTCTGCGCCGCACACCAGCACCATCCTGTGCGCGCCGCTCTCGACCATCTTCACGCCCGCCTGCAGCGCATAGACAAACCCCGAGCAGCCAGCGGAGACATCGAATCCCCATGCGCCTTTGGCGCCAATCTTGTCCTGCACCAGGCAGGCCGTTGAGGGAAACAACATGTCGGGTGTTACGGTGCCCACGATGATGCACTCCAGTTGGCTGGCATCAATGCCCCGCACCGCCAGGCATTTCTTCGCCGCCTCGGTGCAGATATCGCTCACCCCCAGGCCCTTGGCCAGCACATGGCGTTCCTTGATTCCGGTGCGCTCCATGATCCACTGGTCATTGGTGTCCACCAGCTTTTCCAGGTCTTTGTTGGTCAGTACCTCAGGCGGGACGTGAGTGCCCAGCGCCGTAATCTTTGCGCGCCGGCCCACGATGGGGCGAACGGTAAGGCTCAATGCACTTCTCCTTGCGGCTAGAACGCTGGAAGGATGGGTTCGAGGCGTCCCAGCCTGGCCGCAAGAAGCAAAGATGCGGCGGAGGTGGGGCACCCATCGGTGTGTTTATTTGAAATGAAACCAAAAAAGTACCGGGTGACCTACTGCGCCCGTACTAGCCCGTTACCGTTGCTTCCTTCCGGACCTGGCGGGATTGGCGGGATTACGTCGCGTAGGACCCGGCACTGATTGATTTTACCATTCGTGGCCGGACAATACCTATCTCCGGCGACCCGGCCAGAGACCCGCGAAGACCAGCCTTCGAATTCGACCTGAATCGAATGGCAGCTCGAAGGGTATTTCCAGTTGCGAACTGCGGGAAAGTCCACCTGGAAACCGCGTCCCTCACGGGGTAGATCAAGCATGTTCATCCCCTCTCGATACAAAGGATTCTGCTGCCTCCCCGCTTCCTTCCTTCCGTATGTGAGGCTCATCAGGCTCTCTACAGGAGCCGGAATCGGGGCTGGCGATGGAACTCGAAGGAGTGCGGGATGCTCAGAGCGATGATAGCCACGGACGGATTTACTCCTTAACGGCAGAGAGATCTGATCCCCGGTACAATAGAAGTGTGACCAAACCATCCGCACCCACGGCCCCTTCCGTGGGCTTTATTTCCTTAGGCTGCCCGAAAAACCTCGTCGACTCCGAAGTGATGATGGGGTTGCTCGACCGCGCTGGCGCGCGGCTCACCTCGGATGTTGACCAAGCCGAGATCCTGGTTGTGAACACGTGCAGCTTCATTGATACGGCCAAGCAGGAGTCGGTCGATACGATCCTGGAAATGGCGCGGCATAAAATGGCCGGCTCGGCCAAGAAGCTCATCGTGGCCGGGTGCCTGGTGGAGCGGTACCGCGACGAGATCATGAAGTCGATCCCCGAGGTGGATGCGGTGGTTGGCACCGGCGAGTTGGAGTCAATCCTGGCCGCTGCCGGGTTGACGATGCCGGCCGAGGCTGCCCCTCGATCGCCTTTCAACATCATCACCACCGTTCATGCGGCGGAGACGCGGCCGGGGCGGGAATCGCAAGCAGGCACGCACAAGCACGAAACCGCGTTCCGACCCGAGGGCGACCTGCGCGAAAGTCAGGGCCGCTTTACCCGCGAAGACTGGCAGGGCGCGACGCACCTGCTGCCCACCTATCTTTACGACGAGTCCACCCCCCGCTTCCTCACTACGCCAAGGTCATCGGCTTACCTAAAAATCGCCGAAGGCTGCGACCACCCCTGCACCTTCTGCGTGATCCCCAACCTGCGCGGCAAGTTCCGGTCGCGCCGGTTTGAGTCAGTGGTTCGAGAAGCCCAATCGCTGGTGGCCCGCGGGATCGAGGAGATTACCCTCATTGGCCAGGACACTACCTGCTACGGCGAAGACCTTGGCATCAAAGACGGCCTGGCCGCGCTGCTGGACACGCTGGCCCTCATTCCGGGCGTGCGCTGGCTGCGCTTTCTCTACGCGTATCCGAATCGCATCAGCGGCAAGCTGCTGGAGACGATCGCCCGGCACGAAAACATCTGCAAGTACCTCGACGTTCCCTTGCAGCATGCGTCGCCGGCCGTCTTGAAGACGATGAAGCGCGGCGCGGGCGCAGATATCTTTTTGAAAACGCTGGAGAAAGTGCGCGCCGCCGTCCCGGGCATCGCGCTGCGCACCAGCTTCATCGTCGGCTTCCCTGGGGAGACGGTTCAAGATATCGAGATTCTGGAAAAATTCATCACCGCGGCCAAATTTGATTGGCTGGGTGTTTTCGGTTACTCCGACGAAGAAGGTTCAGGCGCGTTTTCCTTCCATGAGAAAGTGCCCAAGCGAGCCATTGAGGCCCGCAAGCGCCGCCTGATGAAGCTGCAACAGTCGATCAGTAAACAGGCCAAGCAGCAATGGGTAGGTCGGGAATTGGTCTTGCTCGCTGAAGGGGAAAGCGAAGAGACGGGGCTGTTGTGGGAGGGCCGCACCCAGTTCCACGCGCCGGAGATTGACGGCAAGGTCTATATCAACGACTTCTCCGAACTGGGCGCCG
Organism: Occallatibacter sp.; assembly: GCA_036519195.1. Classification (GTDB taxonomy): domain Bacteria; phylum Acidobacteriota; class Terriglobia; order Terriglobales; family Acidobacteriaceae; genus Telmatobacter. The sequence goes on along the minus strand of DATDLS010000384.1, from coordinate 2,445 downwards.
AAGTCACTACCTTAGAGCCGGGTCGCTTTTACAAAGCGGAAATTACCGAAGCCCACGAGTATGACGTCGTGGCACGCATCCTCTCCGGTCCACTCTAAAAGCCAGACGGGCCAAAGGATCCGCACCAGGCAGAAGCGCGCGCTCGAGCAACGGATCCAGTCTCCAGTCCTTCCCGGCCGCCTTCTCTGCGGAAAGGATGCCAGCCGTCGTATCGATTGCCGAGCGGGTTTGAATTTGCGCTCCGGGAAACCTGGACCGGGCGGAGGCAGGCTTGCCTTGCAGGTTCCCTGCCCGCCCAGGCCGCCCCCTACGGCCGCCCATCCGGGCACCCGGATTTCCACCTGACGCCTCTGATCCGGGCCAGCGGTCTGACCGGGATGGTGAGAAAATGAGAATAAGGCGTTTTGCCGACACAAGAATCCATGGCTCCCAAGAAAAAATCCGCCAAACTCCTGCGTTGCCCCACCTGCGGTGAACTGGTCGTCTTCGACAGCGAAGACTTCCCTTTTTGCACCGACCGCTGCCGCAAGATCGACCTGGGCAAGTGGGCCTCGGGCGTCTACAAAATCAGTTCGCCCGTGCTTGACCCGGAGGTGCTCGAAGATCTGGGCGCCTTTGGCGGCGGACACTCGAAGAGCGGCGACTCGCATGACGATTAGCTCGCGCGGGGCAACTGCTCCCGTACACGCCAAGAACGGCACGACGTATTGGGCGTGGATCGTCGCCACTTTCTTCGGCGCCGGACTGGGAAATCCCGGACCCGGTACCTGGGGTTCGGTAGCTGCCGTCCTGGTGTGGGTTACCTTTGCCAGGCTCGCCCATGCCACTCCGCACACGCTGCTGATCGCTCTCCTCGTAGGAATCGTCCTCTCCATCGCTGCTGGCGTGCCTGCTTCGACCGTCGTCGCCCGCCAAGCCGGCCGCGAAGATCCGCAGATGGTCGTGATCGACGAAGTTGCCGGCCAGTGGATCACCCTGCTCTTCAGCCCCTTTGACTGGAAGCATGGCCTGATCGCCCTCATTCTTTTTCGTGTCTTTGACGTCACCAAGCCATTTCCGGCCCGCCAGCTTGAAAACCTTCCCGAGGGGTGGGGGATCGTATTCGATGATGTGGCCGCCGGCCTGTATGCTTTGGGTGTAGCCTCGTTACTACGGATCTGGATCTGACCATGCCTCGCGCCCGCGGACAATCCGCCGCTGAAGTCCAACCCGAGCCGCGCATCGACGACGTCGTGCCGGCAGCTGCCATGCCCCTGGGCGAAGTCGAGCTGATCGGCGCGCATCTTGGCCCGCTGGCCTTCGGACCGCCGGCGGTGTTGGTCGACGGGCAATCGGCCCATGTACTGCTGAGCCGCGCGGAAAGACTCGCCATCCGCGTGCCGGAAGAAGCCACTACCGGGCTGATTGAAGTTCGAAGTCCCTCCGGCGCAAGCAATACCGTTCCCTTGCGCGTGGCCCGCGAACTTTCCACAGGGCTGCACCCGGTAACCAGCCCCACCGTCAGCCGCTCCGGCATGATTTATGCCACCATCTCCGGCCCGCGCGGCAAGCTGACGCCTGTTTCGATTGTCCGCATCAGCCCCGATGGTCGCGGCACGCCCTTCGTAACCGGCATCCTGAACGCGACAGGACTGGCTTTCAATCCCGAGGGTGACCTGTTTGTCACCTCGCGCGCCGAGGGCAACGTCTATCGCATCGACGGTTCCGGCGAGTCCACGATCTATGCCGAAGGCATGGGGGTAGCCACGGGCGCAGCCTTTGATCGCGAAGGTAACCTGTTTGTCGGCGACCGCAGCGGGACTATTTTCAAAATTGACCCGCAGCGGCGGATTTTCGTCTACGCCACGCTGGAGCCGTCCGTTGCAGCCTATCACCTTGCCGTCAATGCAGAAGGAGTGCTGTTTGTGACCGCGCCTGCGCTGAACTCCAACGACGCCATCTGGGCCATCGACACCCACGGGCAATCCAGCGTCTGGTATCGCGGGCTGGGCCGTCCGCAGGGCCTGGCACTCTCCAAAGAGGGAGATGTCTACGTCACCAGTTGCCTGCACGGGCGCCGCGGCCTGGTCCGGATCACGCCGGCTGGAGAAGCCTCGCTCGTGGTTGCCGGTCCCAATCTGGTCGGAGTAGCGTTCTCCCCGCTCGGCACCACGATCCTCGCCACCACGGAGGCCGTGTTCGACGTGGACCTGGGCGTGGAAGGCATGACTTTCGGCTAAAACTAGCCAATAATGGACGGCGACGAGCGCGCACACCCCGTGCCCTGCGACTGGTGACTTCAAGGGATCGAGCGTTCGCGGTAAGCTGTTAATTGACTATGAAATCCGAAATCATCGCTGTCGGCTCTGAGATGCTCACCCCTTACCGCCAGGACACCAACTCCCTCTACCTGACGGAAAAGCTCAACAGCATCGGCGTTACGGTCGCCTTCAAAACCATAGTCGG
>DATDLS010000383.1:0-6040 GCA_036519195.1 Occallatibacter sp. | reverse complement strand
GCTGCCAACCATACTTCCCCCCGAGCATCCAGGAATTTGTTTAACTCGGGCTTGATCGTCTTACCTTCGCGTAGTTGTTGCTGGGCTTGGGCGATTCGCTTACGTCGCCAGTCGCGCAGATTCACTTGCTGTTGGGGATTGCAGCATAGGTACAAGGTACCCGCCAGCTTGCCCAGCTGATAGTCGTGGGTGGTGACATAGAAGGTGGTTTCTTTCAACTCCACCCGGTCGGCAAACCGAAGCTCGGAGGCCCTGCTCAGCAGGGGGGCGGCAGAACTTCTGCAGGGGTGGGGTCAGCGGGAGACCGCCAATCGTGTTCCAACCTAAATCTGCCATCTCCTCCACATTGCGCGCTGAGGTGATGCCGCGGTCGTACAGGATGCTCCCCGAACGCAGCCCATAACTCCGAAACGCAGTGATCAAGTCGTGCAAGGTCTGGCTGTCACTGTTATTCCCATCAAAGACCTTGTGAAACACGGGAATGCCTTCTTTCAAAGTCGCCCGATTTGAATCAGCGGTCGCCCGCGCACCCCTTCCTTATCGTGACCGGGTTGCACGAGGGGACACTTCTTCCCATAGAAGTAAGTGTTGGAGTTCAATGGAGAGTGGCAAGTTCTCAGTGACGAGCATACTCAAGACTTACAGAAACCCAAACATCCCATTCCATACCGAAGATTTGGCCGCATGAACCATAGAATTGAGCATGCTCCAGGAGCGAGGCCAGTGCCCTCAGCAGAGTGGCCACTCAATTGCACATCAAACTCTCCGCGATTCTACCCAACGATCGGCTTAGCAAGGGTAGTATCTGATCCAGACCGTGGTTCAGACGGAGACCTCCGCACTGCCAGCACGTATCATACTGTCTGATTTTCTCGCCTCTTCACTGCCTGACCGCACCGCCGAATATTCATGCGAAATTTCGTCGGCTCTGAAAACACTGCACTTACTCAAAAACGAATCCCCTGAAGTACATGGAAACTTGGCACTCGCCAGGAGTTCAATTAACACCTCCAAACCGGCCGGACATCACGAAATGTTAGCTCCACAAAGCACTGTGGGAATCCAGGCCATTGACAATTAAATTACACCTACTCGTCGAGAATTTAACATCCCTTAACAGCTTTCAGGGCTCGCGAAGCGAAGCTATTAACAGCTCTCAAGGCGCGCAAAGCGAAGCTAAGTTGTGGACAGTGCGTCCACGATGCAAAGTGCCTGCAAGAAAAATTGGGGAAAAATCCACAGCAAAATTTGAGGAGAACCATGAATCAACCTTTTTGGAGGAGTGTCGCCCTGTGCGGGCTGCTCGTGTTAGGCATTGTATGCTGCTCTGTCCCGCCTGCAGCCGCACAGCAAACGTTTGGTACTATCGCCGGTTCTGTGATGGACGGCAGTGCCAGCCTAATTCCCGGCACGCAAGTTACTTTGACCAGCGAACAGACTGGCTTTACGAGAACCGTGCAGTCGAATGGCAACGGAGAATATCAGCTGTTGAATCTGGCAATTGGCAGCTATACGCTGATCTTTACGCACGATGGCTTCGAGACTGCCCAGTTCCCGGGCATCGCTGTGCAGGAAAATCGAGTCACCACCTTGAATGCGACATTGAAGACTGGCAGCGTTGCAACCTCGATAACAGTGAATGAAACACCATTGTTGAACGCAACCGATACTACCAACGGTTACATACTTGATAGCGCTCAAATAGAAAATGTCCCGCTCGCCACTGGCAGCTTTACGCAGCTTGCTATCTTGGCGCCTGGCGTGAGCGCTGAACTGCTGAGTGGTACCGGCACCAACGCTGGGTTGGGTAACCAGCCAATTTGGGCCAACGGCCAGCGCGACACGAGCAACACTTTCCAGTTCAATGGCGTTGACACCAGTAACCTCTTCAACGGCAAGAGCACCAGCGAAGTAGCAAGCGGTCGCGTGGTTCCAAACACTGGCGAGAACTTTGCTGCAGGCGGGGTCATTGTGACAAATACCTCCGTCTATGACGCTATCGGTCAATCCCTTCCAACTCCCGCCCCAGAGTCTATCCAGGAAATTCGCGTAAATACCTCTATGTATGACGCGCAGCAGGGGTCGACCAGCGGCGCACACATCGACCTCAGCACCAAGTCTGGCACCAACGAGATTCACGGTCAGAGTTATCTCTATCGAGCGACCGATTGGCTCAATGCCGATCCGTTCTTCTATAAGGACCAGACCCCCGTTCTACCCGTCCCACAGTTGCATCGGTATACTGCAGGCGCTACTTTCGGTGCTCCCATTATCAAGGACAAGCTTTTCGGCTTTCTTTCTTATCAGTACCAACATGTTGCGGATCAGCAGAACGGTATTTCGCAGCTATTCGTAGCCCCCGATCTCACCGATGCGCGGGATGCCAATAGTTTGGCCGCGGTTGCCCAGAAGGACTTCGGCAAAACTGTCAATCCGGCCAGCATTGACCCTGCCGCACTCAGTCTCTTCAACTTCAAACTACCGAATGGGCAATACCTGATTCCCTCGTCGCAGCAACCCGGCGTGGATGCTCCGGGAAACAATGTGAACGTGACCGAGCTCGGTCAGCCTCTGTTTGTGGCCAACCAGGCAACTGCAAATATCGACTATAACCTCTCCAAGAAAGATACTCTAGCGGCAAAGTACTTCTACCAGCACGATCCATCCTTAGCACCCTTCGGCGCCTCGGCAGTAAGCGGATTTGAGCAGCATCTGGATACGGGCGCGCACGTAGCATCGCTGACCAATGCCATCGCTGTTTCGCCGCGCTTCAATTGGACGCAGAGCATGGGGTTCGTCCGCGAAAAGGCCTATTCGTTCGATGATCAGCCCCTGACGCCCGCAACCGTCGGCATCAACCTCTTCGGCTTCTCCACATTTCCCGGCCTAAGCATTGGAAACTTCAGCGGCCTCGGAACACAAAACATTAATATGAAGTCGGGGCTGAACATTGGGCCAACCGGTACCTTCGACCGGACAGGTGTATTTCAAAATCGCTGGGCTCCCTCTTCCAACGCGATCTGGAGTCTGGGCAGGCATTCCATCACGGTGGGGACCAACTACGGCTATACCCAGCTCAATGTCCGCAATAACCGTACGGAAACTGCTTCCCTCGCATTTACTGAGTTTGATACGTTCTTGACGGGAACCGAGGAAACTGGTACTAAGTCGACTCTGCTTCTAGGCGCAGCCAGCCGCTACTATCGCTCCAATCAGGTCGGCTCCTATGCGCAGGACAAATGGCAGGCTATGCCGAACCTCAGCATCACGGCAGGCATACGTTATGACTGGGATGGTCCGCTTACCGAGAAGTACGGCAATCTGTTCAACTTCGATCCGAATCTCTATTCCTACAATGCAGGCTCAGATACCATCGTCAATGACGGATTCATCATTGCGGGCAACAATAAGCAATTTCCGACTGCAGGTATAAGCGACTCAACCCTAAAGGGCCGTCAATGGGGTATCTCTCCCCGCATCGGCGTCGCATGGAGTCCAAGCAGGTTCCAAGGTAAGGTTGTTGTTCGTACCGGCGTTGGTCTGTACTATGATCGCGGCGAACTATTCACCTATCTTTCGCCAGGGGCGGGCGGTGGCACCAGCGGCCCCTTCGGCGTGACGCAGGAGCCACCCTTCGTCATCCCACAGAGCGCCCCCAAGGGTGGGACCCTATCGCAACCTTTTGGTGCAACGGAGCCCGCAGTTCCCAATGGCAATCCTGCGACATTCACCACCTATCTTTCCAATGCGGCAGGCATTATTAATGGCAACCAAACCTTTGCTTTCGGTTCCTACGCTATCAACAATAAGCTGCCTTACACTGAGAATCTCTCCTTCGACATTCAGTGGCAGCCCCTCAACGATCTGGCCGTCACCCTTGGCTATGTTGGCAACCGCGGCCGCCATGGCGTCATTCCAGTGCCCTTCAACGAGCCAGGACTGGCTTCCCAAACCAATCCAATTAACGGACAGACTTCCAACTACGGGTATCAGGTCACCGATATTAATGGGAACAACCTGGTCGACGAGCCCATTAACACTTTCGATGGCGGTAACACCGATCTTCGTGTTCCCTTTCTTGGCTACAGCATCAACTCGGTCAGCTACCAAGCGGCTGGCAATTCAGCCTACGATGCGCTCCAGGCACACTTGGAAAAGCGGCTCACACACGGAATCCAGGTTGGCGCTTCTTATACCTACTCGCATTCGCTAGATGAGCAGAGCGCCCTTGGATTGTTTTACAACGGAAACAATCCTCTCAATCTTCGCAGCGGATATGCGTCGTCGGATTTCGACCGCACCCATATCCTCAACTTCTACTACACATATCAGTTGCGCAAGTTCGGCAGCGACTCGTCTCTTCTTGGGCGCTTTGCAAACGGTTGGCAGCTTAGCGGCATCACCGTTGTACAAAGCGGTCAGCCTTACAGCGTGGAAGACTTCTCAGGTGCTGCCGGCAGTCTTTTCTACGGCAATAGCGATGGAATTACAAATCCCATTCTTCCTCTCGCTCCCGGTTTCACTGCCAAAACAGCCAAGACTGGTCACTCCGGTGGGTTTGTCGACGCTGCCGGCGACGATCTCGCTCTTAACCCCGCCGCCTTCGCAGCTCCCATCGTCGCTGTGGGAACCAATGGCGTTCCAGCTTGCGGTCCCACTACGGGCGGCGTGCAGAATGTTTGCGACGTCTACGAGACAACGTTTGGTACAGGACAGCGGAATATCTTCCGCCAGGCATTTCAGAAGCGTGCCGATATTTCGCTTATCAAGGCCACGAGGTTTACAGACCGCATTTCTGGGCGATATACCTTCGATGTCTACAACTTGACCAACACCACCAGCTTCGATATCCCCGGTAACTCCGTTGGAACCGGCCAAGGGTCGGGCAATTCTTCAAGCAACGGTACGAGCCTGAACTTTGGTCAGGTTGCTTATGATCCGACGCTGACCAACGTTGCAGCAAGTGGAACTGTTCCGGCCTGCAACAACGTAACGGCGTGCAACATTGCTACCGAGTATTCGCCGCTTACGAAAGCGAACAATCAGGGACTTGGTAAGGTCGTCGGCACCATTGGCGGCCCGCGCAACATCCAGATGTCCTTCCACCTTATTTTCTAACCTCAACCTTTCGGTTGCGCTCAACGCGGCGGCTTCGGCCGCCGCGTTTTTTTGAGGGATCGGCGAGAATGACTTCACTTCAGGTAGGCGCGCATAAGATCGATCAAGTCCTCGCCCAGTTCCGGGGAATACTCTCTTTGGTGCCGTCCTCAAGGTGGAACCGGATGTGCGTCTCCAGCACCTCGGTCATCAGCCCGTTCACGCCGCCTCGTGCAAGGAGCATCAGTATGCAATCAAGGTGATACCGGATCCAAAGCTCGATCAGTCATCGATAGCCTGGGGCAAGTTCTATCGACAGCTGAGCGCACCGATTGACGTGGGTGCCAGAGTTCGGAGAGTGCAACGAACAACAGGGCTTCGCTCGGAAACGGACCGAATTCATCGCTGAAGCTGCGCCCAGTCCAATTCCCATTGGACTGGGGATGGGAGGCCCCTCCGCCCCCTTGTGGCTCGGCAACAGCCCAGCTATGGCGAGCCGAACAGGAGCGATGGATTGGCTTCTATCTCAAGAGGCACTTGCAAAATTCGCTTGAGCGACGAAAAAGCCGGACAACCGGAAAAATTTTGCGCCGAGGAAGCGGCATTTTTCCGTGTGGCAACGGGGTTTGGTTGCTACAGGATGGGTGAGGGGACGAAGTTTGGCGTTTTCGGGCACGCCGCGACTGAGGATGGCTATTGATTCCTGTGGATTTCCGGATGCGTGAGCAGCAGCCTACGTAACGACGAGGCGCAGTATCTGGTCCGCAGCCAGAGCGACGATGCCGAACATCAGATGGCACATCACTTTGGCATTTCCGCGTACTCGTACCATTCTGCCTCCGAACTCATCTTTCAAACGTGCATTGACCCGTTCAACTGTGGTGCGCTCGTTATAACGGATGTCCTCCGCAGAGCTATGGTTGAGTAACTTGCGCCGTCTTTG
>DATDLS010000382.1:0-43434 GCA_036519195.1 Occallatibacter sp. | reverse complement strand
AAAAACATTGCCGAGGCAGAAGGCGACCGACGATTTGCCGTTGCCCGGCGGCCCGTAGAGCAGTATGGCGCGGCCCGAATTCAAGGCCGGTCCGCATTGCTCGATGATGCTGTCGTCAAAGGTGAGGCCTCTGAACGACTCGCGGATGCGCTCAAACGAGATGGTTTCGTTGGTCAGCTTTTGCAGGGTCACCTGCTCGGTGAATTGGTCCAGCGTCACCGGCGCGGGACCAACGTAGTGCAGACGCTCCAGGGCGTCGATGGTCCAGCGGCGGCCTTCTTCAGTAAGCACGTAGCGCATATCCAACAGGCTGCCCGCGGCGTGGGTTCCCAGCGTGCGCAGCAACTGGCGGTCGATCGCTATCTGCACCAGGTCAAGCACAATTACGTAGGGCAGCTTGATGGCCTCGACAAATTGGCGGTTGGATTCCAGGCCGCCGGTGTAGATCAGCTTCATCAGCAAGCTCAGCAGGTCCGCCTCTTCGAGGCCCGTGTCGGCGATCTTGGCGGGCTCAGAAGGAATGCGACGGATAAAACTTTCAAGAGCACTCTCCTCAATGGCTCCCATGGCCACCAGGTGGTCTCCCAACCTGCCGCCTTGCAAGGACTGGCGTTCAAGAGCCTTGGCCACATCAGCCTCCGTGACCTTCTTGACGCGGACCAACAGGTCCCCTAAACGCATTCTTGGCGCGATGACGACCTCCGGGTTGCTGGGTTGAAATGCTGAATTTGCCTTGGCGCAGCCCACCCCGATGAGCCGTTCAGGCAAATGATCGCATATTCGCCCGGCTCAAATCGATCAAAGAATTTCTACCCGCCGAGGATGGCCGAGTGAGACCGCATTGCGCCCGCCCCCGACGCGCCCACGCCAGACGCGAGGCGTTCTAGCCGCATCCAATTGAGAATCGCCGGTTTTGGCGGGGGCGTTGAGCGGGTTTGACCTCTGGAGAGCGAGGAACGCATCTCGAAGCACGCGACCCCGGCGCCGGCCCACCATTTATAGTAGGGCCTGTTTGTTCAGGGCAGAGTTTATCCGCCTGCCCAATTCACAACGGCTTGAGGTTTTGAAAAAATCACCCGGTATGGAAGCGTGCCGGCGTTGAATGCACCAAGGAGATTTCAGTTGGGAGACGGAAACGTGAGCGAGAAAGCAGCCGTAGACAAAACCAAATTCGATTGGGTAGCTCAGAGAACGGCCTGCTCCCTTCCGAGGGTGTTCAGGATCATGATGGATGACGTGGAAACCGACGTGAAGGCGCGCAATGACCTGCGCCCGCAAAATGCGCCCTACAAGTTCTCCGTCGACGAAAAGGGAAATGTATTCACCGTCATCCTGGAGGCCGCCGATTTCCGCCGGACGGTGACATTTCAGCTTGAAGATCACGCCATCCTGGTTCTGGATAGCAGCGGTAACCAGATGTTCGAAGTAACGCTGGTCTTTACCGACGAGGGCAAATGCCGCATGAAGGCCAAGGAAGAGAATCGCGAAGCCTGGCAGGTGCGGCGCATGGCGCTTGAAGATCTGCTGTTCAGGACAATTTAGATTCTTCCCCCATCCCGTTCCTGGCTCCCCCAGCGGCGGAGAGCAGGAATGGGGTACGGGCGGGGTTGCTGAGCGCTGTTTGGGGCCGGAGTGAATCCGTTTCTTACCCGCGATGCGGGCAGCTCTTGGTGTTGATGCACTCCTCTGCCAGTCGTAGTCGCTCCACAGGCTTGCCGCCCACCAGGTGCTGCTCGACGATCTCCGCGGCATCCGAGGCCTGCAGATGGCCGTACCACACCGCTTCCGGATACACCACCACCGTGGGCCCGTGCTCGCACTGGTCAAGACATCCGGCTTTGTTGATGCGCACCCGGCCGCCCAGTCCGGCAGCTTTGCTAAGTTGCTGCAACTCGGTGAACAGTTCGCTCTTGCCGTCGGTCGTGCACGATGGGCGAGGCGCGTAGGCAGGGCGGCTATTTTGGCAGACGAAGACGTGACGTTCAAATGCGGGCAAGCGGTATTCCTCCATGGACTTTGGACAAGAGTTCGAGAGTAAGAGCGCGGATCAAGGCCACAAGCGGCTTTTTCGGCTGATTCCAGACTAACCGCTCCTACCGGCGCGCGGCCGAAACGGGCGCCCGGAAGGCGCGGAGTATTCCGGCCAGGAACAATCGCCATAGAATCAGATCACCCCGACCCGGCGCGATCTGCGAAAATAAGGTTTGACTATGAGCACGGAAAACCTGCTTTCGCTAAAAGACGACATGGTGGCCTTTATTGAAGGGCACGGCCTCAAGCGCCTGCCTGGATACGTCACCGAAGATATTCCCTCGATTGTGTGGGAGGGACAGAACAACCCGGACGCGTGGAAGGATTTTGTGGAGATGGCCAAACACGTTGGCGCTCCCTTTGTCACCTTCAGCGAGATGACGCTGGAACGCGAGGAACTCGACGCCCTGATTGAAGAAGCCGGCGAGATGAACTTCCCCGACGAAGAAGCCACAGAACTGGTGGAAGCGCAATGGCTGCGCAAATATGCGGGTAATCTGGGCTACATTCAGCTGGGCTTTGTTTATCAGGGACTGGTGTTTCTGCACGAGACCACTACCGAGTGGTATGAGCGCTTCCAGACGCTGCTGGAAGACATCGAAAGCTTCCAGGACATCGTGATCGACGACCACGATCACGACGAGGACGAATAAGCACGGTGAGCGCTGCCGGCCCTGGATTGACGGACGCTGAACCATTCCAGCGTCCCAATCAACGCTGGGTGCGCGATGTGGCGCATCCCGATCGAGCAGCCGAGCTGGCCAAAGCGGCCGGCTTGCCCCAGGTACTGGCCGAACTGCTCGTCTCGCGCGGGATCACAGATCCGCAGGCGGCTCGGGCTTTTCTCGATCCTGAGCCGTCGCACCTTCACAGTCCGTTCGCGATGCTGGGCATGGACACCGCTGTGGCGCGTTTGGAGCAGGCGATTGTTGAGCGCCAGCCCGTGCTGCTTTACGGCGACTACGATGTCGATGGCACCACGGCTGTTGTGCTGCTCAAGACGGCCATCGAGATGCTCGGCGGCACGGTGCGCTTCCATGTGCCGCACCGCCTGCGCGAAGGCTACGGTCTGCAATCGAAGGTACTCGAAGCGGCCCATGCCGACGGCGTGCGTCTGGTCATCACCGTCGACACGGGCATGCGCGCGTTTGCCGAAGCGGAGACGGCGCGCAGGCTGGGCCTCGATCTCATCATTACGGACCATCACTTGCCGGAGGCCGGCGATCGGGTGCCGCATGCGCTGGCGATTCTGAACCCCAACCAGACCGGCTGCGGTTATCCGGAAAAATTTCTTTGCGGCGCCGCCATTGCGCTCAAACTGGCCCAAGCCATGCTTGAGCGGCGCAATGCGCTGCGCACGAGAGAGAAAACGCTGCCCAGTTTTTTAAAGATGGCGGCCATTGCCACCATTGCCGACGCCGTTCCTCTGCGCGGCGAGAATCGCGTCATCGCCACACTGGGCCTGCGTGAACTGCGCCGCCCGGCAGGCGTCGGCCTCTGCGCGCTGCTTGCCGCTGCTGCCCTGGACCCTGCAGTCAAACCGATTTCCGGCTTCGATGTCGCCTTCCGCATTGCCCCGCGCATCAATGCCGCTGGCCGCATGGATGTGGCCTCGGAAGTGATCGAACTATTCTGTACACGCGATCGGGCCCGCGCCGCTGAACTGGCCGGCAAGCTGGAGCAGCTCAATCGCGAGCGCCGCGACACCGAGGCCACGGCACTGGCCGCGATTCAAGCTCGTCTTGTCGCCGATCCGGAACTGGCGCTCGATCGCCTGCTGCTGATCGACGGCGATGGCTGGCATCGCGGCGTCATCGGAATTCTCGCCTCGCGCGTGGTGGAGCGCACTGCCCGGCCGGCCATCGTGGTGAGCGTCGAAGACGGCGTCGCCCATGGCTCCGGACGCAGCGTGGATGGATTCCAGTTGCTCAGTGCGCTCGAGAGCTGCCCGGATTTGTTCACACGCTTTGGTGGCCACGCCTTTGCCGTGGGCTTCGCCATGCCCGCGGAAAACCTTGCCGCTCTGAAAATACGGCTGCGCAGCTATGCGGCAATTCATCTTGCCCATCGCGAGCCGGAGCACCTGTTGCGCATTCACGCCGAACTGCCGCTGGACCGCATCACGCCTGTCCTGGCTCGATGGCTCAGCAAGCTGGAGCCACTGGGCCACGGCAACGCCGCGCCGATCTTTGTGGCGCACAAGGCACGTCTGATCGGTCCGCCGCGCATCATGAAGGAGCGCCACATCCGCCTGGAGCTGGCGCAGGACTCCCTACTCGCCGATGGATCCGGCGCGCCCATGCGCGGCGTGGGCTGGGACCTGGCCGGTCGAGCCCGAGCGCTTGGCTTGAAGCAGGACACTCTGGTCGATCTCGCCTATCGCATCCGCGAAAATGACCATCCTCAATTCCCCGGCCTCGAAATCGAGATCGCCGGCATTCGGCTCTTCGAACCGGCCCACTGACGCAATCATGCCCGCGATTGCTCGCGGGCATGATTGCTTAAGAAGAGATTGCCTTGCCGTTCAACTCACTTCTCGTGCCCTTCAGGCCTGGGCTTGGGCGCAGGCCTGGCAGGCGCTGCATTGCCCCTGGGCGGTGCCGTATTGCCCCGAGGCGCCGCCGCAGGACGAGAGGCCGCCCCATTGGGTGCCCGAGGTGCGGCACCAGCATTCGGACGGAATCCACCCGCATTGGACGCGCCCCGGTTGGCACCCATGGGCGCTCCCGCGTGGGCGGCCGGCGCCGCGTGCGACTCGGCCGCCAGAGGCCGGTTGGCAGCAAGGTTTGCCGGGTGTCCGCCATTCGCCCGGGCATAGGAGGTCCTGTCTGCCCGCGCCGCAGCCTCGTGCTGCGACTGGAAGCTCGTCGCCCCGATATGCGACTCGTGCTCCGCAATCCGTTCTTCCGGACCCGGCAGATGATTGATGCCGCCCGGGCCGCCCGCGAATGCCACGTGATTGGGATTGGCCACCGTGTAGCGCTGAATGACGGTGCGATCGACAAACGTGGTGTGGACGAACGCTGGGTTCACGTGGACCACCGCGGTGTTATAGGCAAACACGCCGCCACGCCATTCGCCGCCGGCAAAGCCGATACCCAGGTAACCGCCACCGTAGTTCACTCCGCCGTAGTAGCCCACGTGAAGACCCCAGTAGCCGGGATGAAACACGTACAGGCCGCTTGACCAGCCCCAGTAGCCGGGCGTCCATAGGCCGCCAGGATAGGGCGCAGGAACCCACGCGCCCGGTATCCAGTAGTAGCCGTCTGGCCCGTAGCCCCAATAGCCAGGAGTCCAGATCAGGTTCGGCGCTGGGCACACAGGCTGCACATAAACGGGCAGAACCGGCGGCCCGAAGTTAACGCTGATGAACACGCCCGCGTAGGAAGAAGCCGGAACCGCACAAACAAGCATCGCCAGCAAGAGCCAACGGACAGAACGGAAAAGTCGCATGAAGTACCTCCACTGATTTTCGAGTCGATGAGTCCTGAAGCGCGATTAGGCACCCAGTCTACTTCTTTGGGAACACCGACCTTCATCATAAGTTGCCGGCTTGAGCCGGTCTTTTCCCAAACGATCGCGCCCGCATCCATGTGGTTACTGGCTTATTTTGTGGCACATACCGGACCACGAAGGCAAAGCCAGAAAACGAGAAAAGGCCCACGGCTTGCCCGTGGGCCTTCGCAAGTTTCGAGGGAAATTCGAGCGCTGGTCTTATTTTGGCTGCTCTTCGGGCTTTTTGTTTTCCGCAGGAGCAGGTCTTGACTCCGGCCTGGGAGCCTGCTTCGCTTCCGGCCTTGCAGCGGCCGGTTTGGGTTCAGGCCTGGACTCGGACCTGGGCTCGGCCCTCGGAGCCGGCTTCGGCTCAGTTCTCGCTTCCGGCTTCGGTGCAGCCGGCTTTGGCGCAGCGGGTTTGGGCGCAGCGGGTTTGGGCGCCTCGGCCCTGGGCTCTGGACGGGATTCAGCACGCTCGGCGGCCTTTGGCTCAGCCTTGGGCTCAGAACGGGGCTCGACCCTGGGAGCCGTGTGTGTCTCCGGCCGCGGCGTCTCGGCCTTGGATTCTGCTCGGGGTTCGGCTCGCGTCTCGGTCCTGGGCTCGGCCCTCGGCGCTGGCTCCGGCTCCGCTCTCACTTCCGGCTTCGACTCAGTCGCCCGGGACGAGGTCGCCCTGGGCTCAGAACGGGATTCAGCATGCGGGGTGGCCCTTGGCTCAGTCCTTGCCTCAGTCCTGGGCTCAGTCCTGGGTTCAGACCTGGGCTCGGCCTTCGGCGCAGTGCGCGCCTCTGTTCTGGGAGCTGCCGCCTTTGGCTCGGTCCTCGATTCAGCGTGCGTCGCAGTCCTCGGCTCAGCCTTGGGTGCGGCCCGCTCTTCGCTGCGCGGCTCTGTCCTGGGAGCAGCCTTCGACTCCGCCCGGGCAGCGGATGAGGCCGGCGTTCTCGCCTCGGTCCTGGTTCCCGCCGGAGAAGTTTCCCTTGCCGCTGCCAGCGGCCGCGCCGCAGCCAGGGTGTGCGGATGCCCTCCATTGGCCTTGGCAAAAGACGCCCTATCGGCCCGCGCCGCCGCTACATGCGCAGTCTGGAAACGGGTAGCCGGCGTGTGCTGCATGTGCATGGCTGACTGCTCGTGCGCAGTGGGCTCATGGCGAATGCCGTTGGGTCCGCCGCTGTAGGCGACGTGACGCGGATTTGAAACCGTGTCGCGCTCCACTACGGTTCGATCGACATAGGTGTTGCGAATGATCGTCCTGTTCACATTGACGACCGCCGTGTTATAGGCAAACACGCCGCCGCGCCACTCACCGCCGGCAAAGCCGACGCCCAGATAGCCGCCGCCATAGTTCACGCCACCGTAGTAGCCCACTTCGGGCCCCCAGTAGCCTTGGTAAAAGCCATAGCTGCCGTTATTCCAGCCCCAGTATCCCGGCGTCCAAAGCGCGCCCTCAAACGGTGCGGGAACCCATGCGCCGGGAACCCAGTAGTAATCGCCATAGCTGTCGTCATACGACCAGTAGCCGGGCGTCCACATCAGGTTTGCCTCCGGACACGGAGGTTGCTCATAGACCGGCAACGCCGGCGGAGCGAAACCTACGGTGATGGAAATTTGAGCGCGCACTGAGGCCGGCATAACCAACACCAGCAGTGCTAGCAGGAGCAAAGGGGCAGAGCGAAGCAGTCGCAAAGGAACCTCCAGGGCTCCTCCAGGCGTGCGCTGCCAATCGGTGCATCTCCCGGCAGCGTCCCAGCCGGGGAAACCATCCAGCCAGGCTAGATGGGCAGGTATGGTGTTTGTATGGTCAAATCTGAACACCGCAGTTTTGCGTCTGATTTCAATCGCTTTAGACCGGCCTGGCAGACGTCAGGGACAAAGACTGAGCCCCACTCCGATGACCATGGCGCGCCTCAAGGTTCACCGGGAGCAGAATGACCGGCGGATTGGGCGCCGGCAACCCGGCAGGCAATTGCGCTGTGCCGATATTTCCGGCCACCTGCCCAATGCCAATGTCGAAGGCAAAGTGCGGATGCTGTTTCTCGGTTCGGCGCACCGCGTAGTCGAGCGTCGTCGGTACGTGCGCTCGTCCGCCCAGCGGAATGTCGCCCGGGTTTTTTGAAGTCGGCGGCGGCTGCGAGAATCCCGCGGAGGGAAGAATCGCCATCTTCGATGGCCCCCGGGAGGGGAATGCCCAGCCCTCCGAAAACGCGCCCGCCAAACCGTGTTGCCTGGCCTCCGATTCCATCGATCGAGGCGTTGGTCGCCGTCCATCCCAGGTTCACCGGAAACGGCAGCGGCGGATGCAGCCAGGTCCTGGTCGCAGTCACGTACACATCTTCGTTGATATAGGCGCCGGGGCTTCCGCCCAGTTCCCTGCCCACGATACTGGAGACAAATTTGTCCCCGGTACGCACCACAAAACCCGCCGCCAGCCCCGGCACCAGCGGCGAAAAACTGCCCGTCCCGAATGGCCACGACGTTGCCGTTGAAGATGTTCAGGCCGTTCGTATTCGACAGCTCGGTGAACGCTCCCTCGCTGGGCATATTGCTGTCGCCCAGCGTGTGCACGCTGCGCGTAAAGCCCAACTCCGCGCGGTTGCCAAACCCCTCCTCGAATGCAGAAGGCGTGAAAGTTGCCTATCACCTTGGCCGCATCCACAAAGTGGTAACCCACGGCCAAAGTGGTAACCCACGGCCGGATGGAAAAATACCTGGCCCTCTGCAAATTCGACCAGCTAAGCGGTGGGCGTGATGAACCCGCCCATCTGCCCTTCAAGCGTAAGGTTCTGTGCTCGAAGACTGCCGGCAGCCAGCAAAGCGACTGCAAGGACAGAACACAAGAGGAGCCTGGGGGATCTTGATTGTCGTTCCCTTTCAGCTCCGGGGGTGCCATCCGAGGGAGCAGATCTGCGGTTGTTTCTGAAGACGTTGAAAAGCCATCTGGTTCAACCACAAACCGAGTAAGTCGTCTTCCCCCCGGGGCCAACCAGGCCGAGGCCAAGCGCCGGCTGTCCGAGTGTTAGACTCAGCCCATGCCGCGCGCCTTGTTCATCACTTTGGAAGGCCTCGATGGATCAGGCAAAACGACGCAAATGCGCCGCCTTGCACAATGGCTCAAGAAGCGTCTTCCCTCCGTCGAGCCTATCCTGACCCGCCAGCCCGGCGGCACCGAAACCGGCGACCGCATTCGCGCCCTGGTCCTCGACTCGCGGCAGACCGGTCTGGCGCCCATGACGGAAATGGCGCTGATGTTTGCTGATCGCGCGCAGGCCATCGCCGAAATCATCGAGCCGGCTCTTGCCCAGGGACGCATTGTGCTCTGCGACCGCTTCACCGATTCCACCGAAGCCTACCAGGGAGGTGGACGCCAGCTGGGCTCGACCCCGGTCCTTGAGTTGCACCGCCTGCTCTGCGGCGACCTGCAACCGGATCTCACGCTGCTGCTTCTGCCCAGCCTGGAAGTCTCGCTCGAGCGCGCCCGGCGCCGCAACCAGCGCACCGCCGAACAGAACGGTCCCGACGAGTCCCGCTTTGAAGCCGAACAGAACGCCTTTTACCAGCGCGTCTGGCAGAAGTATCGCGAAATCGCTCTGCGCCAACCCGAGCGCGTCGTCCTCATTGAAGGCGACCTGGATATGGATCAGGTACACGCAAGAATTGTTGATGCCGTGGCAACGCGCCTGATTGCCGCAAACCTGGAAACGTCCAATCCATAATTCCGTGCCAGTCCCCCGGGTCCCTCGATCCGCCGGCCAGACCTGAATCCTACGACCAGACCGTACCGCGCGACTCGCTTCCGAGAGCACGTCGGAGGTCAACACGAGCGTTCACACGCGCCTCCATGCATGAAGGGGTAGTTGACTTTCCGGACGCTACTTCCAAACCCCGAGCAGCCTGCGCGTGAGAACAATCTGTCCCAGGTGATAGGCATTGTGATCCGCGACCACCAGGATTTCGCGCAGAATTGTCTGCCCGTCCCCATGCGGAATCCTGGCAAACAAATCCGTCTTCTCGTCCTCGACCAGCGCGCATAACACCTTCAGGTCCTTGCGAAAAGCGTTCACGCTGCGGTCCCAAGCCTTGGGGTCCGGTGGAGCTTCGGTCTCCGGCCAATACTCCTTCGGCCACTCCCGCGTCTTGTACTTCGGATTGGTCGAAAAATCCAGGATGTCCCATTGCGCAACGCGCAAGTGTTCGAGCAACTGCCACGGCGAATGCTCCGCGGACTTAGGTATCTTCCCGCGCACCTCCGCCGGAAAATCCTTGATCGCGTGCTCAAAATCCGCATGCGCATCTCCGCCTTTCAACAGGCTCACCAAGTGCTGGCGCAAGGCCTTGTCTTCTGCCATCCGTCCCCTTCCCTCTGCGGGCCGTCAAGGTGCTGAGCGAGGCAGCCGACTCGGGTCGCACACCCCACACCCAGCCCTTCTTCAAGCAGGCCCGTACTTAACTAGAGATTCCTTTCTGCCCCCAAAGGATGCCGTCGAATTTGAATCGAGCAGGAGTCGGAGCGCCGCAGTTGCTATGGTCTAAACTCGAACCGTGGCTTGCTCTGATCACCAGTTCGCTCGGCCCGCCGACTCCCAGGCTCCACTGTTGGTACACCGCGGCCGCTACATTTTTCCACCCGGGCTGCGCATGAATTTGCCGTTCTATCTCTTCCACAGGTTCTTCAAGCCCGGTAATCCGATTCTGCTCTTCGAGCACCTGCGCCGCTACGGCCGTGCCGCCCATTACCGCATCCTGTTTCGTGATGTGGTGCTGTTCAACGACCCGGCCGACATCCGAGAAGTGCTCATCGACAAAGCCGCATCGTTCGGCAAAGACCGCACCCAGAAGCGCATGAAGATCCTGCTCGGGGAAGGTCTTATCACCTCCGATGGCGAGGCCCACAAGCGCGGCCGCCGTATCGCCGCGCCGGCCTTCCATCGCCAGCGCATTCAACGTTACGCGACCCAGATTGTTGACCTGGCCGACGGCCTCAGCCGAGCATGGCAGCCCGGCCAGCCGATTGACATTGCGGCCGAGATGATGCGCCTCGCCCTGCAGATCACCGCGCGCACGCTCTTTGACACCGAGGTCACAGCGGAGATTCACGTCATCAACGACCAGGTCAACATCGTGATGGATCTTTACAACTACCTGATCGCCATGCCCCGCGCCGAACTGCTGTTGGACTCGCCCTTACCCGCCATGCGGCGCTTCCGCCACGCCAAAGCCCGACTCGATGAAGTGGTCGACTTTATGATCGCGAGGCGGCGAATTGAGACCTCCTCGGAAGGCGGCCTTGAAGAACGTGGCGATCTGCTCTCCATGCTGCTGGCCGCGCGCGACGACCAGGCGGATGGCAATGGCCTCAGCCTCAGCGCGGACGAGGCACGCGACCAGGTACTCACACTCTTTCTGGCCGGGTATGAAACCGTAGCCAACCTGCTGGCCTGGACGTGGTTTCTGCTCGGGCAAAATCCACTGGCCGAAGAGCGCCTGCACGAGGAACTTGAAGGCGTGCTCGCCGGCCGTGGGCCCACGCTCGAAGATATGCCGCGTCTTGAATATACCGCGATGGTGCTGGCCGAATCGATGCGCCTCTACCCGCCCGCATGGGCCATGGGCCGCGAAGTGCTTGAGGACGTGTCGATTGGCCCTTACCGGCTGCCGAAAGGCGCCATGGTCTTCTTTAGCCAGTACATTGTGCAACGCGATCCGCGCTGGTTTCCTCATCCTGAGCGATTCACCCCGGAGCGATTTACGGCCGAGGCCAAGGCCGCCCGACCGCGTTTCGCCTACTTCCCTTTCGGTGGCGGCGGACGTCAGTGCATCGGAGAGTCCTTCGCCTGGATGGAAGCGACCCTGGCGCTGGCCACCATCGCGCAACGCTGGCGGCTGGCGCTCGTTCCCGGCCAGAACATTGAACCGCAACCCAAAATCACGCTGCGCCCGCAGAACGGCATCCGTACCATTCCCATTCCGCGCGGCCGTCAGGCGGGCGCCTGATCGAGCGTTGAAGTCCTTCTTGCCAATTGCTTCGACCAAGATTGCCGAGCGCTGACTGCACGTAGGAGTCACCAGTTCATGCTGGTGAACGTGCGAGTGACTTGTCTGAGCTACCATTCGGCGAGCTTTCGACCGCGCATTTCGCTCCTACGGGATCGAACAGAGCTCACTTGGGAAGCCGAAGATCCAGTGCGAAGAAGAGGCACGGAAGGCTCTGAGCGATGAAAAGGCCCGCCCCATTGGGTCAGAGCTGATCATCACGAGCCATGTCACCGGCCTCACTTCGACACAGCTCCGGCCAGCCGGGTGCTGCCAGGTGGCGTGCCTGAATTGCGGTGCGACGATCGGCGTCTGATGGGTGTCGGATGGTCTGCGCCCGCTGACAGCAATTGGCTACCGCTCGATACGGCGAAACTGTGATCAAGCAGCGGCTCCCAAGAATCTCATCCGTCAGCCTGTCATCCTTCCATTGCTTCTCTGGCAATACCGCTACTTGTGTTGAGGCGATTACGGACTTGTTGGGGGGGGTGCGGCGGGTGTTCCGCGTTTCTCCCCGTCTCATTGCACCTCAATGTGTGGATGGACAGAGATCGATGCGTCGGGTCCAGTAGATCGCTGTCGGTCGGTCGCAGCCAACTGATCGCCGGTCCACGCACGATGCCTCGACCTCCGGCTGTAGTGCGGTGAGAGCGGGCCGTGGGTAGCCGCGGGCATCGATTGGGCGTTAGACTTGTGGTGATGGCGCATCGTTGCTGGAATGAGAGTTACGCCGCGGGAGATCTTCCCTGGGACACCGGGGAACCCGAACCGCTGCTGGTCGAGTTGGTCACTTCGGGTCGCATTCAGCCCACCCGGACTCTCGAGATCGGCGCGGGAACCGGGACCAACGCCCTTTGGCTGGCCGAGCGCGGGTTCGACGTGCTTGGCATCGATGTCGCCCCGCTCGCCGTCGAACGAGCTACCGCGAAGGTGGCCGAGCGCGATTTCGATTGCCGCTTCCGAACTCTGGACTTTCTCGCCGGCTCTCCGCCCGAGGATTCGTTTGAGTTCGTCTTCGACCGCGGCTGCTTCCATGTCTTCGATGAACCGGAGGAACGCGCGCGGTTCGCCGCAGGGGTCGCGGCGGCCCTCGTTCCTGGAGGCCTCTGGCTGAGCCTCATCGGCTCCACCGAAGGCGGCCCTCGGGAGACCGGTCCGCCGCGCCGGTCGGCCAGGGAGGTGACGCTGGCCATCGAACCAGCTCTGGAAATTGTCGAATTGCGTGGGACCGAGTTCCGCGATCACAGCGCCAAGGCGTGGTTCTGCCTTTCGCGGCGGCGGTTTTAGAGCGGGCGAGTGCGTTCGTGTCTTGCCGCCTACGCATCTCTTGAGATCTTTTGCGATCTCTCCAGAGAGTCGGCTGGCGATCTTCTGAAGAGTGCACGTGGACGAGAAACCACTTTCCGGCTTCTTTTCGGTAAGCCTGGGTCTCGACGCCGTGTGTCGTTGCCGCCGGGCCGTCTTTGCGCAAGGCCGCGTGAAAATCCCGGTGGAACTCTGACCATGGTGAGTTGCCGTTCCCATAGATCGCCACGTCATGCATCTTTCAGGTCGATGCATCTTTCAGGTCGCGCGCCGAGAACATTGCTCCCATTACCTTCTCAAAGACATGCTCCTCAATGGCTTCGAAGCTGTGCTCTTCGCCGAATGGATCGATAAACCAAACGTCGGTGGAATGAGACCAGATCTGCGCCAACAGCCTGAGATCAACCGTATCGACAGCCTGGGCATACTCTCCCGGCGGACAGCGAATCGCAGCGCTATCGGTGCGCTGCTGGCACATGGACTGGGTTCGGACCGAGGCTTCCATTCACTGATGCAGTTCCCGTGCTACGGCACGGCAGGCATAGAGAAGGGGCGGTTCGAGATCGGCGGGGCCGAAGGGCCGGGTATCCATCAGCGCAAAGAGAGCGGCGTCGTGCTCGGACGAGAACCCCTCGAAGGTGATCGCAAGGTTTCGGCCGATATCGCTCGAGATCAGCTCAAATCGATCCGCGTTGCGCCGGGTTAGGGGTGGGCGACTTGACGTGTCCGTTTCGATCGAGCAGATCCATCACCGCCGCGTTCTGGACTGAGTATGCGCGCGGAGCGAATTTCGTGCAAACAAAGGATGGCTCGAGACACCGGTTAAGGCGCGCCCCGAGCGACGCGAACAGCCATCTTCTTCCCGAGATTCGGATCGATCGGAGCCATGATTCATTTTAGGTCGGCGGCAAGTCGCGGCAGCGGTGCGTGTCCCGCGGATCGCAGAGTTGGGCGAAGGTCAACGCACGGATGAAATAAGATGGCTGCATCGGTTCCGGCGGCTCATTGGCGGTCTCTGGACTTCTCCAGCAGGTCGGCGTTGAGGTTGATTGCACCGGGAGCCCGGAGTCGGGGAAGAGGAAGAGGAACGACGTGTCGCAGGCGAGGACCAGTTTTCCGTCAGGGCATAGCCGAGAAACTCCACAACTGGATTGGCCGGCGAAGTGGTAGGGCGCGCGAGGACGCACCAGTTATCGGAACGTTCGCTGGCGGGGTGAGATGGTCAATGTTCTGACTTGGTTTTCTGGTGAGATGTCTCAGGGGTCGGAACTATTTTCTAGTTTCGTGCTCAATGTCAAACGGTGGGACCTGATCCGTCGCCATCATAGAGATATGCATTGTTCTCAGAAGAGAGCTGTAATCCTGGTAAGGGAGAAGACGAGCCATGTGTTTTTCAGCTACGGCGAATTTTGTTGGCAGCGGAGTTCTTGGAGCCCTCGGCGTCGTCACTTTGACTAAGGTGAAGCACAGGCGCGAATTGCTTTTCGCGTCCTTACCCACGCTTTTTGCCGTCCATCAATTCATCGAGGGATTCGTTTGGCTCGGATTAGATGGTACTCTCTCGTCTGCCGTGACCCACAATATGGGCGCGGCGTACATGTTATATGCACAGGGGCTTTTGCCATTCCTGTTACCTTTAGGCGTGGTGCTGTTCGAACCTGATGGATGGGCTCGCAGGCGGATGCTGCCTTTCCTCGCGGTCGGCGTCTTAACAGGGCTCTACATGTTGTGGGCGCTCACGGCATATCCAACGCAGATTTACGTCAGGCAAAACAGCATCGTATATGTTAATCAAGGGACAAACCATACAACCGTTGCGATCTTGTATCTCATTGCAACGTGCGGTTCGCTGTTCTTTTCGAAGGTCAGAGCAATGATAATCCTCGGCACAGCAAACCTGGCGATTCTCTTGGTTGTCACTGCGGTCAAACGGTACGCCTTTACCTCGGTTTGGTGTGCCTATGCGGCGCTCGCAAGTCTGATCGTCCTCATTTATTTCTGGAAAAGCAGCCGGGAGCGCCCGCTCCTCTATGCCAAATCTTCATGGGGGTAGCTGTTTCGAGACATTTGGGCCGTGGAGCTTTAACAGCGCCATGACAACGGGCAACATAGCGATAGCGTCGGGATGTGCTAACCATCCGAGCCATGTCGGGAGGTGCCGGGTATGCTCAGCGGCAACTCGAACACAGCGACTCTTACGATGAAGCACCGCCGCGTTCAAGGTGAATGGCATGGACGCGGGGCGGAGTTGCTAGGTCTGCACGGAGACGTAGCCCAGAAGCAATTTGAAGCGGGGCGGGAGGGGCTACACCCAGAGACGGAAGCCTGGGGCAAAAGGCTATGCAGGGATGCCCGTATCAAATTCGGTGTAGTTGTCGAGGTGATGTTTAATCACGGAATAGCACTCGCAGGCGGTCTTCATGAGCCCAGGGACATCGAGGATTTGGATTTGTCCGCGCGAGTATTTGATCAGCCCTTTATCTTTTAGAATGCCCGCTGTCGTCGTAACGGTAGGACGGCCACCTCCAAGCATGGCCGTAAGAAACTCGTGCGACATCTTGAACGAATTCGTATGTGCGCGGTCGGCACAGATGAGCAGCCAGCGCGACAGACGTTGTTCGAAGTTGTGCCGGGCATTGCAACCGGCGGACTGCATGGCCTGCACGAGCTGCGCCTGAACATAGCGCAAAGCCAGTTTTTGGAATTCCCCGCCAAGGCCAAACTCCTTCCGTGCGACCTCCACTCGACAGAAATAGCCGTGGCCAGCAATCTGTGTGTAAACGCGATTCAGGCTCCTCTTGGTCCCCATGAGTGCCGATACGCCGATAACCGATTCGTAACCGAACATCCCTACCTCAACCTGAGCCCCGTCGCCGAAGGTCGTCGTCATCGACGCCATCCCCTCTTCGAGAAAGAAGAGCCGATCGATCGGGACGCCCGGATACTCGATCTCGTGCATCAACTCAAATTGAACCGGATGTAGTGCAAGACGTTGGATGACCTCCGCATCTAAAGCCTTTAAAAGACTGTTCTTAAACCCATTGATGCCCAACAAGTCCTCTTGCGAGAACCCCAGTTTCTCGTGAGTCCGAATGTGATTTACGTCCGACACAATACAGTAGGATGCAAATCCTGAGGCGTATTGTTGGTTTAGCCAGTCTTTCATCCTCACTTTCACCTGTACGAGACTGCGCCGGCGAACGCATCGTCGTGGATTTCGATGCGTAAGCTATGCGGCTCTAAAGATCCAATTCTGGGCCCTCTCCGCTTCCGATGCCCGGAACTCCAGTTATAGCGCGAGTCTCGATGGGCGCCGTATTGAAGCGAGAATCGGCACTTAGGTTCGAAAGCAGACCCACAGCTTTCCAACGATACGCTATGGTCCGATGGCTGCCATTTCCCCCTCATCCAAGTTCCGGGCGAGGTTTAAATCAATTGGCTGCTCGTCGGCGATAATCTCCAAAGAGGTACATCGATGTCCCAGCCGCGCACGCAACTCCGTGTCTTTGTCGTTGACGACGAGTTCGTCATTGCTTCAACTCTTGGATTGATCTTGCGCCACAAGGGCTTTGATGCGATATCTTTCCATGCGCCTCTTGACGCACTCCAAGCCGCTTCTTACGGGGCTCCAGACCTTCTGATATCCGACGTAGTCATGCCCCAGCTATCGGGGATCGAGCTGGCAATCCGGCTCCAAAAACAATGTCCAAATTGCAAGGTGCTGTTATTCTCCGGGCAGGCGGCCACCGCTGGCCTGCTTGAGACCGCGCGTGCCAACGGCCATAATTTCGAAATCCTATCGAAGCCCGTACATCCGACCGACCTGTTAAGAAAAATTGCCGAATCGACTGGGAACGCCCAGTTGAGGTCATCAGCCTCTGACAAATCACCTCGCGAGCTTGCCGTAAATCTCAGTCTTGGCGCAGGTCCCGAATGAGAAAAACACTACCGTATGATCAGCCGCATTGGGTCGCAACCTGAACCAGGCCCAGCCGCTCGTCCGCAAAGAGACGGCATGGCGGCTCGAACCGAAACGCTCGAGCGGTCTGCATTGGCGCAACAAAGTCTACCCGGTACGAGTTCCAGTGCCTGGATGAGTAAGTGCGAGTGCGCTCGTACCATTTCTCCAGATTGGAATTGCAAACAGAATCGAAATCACAGCCAGTGCAACCCCAAATTCTCCCGCAAACCACGCTGCTCTCCCGGTTTCGACCGTCATCGAATCGAACAACCATTGGATGACGGCATTGTGACAGGCATGAAGTAGGGCAGCAGGCCACACAGAGCCGCTCTTCAGGCGCAGCCATGCTGCCATGGCACCGGTAGTGACGATCATGATGGTGAAGCACAGCAGAGCCACCCACTTGGGCGCGGCGCTGTTGTAGGTGCCGAAGAGAATCAGAGGGTAATGCCACAGTGCCCAGATAACGCCACTCACCAAAGCTACGCCAGTAAAGTTCCATCGTTGCGCCAAAGCCGGAACAAGAAATCCCCGCCAACCGATCTCTTCACCGGTTGCGGAGACCGCGCTTTGCAGTACGCCGAAAGTCATGATGAGCATGGCGTTCAACTCGCCGGAGCCGGCGCCGATTGCAAGCGACTTCTGGCTCGCGTGCGCGAAGCCTGTAAAGTCGGCTGGAGCGAGACCAGTGAGCCAAACGAAAAGATAAGCGGTCGTGGCGTAGGCCACAGGCAGCAGGTATCCCCAGGCCATTGCTTGCCCTCCAGGCCAATGGAAGCCCAAAAAGCTGAGAGGGATCCGGTAGAGCGCACAGCATGCGAACGCTGCGAGTGCGGGCGCCCACATTTGGGTATGAATGACGAACCCTCTGCCGATGTCGAGACGATGCGTGTGCAGGAGCAGCAACGTCCACGGTACGGTGAAAAGGACGGTAAAAGCAATATAGAGAAGCACGAGAACCGACGGTCGAAGTTCGCCGGGCAGATGTGGGACGATTGCCGGGGTCTGCCCCATCATGGCCAACTCGGATACGGACCCGGTGCGTCGCTTCAATACGGTCCTCCTTCTTAACAATGTAGGGAAAACGCTATCCTTTCGATCATTCCGCAGCACTCGTTCAAAACGCAATCGATAACTTCTCTTACGAAGGAATAGACGGCGTCGAGAGGATCCCGTTAGATAAAAGCGGGGAATGAGGTACCGATCCAGCGCTCTGCGATGAGGCAGAGCGCTGAGTCCGACATTGTGAGCATCCCGTTCGCATCATCGGCCTGTCGTATTTCGACCTCGGATCGAGGATTCCTCAGTGAAGCAGTTTGTCGGCTTCGGCGATCCGCGAGCCTTCAAAAATGGCTTTTTCTTATTTTCTCTCGGCAGGGCCTTTATATACGGGCAAGCCCGAGCGGTCATTCCGATGCGACGCTGGCTAACTCGCGCTGTTGGGATACTTTCAGGAATCGCAACGACTCGTCTGGTGATGGGAGTATTTTTTGCAACCAGTCGATTTACCTACCTTAAGCCGAATCAATTCTTCGGGCTTGCGTTTTGGATCGGATTTTCCCTAAATATGATCATGATTGAAATGTGGATTCGGGCAGGAAATCACGTCTTGATCAAAATGGAATTAGATCGCATCGCTAAAATGCCTTAAGTTGGATTTTATCTATTTTCTGAATCCGTACGCGCCGCTTCGGAAAGCGCTTGTTCATTCACATCGGACAACCGAAAGAGGAGTCTCTCTCCCCCATTCTCAATATATGGTGCACTCGGGGCTTGCATCCGGCGCGGTTTCAGGTTGAGGCGGTGCCGGGGCCGGGGATGCGGGAGTTTGATACTCTATTCGATCTAAGCCCCCCGATCCGACGCGCCCCAGCACAGTAATGTCGGGTGGCCAGCCCCAAAAACGCCGTTCCGGATACCAATTACGGGAATGGCTCTAAATCCGCGAATCCGCGCCTGAATGCTGCGGCTTGAACTTGGCTTCACTCGGAACATCGAACCGATGACCTCACCCTGTCGGTCGAAACCACTGCACAAACTATCATCGATCTTCTCAACGAGCTTGCCCGCCATCTAGTCCGTGTCTGGTTGCCTGCCGTAGCCCCGACTGCTTTTGCCTTGGGATGTGTTGTCGGCATCAGGTTTGAGACTGGGCGCTCCTGCCCGGCTCCTCCTCAGATTGTTCCGCCGGGGGGAGCGGTAGACATGCGCGGAATGAGATGAAATCCGAGAAGTGTCGTTTTATACGGACTTGACGTTTTGTCCTTAACTCTGCCTAGCAGAATCCTCGCAGAGGTTGCTCCCATTTCGAGTGCGGGCTGCTGGATCACCGTCAGGGACGGCTGAACATGTTCGCTCCAATCACAATCGTCGAACCCAACCACGGACAATTGCTCAGGACAGGCAATGTTGCGCTCACGCAATGCCGCTAAAAATCCGAGAGTCATCTGGTTGTTGCAAATAACGACAGCCGTGGGCCGTCGCTTGCCCGCCAACAAGCTTAAACCGATCTGGTACGCAGACTCCTTTGTATTGCCTCCTGTGCAGATGTGACTGGGATCAGCCTTGATTCCATGTGTCTTGAGCGCGCGGCGGTAGCCCTTCAGACGGTCTGCAGCACTAAGCAGGTTAAGAGGTTCCGTAATGATCGCGATCCGGCTATGTCCCAGGCCGATCAGATGATTGGTTGCCTCGAAGCATGCTCGCCCATTGTCGATCATGACACTGTCTACCGGAGGCCGGAGCGGACTGCGATCCAGGTAAACCAGGGGACGATCTCGAACAAGAGATGGAATGCTCTCAATCTGCGCACTTGTGGCCAAGCACGGGACAAGCAGAATGCCATCGGTCATCATTCTGCAAAAAGTCTCAATATAATCTCGCTGGCGCTTCCAGTTTTCCCTTGAATCGGCAACGATTAACTGATAATCCTCCGACTTCAGAAAATCTTCAGCGCCCCGTGACAGATAGGAAT
Organism: Occallatibacter sp.; assembly: GCA_036519195.1. GTDB lineage: Bacteria > Acidobacteriota > Terriglobia > Terriglobales > Acidobacteriaceae > Telmatobacter. The sequence goes on along the minus strand of DATDLS010000382.1, from coordinate 23,641 downwards.
AAAAGGAATTTGCAAAATCGGGAACGATCAAGCCAATGATCCGCGTTTCGCGCTTCCGAAGGCTTCTCGCTAGATAATTAGGTTGATAGTCGACCTCGCGAAGATGTTTCTCGATCCGCTCTCGCATCTTCGCGCTCACATATCCGCGCCCGTTGATCACCGTTGAAACCGTTGAAACCGATACTCCAAGATGCTTTGCGATGCTTGAAATACCCGAAGTCCCTGGGGTCCTTTTCACCGGATGTGTGCCTCGTTGAATCGAATTCTTTCCAGTCTATCTGCCATCCAGACTGGCCACCATTATATTGCTCACGCTCGGACACGACCGCACTATGATCCGACCCCAGGCACCGCGATGAAGAGCTACAGTCATCATCGGCCTGGTCCACGCCTATTCCAACCAGGCCCGAAAGGAGTTAGACGGCGCTAGAGTCAATCCATCCAAAGTCATGCGACTTCATGGTCGTCGGGCGTGACGACGATCGAGCCTCTGATTTTGGCATATCACAGATGCTTCTTAAATAAGCTCTCACTTGTGATAGCCGTTGGCGCGAAGGAATGCTGTGAGTTCTACCGGGTAGTTCGTCTGAATACCAACGGCACCCTGTTCGACAGCGTCTCGCCACTCCTGCTCCGTCTGCCGGTCGACGAAGATACCCACGTTGGCCGTTTTCGCTGCCGCGATTGTAAGAGCGTTGAAGTCTCGCTCGTCCGCGCCAAGTAGTTGCGGATGCAAAAGGGCCACTACTTTTTGCACGTTCTCGGGGTTAAATGCCTCCGGCATGATGACCCACTTCGGCCGCAGGTCGTGGATCTGTTCCAGAAACTTCGTATTTTCCGACCAGAACATCACGTGGTCTCCCATGTCATGGCGCTCGATGGCAGCGACCAGATCATTGGGGGATGCGTCTTTGGTATCGACATAGATGCCGATCTTGCCCTTGCAAAGCTCCAGCACTTCGTCGAATGTGGGAACTCGGAGATTTGGGAACTGACCGGGGAATCGAACGCCAAGATCAAGCTTCTTAATCTCGGCGAGCGTCATATCTTTCACCTTGCCCTTGCCGTCGGTCATCCGATCGACAGTGGGGTCGTGCATTAAGACCAACTGTCCGTCCGAGGTCGTGCGCACATCCAGTTCGACAAAGTCTACGCCTGCATCGATCGCCCCCTGTATCGCCGGCAATGAGTTTTCAGGATGGTGAGCGTGTTCGCCGCGATGCGCGCTGGTCAGTATTGTTCTGGCGGGAGTAGCTGCCGTCGGGCTTTGCCCAAAACCCAGTGGAACGACCGACAGACAAACCAGGAAAATCTCGAGAGGTGCTTTCATCGTCTTCATCCTTATTCAGTTGTTAGTAGTGCATGAGTCGTCTTTGAGTCCCAATTGTGGAAGCTCCATAGGTATACCGATCAGGACCGTCTATCCTGGGACCCTCCATCAGGCCGCTGATTGTTGCCCGGCACCGGATTGACCTGGATATTTGGGTATTGAGAATAACGGCCCGGAGGGCAGCCTGCTGCCCTCCGGAGCCTGTTGAGCGGAAGCCAGGTTAATAACGAGGTACGGCTGAAGCCAGAATGAGAACCGCGTCAGCAACTGTGGCGCGCATCAGAACAGCCACTTGAGCGCGAACTGAAACTCACGCTGGTTATCCGGCAGAGTTGAGGTGATCGATGAGCCGCCGGGCGCATCCGGATTGTTTCCCGGCAGAGCGAACTGAGGGTGGTTTGCCAGATTGTAGACTTCGGCTCGGAACTGGATCTTGTCTGTCTCGGTGATATCGAAGGACTTCAAGAGGGCAAGGTTGAAGTTGATCTGGTCCGGCCCGACGAGTGGTCCATTGCCGCTGTCGCCGAACTGGTGAGAGAAGGTCTGTCCGGCAGCAAGCGCCGGAACCGTGAAGGCCGCCTGGTTGTACCAGCAGGTGAGCGATTGGTGTCCGGCCGGGCAGCCCAGCGCCGATTGCCCTGCGGTGTTGAAGGAGAAATTATAGGGATTGGCAACTTTATCCGGCCACGCGCAGTAGGTCCCAGTATTTGTAGGATCAAAGGAGAGGCAGGGAGTGAAGTGCTCTCCAGAGCGCATCGAGGTAATTCCGCTCAGCTCCCAGTCGCCCGCAATCATATTGGCCGCGCGGCCCATGTCGGCCCCGAATCTCCGATGCCTCCCGAAGGGGAGCTGATACAGGTAGCTGGCGACAAAAGTCTGCCTGAAGTCCGGCTCTACATTGCCTCTTTCTTCCCGGAGATTGTAGGGGTTCTGGATCGCGCCCGTACCACCGCCCGGATCTCCTTCCGCGATTCCGATATCATGCGAGTAGGTATAGGCGAAGAGCAGATTGTACCCCTGCGAAAAGCGCTTCTCCAGTTTTGTCTGCAGGGCATTGTAGTTCACATTGAACACCGGATAGTCGATGGGATAGATCGTGTTCAGCCCGGGCAGAGTTGCGAAGTAGGGACGACCGTAGTTGGGCGCGGGACCGAAGTTGGAGTCGGCTGGCTGAGCCGGCTGATCGAGGTTGAAGGCTTCGCTCGCCCACTGACCAGTCCCATCCGTCCCTACATAGGCGGCGGTGAACAGCCAGTTGGAGGCGAACTCCTGCTGCACGTTGACGTTCCATTCTGTCACCCGGGGCATCTTGCGCTCCGGGCCGGTGGTCTTCACTTCTCCGGTTGGCGCGGTGGGGTCGATTGCGGGAAGCTGAACAGGGAAGCCGGTCGACAGCAGGTTTTGCGAGCTGGGAATGTTGGATGGGTTAAAGGTGTTGCTGTAGAACTGAAGGATCGGCGGGTTTTCGCCGAGATCGTTGAAGACGTTGCCTTCCGGCGCATAGAAGATACCGAACGCGCCATGGATCGCAGTGCGGCTTTTGCTGAAGGGCGACCAGGCGATGCCGATACGCGGACCCCAATCTTCCTTGTCATAGGCGACTCCCGCATTGGGCACTGCGTTGGGTCCAAAGTTATCAACGACAACTGCCTTGGCCAAATCGAAGTTGCCTACCTTGCCGCCGACCGGCGAGTTCAGATCATAGCGCAGGCCCAGGTTCAAGGTCAGATTCTTAAGGATGCGCCAGTCGTCCTGCGCAAAGAAATCGAACTCCTTGCTGCTGGTGTTATCCATTTGGCTTAGGCCGTCCTGCAGATTCTCGATAGGCAAGCCGAGCAGCATGTCCGCGATGGCGTTGCCGCCAGTACCGGTGGTAAGGTTCGAAGTGAATTGGCCAGTGAAAGCGAAGAGCCCGAAGGGAGCCTGCGCCTGATAGAAGTTGCGGTGCAAGTGCCGCAAGTCTCCTCCGAAGGCCATCGAATGCTTGCCATGGATCCAGCTAAGCTGATCGGAAAGCTGGTACATATTGTCTGTCGCAATCTCGGGAACATCCTGCGAACTGCCAAAGGTGGTATATCCAGCAAGATCTACCAGAGACAGTCCCGAAGACGGACCTCCCCGGTCTGCATTGGGAATGCCGACGGCGCTCGAAGTGTCCTGCCCCGCGGCGATATGCTCGGCGTTGTCGGTCCAGCGGACAAAGGCAACCCGAAGATTGTTGAGCAGGCTGGAGCTCATCGTCCGTGTCCAGCCCAAAGCATAGTTCTGACCGCGCGTGGGGATGTTACTGCCATAGCCCGAACAGCATCCGCCGGCTGCGCCCAATGGCGCAGGCTTGAGAACTCGCGCATACTGCATTGCGCCGTGTGCGAAGAGCTGATCTCGATCCGTGAGATGATGATCGAGTCGAACGTCGAATTGATCGACATTGTCGGTTGCGCGCGGCTCATAGAGGAAGTTGTTGACCAGGCCGGGCAGATTGGGCAGCGGCAGAACGTTCACCAGATTCTGGCCAACCTGACTGATTCTGCCAGATGGAATCACATACGGGTCGGTGGGGTTGAGAACCTGCCGCACAGAGCTGTTGGGACTGGTGGTGTAGGGGTCATACAGCGTGGTCTGCAATGCGGAAAAATCTCCCATATGCTCGGCAGCTGTCGGCACCGTGCTGATGAAGGTCTCTCCCTCATTCTCGCGCTGCCCCTGATAATCAGCGAAGAAAAAGGTGCGGTCTTTACGGACGGGGCCACCCAAGGAACCTCCATACTGGTTCATGTGGAACGGCGGCCTGCCGGCAGCGAAGTAGTTCTCCGCATCAAAGACGGTATTGCGAAGGAATTCAAAGGCGCTCCCGTGGAAGCTGTTGGTACCTGAACGCAACGACACGTTCACGGACGCGCCTCCCCGCCCGAACTGCGCCTTCATCGAGTTTTCCTCAACGCTAAACTCCTCAATCGCGTCCGGCGATGGCTGGATCACCAGCGTGCCCTGGCCCCATTCGTTGTTGTCCACCCCATCCAGCAAAAAGTTGTTATCGAATGCCTGGAGACCGTTGACGGCAATCGCGATACCCGGCCGCGCGTTGTCCGTGGTTCCACGGTTTGCGCCGGTACCGGCAGAACCCAGGTTCGCGCCTGGGCCGAGGTAGGCGAGCTGAATAAAGTTTCTGCCATTCAATGGCAGCTCGGTAATTCTCTGTGCCTCCTCAATCGTGCCCAGCGAGGAAGTCTCGGTCGCGATCAAAGGAGGCTCCGTGGAGACCTGAACGGTCTCGCCCTGAGAACCGACCTCGAGCGCCAGATTGACGCTGAGCACCTGGTTGACCCCTACAACGACACCGGATTGAATCGTCTTGCGGAATCCGGCCTGCTCGGCGGTTACGCGATAGGTACCGGGATTGAGCGAGCGGGCGGTGTAGCCACCGTCGCTGGCCGTGGTGAGATGAATGGTCACATCCGTTGCCGTGTCGGTGATCGAGACCTGCGCGGCGGGGATGACCGCCCCGCTCGGATCGGTGACGAATCCGGTGATGCTGCCTCGATCCAACTGGCCGTAGGCAACAGCAGCTACGCAGAACATAGCCACCAGATTCAGAAATATCCCACATCGTCTTGCGCTGGAAAACAAAGTAGCCTCCTTAGGAACAGATTGGGGATTGCAAGGTCAGCAATATAGAAACGTTTCGATACAGGGGCAGAATTCTTCATGTAGAAACGTTTCGATAAAGGAACAAGGATTTTATGCAGAAACGTTTCGATATGAGGGCAAAGCCATCATCGTATCAAGGAATTTCTGAGTGATACCTGCTCTCCCAACAGCTTGCATTCTTCCAGCGAATCGCGAATTCCAGGTAAAGCATTTGTGAATAATTCATGAAAATCGCCCTTGGTGGTTTAGTCCCGCAGTGCAGAGGCAAGCCTCGCCTCGAAGCGACTCAAGCGCGCATCTTCGCCCTGCGTCCGTACATGAGCCACAGCACGATGCCCAGCACCGCCCATACAGTTCCGGCAATTCGAGCCAACTGTCCCAGGTTCATCCAGATGAAAAAGCAGACAGCGAATCCCAGCAGAGAGAGCAGGATGGGAAACCACTGCGAGCCTCTTCCCTGCCGCCATCCGAGAACTGCGGAGGAAATATTGACTCCCATAAAGGCCAGCAATGCTCCGTAATTCAGCAACTCTGCACCCAGTTGATAATTAACAATGAGGGCGCCTGCCAGGCAGATGCATCCGATCATCAGGACATTGTTGCGAGGAATGCGGTTCTTCGGATGAACGGCGCCAAAGAATCGTTTGGGGATGGCGCCATCCTGCCCCATGGCCAGCAGAAGTCTGGCGGCGCCAAGCTGCGACGCCATGCCGGAACCAATTGTGGCGAGCAGCAATGCGCCGTTCACAATCGCGAACATGATTGGGCCGCCGGCGCGCCTGGCAATTTGAACATATGCGGTGTCGATCTCGATAAAAGCGGCCCCCCGAGGCCACACCAACTGGCCAAGATATACCTCGATCGATGCCAGAACACCAGTGATGAGACATGTAGCAACAATTGCGCGGGGAATGCTGCGCTGCGGATTCTTCGCCTCGTCTGTGAGCGTGGAGATGCCGTCGAAGCCAATATAGGTAATCACCGCAATCGAGGTTCCTCGAAACAGCGCGGACGAAGAGAACGTTGAACGATCGTAGAACGGCGTTGTGTAAAACGACGCGGACTGGTGAGGAAGATGCAGCAAGTAGCGAATGAATGAAACTGCCGCCAGCAGGATTACCAAGCCTAGCGTGGCGGCCATCATGGTGTTGATCCTTGCCGAAGTCTCCACGCCGTTCAGGTTCATCAGGGTGAACAGGGCCGCAAAGAAGATCACCCACGCGATGTACGGGACCTCGGGTAGGAAATTCTGCGCAGCCTTGCTACACCAGATGGTGCAGATCAGCGGGTTGAGGATGTAATCCAGCGCCATGCACCAACCGGTAAGATAGCCCAGGCTGGGATGCAGTTCTCGGCTCACATACATAAATGCGGAGCCTCCATGCGGATACATACGCGCCATGCGGCCATAGCTGACCGAGGTAAACAACATCGCCACCATCGCGCACAGAATGGCCGTGACAACGTGCCCGCGCGCCTCATTGTAGATGACTCCGAAGTTCGGCATGGGGGCAGTGGGCTGAACGAGGATGATGCCGTAGAGGATCAGGTCCCAATAGCCAAGGCTGCGAATAAGCGTTACCTTGCCGGTACCTACAGCTGGCTCGGGAAGCATCGTAATCCCTCCGGAAACAGCAGTAAAATCGAACGACCTGCGCGGTCGCAAAGAAGAAATGAGAATCCTCTGCAACTTCGCACGCAAGCGCAGGTCTCGCTCAGGTTGGAAGCTGTACTTCAAGGCTACCTGAAGAATACGCTCCCGCCCAGCACCTGCCCTGTGTGGGCCGTCGGCTCCGGTGAGGGCGGGATCTGGATTACGACTACAGGGAGCTCGGATCCGCGGGTGGAGCGGAACCGGGAGTCCAGCAAGAACCTCTGGATGATGCAAGTCTTGCTCATGCCCGTCGCACCATAGACTTGAAGAGATTCTTTTGATCTCCATCGCTGCGATGTTGAGTGCAACTCAGCAAAAATACTTCAGGGGAATGCCCGCGCACGTCGGTCAGCAGAGCGGCGTCTCCACAACACGCCTGTTCGAGAAAGGCGTCCCGCTGCCGCCCTTTCAGCGAGCCTGCGTGATGAAATATACCCTGAACCTGTTCCGAGTGTGCTTCATCCATGGCTCAGGCCTGAATCGGGACGAAGAGTGCTGGCGAGCCAGGCCCGCGCGGCACGCCAATCGCGGACTAAGACACTCCCGGCGCCTCGGCTGTCTCCGCCGCATTGAGTCCACCATAGAATCGGCACTCCACCCTCTGCGCCTGGCGGCGCATTGATAGCTGCCAGGCGGTCAAGTGCAGCATCGAGAGACAACAATTCCGCATCGCAGTGTACTGAGTGATGGAGAGTTCATCAAGCTCGATATGGATGAACTCTCCATCGCATTTCTGCGAGTGTCTCTGTCTGGCGGCATCTACCAGAACCTGGCGCATGGCGCGCGCCGCGATGGGTTTGAAGTGCGGCAGCGAGGTTGCGGCCAGATGGGCCGAGACCTTGAGTTTCATCCACGCTTCAATCTGCTCTTGAACAAGGGGCAGGTTGCGTTTCATGCGGACAGGACGCAGGATGGAACCATCCCGGATTTTTCGTTCGTCGCCGGGTCCGGTGCGCCGATCGAAAACCCCTTCCACAGGACGCTGCCCGGGAGCGAACGGTGAGGATTTTCCCATAGTGCCTGCACCTGGCACCATTCGCGAACGCTCCCATAAATTACTGATTTGGTTTGAGTTATCTACACACTGGCATCATGCTACAGACGGACATCATGATTGTCCGGTGATCGCGATGATCGGCAAAATGAGAAGGTCACAATGGATCTTTGTCGCCGCTCACTGTACCTGGAAGACCGTAGCCCAGCGTGCTCAACGAATTTGGCTCTTGCGGGAAAACAGCTTGTTGATCGCGGCCTTGTTTCGCCGACTCACAGGCAAGTGTTGACCGTCGTAAAGAACGACCTGACCGCCAGTTTCTTCCGTTCTCACTTCGCAAACGCGCGCTAATCGGACGATGACAGAGCGGTGAATGCGCGCGAAATGCTGCGGATTTAGCCGCCCCTGCAGAGAGGTCAGAGACTCGCGGATCAGGTGAGTCTTCATTCCAACATGTAACCGCGAGTAGTAATCCTCAGCTTCGATCCAGTCAATCTCGCTCGTGGCAATCATCAGATTGCCCGAATCCGTCGCAATCACCAGATGTTCAATTCCGTTCCCTTGCCGTGCTGCACGTTCCACCTTCAGCAGCGCTTCGAGTTGTGCGGCGAACTTTGCGTCATGGGACAGCTTCAACCGTTCCCGCACGCGAGTCATGGTCGCTTCGAATCGGTCGACATGGAGTGGCTTCACCAGATAATCGAGTGCATACGCTTCAAACGCCCGGACGGCGAAGTTGTCATGCGCCGTCACAAAAACAATCATCGGCATCTGATCTGCTCCCGCAGCGTGAATCACTTCAAAGCCATCCATCTCCGGCATCTGCACATCGAGAAAAAGCAGATCCGGCGAAAGCGTCTCGATAGCTCGCAGTGTTTCCCGGCCATTGCGGCACTCGCCCACAACTTCCATGTCCTCATATCGTGCCAGAAGCTGTCGCACTCCACGGCGCGCAAGAGGCTCGTCATCAGCTACCAGAATACGGATCTTGTTCATTTCCTCCGGAATCCTCTCTGTATGGCAGGCGAACGGTCGCGATGAAGCCGCCCTGTTCTCCAAATCCAGTCTCAAGCGCCGCGGCATCCCCGTACAGAGTCTGCAGACGCGCACGTGTGTTGGAAAGCCCGATTCCTTCACCCGATGGAGTTTGCTCTCGGGATGGAGTGGATGGGAGCGCCCCGTCGTCCCGTACAGTCAAGATCAATTGTCCTGCTACACGCTTGGCTGTAATCTCAACCAGTCCGGCATCGGCCTGGGCCGCAATTCCATGCCGGATTGCATTTTCAACCAATGGTTGAAGCACAAACACGGGTACAAGCGCCTTCGATACCTCAGGATCAACCTGAATGTGTGGGCGCAGGCGATCGGAAAACCGAATCTGCTCAATCGCAAGATAGCGGCTGAGGAATTCCAGTTCTTTTGTCAATGTGGTCACATGCGTTGTATCGGTTTGCAGCACTTGACGTAGCACATCACTCAACAGCTCAAGCATGCGCGACGCGCCCGCCGTATCTTTATCGCGCACCAAAACCGTAATGGCGTTCAGACTGTTGAACAGGAAATGGGGGTTGATCTGCATCTGGAGAGCGCTCAGGCGCGCCTCCGATAGTTGTGCAGTTAACTGCGCAGCCTGCATTTCCCGTACCCGCACCTGCTGGAAATAGAAAAGAGAATGTTCAATACCCACCAGCGCAAAGTACACGCCAACGCCAAAAGGCAGAGTAGTAAAGATCCAGCTTACGAACCCTTGCAGGTAACCGAAAGCCGATGCCCCGGACGGTGCCGGAAAGATGACCCACCGGATGATCGTCCCCATCCCCGCCCACGCCACGCATAGGGCCAGGGCGGCCAACATATGCATCCAGATCCGCAGCCTCAAATGCTCGCGAACAAGAGGAAAGCGCCGGCTGAAACGGAATACAAACGGCGTCAGGAACGCGTAGATCAGCCAATCGAGTGAATTGAAGAGGAGCCAGTGCCAGTCCGGTGTTTCCCGCGAGAGCCGGGACTGCATAAATGTGTTGAAACCGGAAAGCAGCGCCGGGAGCGCCCAGGCCGCCCATATCCATCGCAATGGAATGCGCAGTGTGCGAACGTATGCCGGTCGAACCTCCCCCAGTTCACGATAAGAAGGCATGTTGCGAACATACTGCCGTTCCTGGACATGCGTCCAGCGCCTCTCTCTGTCAAAACCGCTCGCTGCAACCGATCGGCCGTTCACAGCAAATTCTTGGCACCTGCCTAACCAGTTGCTACCCTCCATTCGATACGAGAAGTGCAGTCAACGAAAAGAGGGAGCGCATGCAAGATTCCGCAATTTGCGAGCTTTCCAGCAAACGCGTAGAGGCTCCAAGACCCTCGGCCAGGGTCGCGTCGCTGGACATCGTGCGCGGCATCGCGATGATCCTGATGGCAATCGATCATGTCCGGGTCTACTCCGGCGTGCCGGCTGGCGGAACAACCTTCGGAATCTTCTTTACTCGCTGGATCACCAACTTTGTTGCACCGGCCTTTGTCTTTCTTGCGGGAACGTCGGCATACCTCTACGGCCGGAAGTGTCTCGATCGAACATCCCTTTCGAATTTCCTCGCGATTCGGGGAGTCTGGCTGATCTGCCTGGAGTTAACGATCCTCCGCATCGCCTGGACCTTCAACTTCGACTTTCAACACTATCTGCTTGCCGGCGTAATCTGGATGATCGGTTGGAGCATGATCGCTCTTGCTGCGGCTGTCTATTTACCAGCGATTTTGATTGGAATTATCGGCGTCTCGCTGATCGCACTTCACAACCTCACCGATCTATTCCGGCCGCAGCTTGTCCACGCATTTGGAAGCGATGGACCGAACTGGCTGCTTCGCATCATCTACTTCGGCGGAGGTGTCAGAATCGGCAAATCAGGACCGCCGCTCTACATTCTGTATGTTCTCGTTCCATGGGTGGGTCTGATGTTTGCCGGCTATGTGTTTGGCCGAATCACGGAACGAGAACCCGAATCCAGGCAGCGCATCTATCTGTGGCTCGGGATGGCATTCACGGGGCTTTTTATTGCACTTCGCCTGATTGGTATCTATGGCGATCCACGCGCTTGGGACAGGCAAACCCTTTTTAGTTTTTTGAATACGACGAAGTATCCGGCATCGCTTGAATACTTGTTGATGACCATCGGCCCCATGTTGATTGTGTGGACTTTGGCGGAGCAGTGGAAAGGCCTGCTAGCTTCGATGATTGAAACTTTTGGCCGCGTCCCAATGTTCTATTACCTGTTGCACATTCCCATCATCCATCTAGCTGCATGTATTGTTTCCGTTGTCAGGGAAGGGCGCGTCGATCCATGGCTTCTTACGAATCATCCGGTAGCACCAGGGCCGGTTCCTGCAGGATATATGTGGAGCCTTGGCCTCCTGTATCTCGTCTACGCCGTATGCCTGATGGTGTTGTATTTTCCTTGCCGCTGGTTTGCAGAGTTCAAAAGAACCCATCGGTCGGCTTTGCTTTGATTCATGTGAGCATTCTTGATGGATATGAATGAGGATTACTGGCCAGCCAGAAAGCACAGGAGCTCGGTCGCTATTGATCGGATTCTCGTTTGGGTTATGAAGCCCGTCATCAACAGATCCTAAAAGACTTAGCGCGGCGCCGATCCTACCGAAGCACCTTTAGGAATCAGTAGGATACAGATCGATCTTGTCGGTGGCAGTGAAAGATGGGGCCATGTTGGCAGGATTGTGGCGGTGCTTCCGCTGGCAACAAGCACTTCCGGCATTTCTCCGCGCAGCGGGCAGGACGATTCGCTTCTGGACTTTCCTTCGAGCGGTAGCTCGCGTAAGGTCAAGTCGCCTGCGCGCCAGCCTGTTGGTGTTTCCGCTGCCATCACCCCGTGGCAGAGTGGTCCTTGTGGTCCGCCATTTTGGCCCCTTCGCGCACCGCCACCAACAATCGATCTCGCTAAATGCGCTCCAGTCTGCACCCTGTTTTAGGGTGCCTCACAGGCGATCCCTTACGACAGCGCAAACGACTTTGATACCGATCGAGTCTGTCCAATCCCATCTGGCGGTGAGTTGGGATCGATCCGCATCTCAATGCGCGACTTGAGTTCGGCGGCAATACCGCGGTTCGCGCGCGTGCGGCGAAAGGGGTTAATAAATATGGCTTATTCCTGCGCAAAGCCCGTGCTGGATCGATCGAGCTTGCCCGCCGCGCAGGGCTGAGGCTGGCGGCAAGACTGACGCCGACAATTCCCAACGGTGCAGCAGAGCCATCCGACCCCTCTCTACGCGTAACGCAGCATCGCGCGCACGCCATTTACAAGTTGCTCGAAACTCTCTTCTGCTTCTTTTAGCTGTTTCCGTCCCGCAGCCGTGAGCCGGTAATACTTCGCTTTTCGGTTGGTCTCTGTCAGCGCCCATTCCGAGCCGATCCAGCCACTCTGCTCCATGCGGTGCAGCGCCGGATAAATCGAACCCTCTTCGACCTGCAGCAAATCGTCCGACGCTCTCTGTATGTGCAAAACAATGCCATAGCCGTGCAGTTTGTTTCTTTGCGCCAGTGTCTTGAGCACCAGCAGGTCGAGACTTCCTTGGAGATCGTTTCGCGCCATCGTCAACCCCTCGGCTTGTTGGGATGAGTTGGATCGTATCCCTAGAAGCCTATGCCTGTCAATCATTCTGGAAGCTGAGATCGAAGAGTGCGTTGAGCGCTGGAAACGCGAGTTGGCCGCCTGTTGGCAATCAAGGCCGAGAAATGCTGCAATTTCGGAGTTTGAAAGCGGCTCGTTGCAACCACTCGACCACACGCCTTATTTTTTGACACCTTGACCTTCTACACGTGGAGGTATATATGTAGAAGCGATAGGCATGAGCACTTTAGGCAAATTTGATCTCCCGCAGGGAACCCTCGATCTCCTCATCATGAGGGTTGTTGCTCTTGGCCCCATTCACGGCTATGCCATAGCAGAGAGAATTCAACAGATGTCCCGCGAGGCTTTAGAGGTGCGGCAAGGATCTCACTATCCGGCTCTTCACCGCCTCGAATATAAGAAGTTTCTCAACACCAGATGGAAGGTCTCTGAAACCGGCCGGGAAGCCAAGTTCTACGAGCTCACCGCCCAGGGGCGCGCCCATCTCAGGGCCGAAACCGAGAACTCGAGCCGCTTCACTGACGTCGTAGGTCTCATTCTCAAGCAACCACTGGAGGGAATTTTATGAGCTGGCTCGGCAGGCTTTTCGCTCGCAAGCGTTTGGAGACGGATCTTGAAAAGGAGTTGCGTTTCCACTTCGAATCCGAGGTCGCCGAAAAGATGCGATCCGGCGTTTCCGAAAGCGAAGCCAGGCGCATTACGCGTCTCGAGTTCGGCGGCATCGAGCAGATCAAGGAAGACTGCCGCGAAAGCCGCGGAACGTTGTGGCTCGAATACCTGGTCCAGGACATTCGCTTCGGCCTTCGCCAGCTTCGCAAGTCTCCCGGCTTCACCCTCATCGCGATCCTCTCACTTACGCTGGGCATCGGCGCCAACACGGCGATCTTCACGCTTCTGAATGCAATCCTGCTCCGCCCCCTACCCGTGCAAAATCCCTTGGAACTGCTTGTTTTCGGAGACGGCACGGCGCGGGGTAGCGCGGGCGTGCTTCCGAATGGCAGCTGGCAGCTCTTCTCCTACGCGTTCTTCCACGACCTTCGCCGGCAAGCCACCTCATATTCAGGAATCGCAGCTGTAAATAGCATGCAGTTCGCCACCAAGGCTTCGACAGCCGGCGACGGCTACCAGACGACTCACGTCGATCTTGTCTCAGGCAGCTACTTCTCCGTCCTCGGCGTGCCGGCGTTCCTCGGCAGGACAATCGGTGAATCCGACGACGGCGTCGCGGGGGCAGGCGCTGTCGCCGTAGCCAGCTACTCCTGGTTCCAGCACCATTGCAACGGGGACCCATCCACGCTGGGAAGGGTGATCCGCATCCAGTCGCACGACTACACGCTGATCGGGGTGGCCCGATCCGGCTTTTCGGGCATTACGGTCGGGGAGTCGACCGACCTTTGGATCCCTCTCTCCATGGAGAAAGAGATCTCTCCGGGCTGGAACGGTCTCGATAACAAGTTCTTTCAGTCGCTTGACATATTCGGACGGCTGAAGCCAGGCGTGACAGTAGGGCAGGCGAGTGCCGAAACCAACCTGCTGTTCAGGCAGATCCTGCGGGATTACGTGGGACCGCAACCCTCGCAGAATCAACTCTCCGACATCGCACGTGCCAGCATTGAACTCACCCCGGGCAGCCGCGGAATTTCCCAGTTGCGTGCCGCGTTTTCGCTGCCGTTGAAGATCCTCATGACCATTGTCGCGCTGGTGCTTCTGATTGCCTGCGCGAATATCGCCAGCATGCTTCTTGCTCGCGGCGTCGTCCGCGCGCGCGAGATCGCTGTGCGCATGGCTCTGGGCGCCTCGCGCCGCCGCATCGTCTTGCAACTACTGAGTGAGGCCGTCATTCTCTCCGCTCTTGGAGCAGCGGCTGGCGTGGCGCTGGCATGGAAGACCAGCGTCCTGCTGCTCAACATGGCCACTCCTGGTCCCGTTTCGGTGCCCGTGGACCTGACGCCGGACCTGCCGGTGCTTGCATTCACTCTGGGCCTTACCGTGCTTACAACGCTGCTGTTCGGTACTTTGCCGGCCTTCCGCTCCACGGGCCTTGAATTAACCCCGGCCCTCAAAGACGGCCGCGGAGGCTCGTCCGTTTCCGCGCGCGGCCGGCTGGCCCGTTCGCTTATCGTGGGCCAGATTGCACTGTCTGTTTTGCTTCTCGTTGTCGCCAGCCTGTTTGTCCGCAGTCTGACTCATCTGGCAAGTATCGACACCGGCTTCAACAAGCACAATGCGATTGTCTTCTATCTCGATTCGAGTACGGCTAATCTCTCCCATGGAACGCCGAACGAGATCGGCTCCGTCCGGCTCCAGGAGCAGATCGAATCTGCCGTTCAGAGCATCCCCGGCGTCGGGTCCGACAGCTTCGCCCTCTTCACTTTCAATGGCGGCGCATGGGGCGACCAGGTCCTTTTCCAGGGTGTTCCGCGCACGCCCGAGAACGGGCAGCAAGTCTTTTTTAACAATGTGGGCAACGGATTCTTCTCCGCGATGGGCATCGAGCTCATGGATGGCCGCGCCTTCAACGCTCGCGACACGCAAGGCTCGCCGCCGGTAGCCGTGATCAACAAAACCATGGCGCGCCGGTTCTTCCCTCACGGACTGGCTGTGGGACGCCGTTTCGGGATGGGGACTCCCGACCATCCCGGCAAGATCGAAGTGATCGGCGTGGTAAAAGATGCCAAGTACTCCGAACTTGATGAGGGCAGGTTGATGGCCGCGTATTTCCCCTGTACCCAGAAGCCCGGCTTTTACGACAATTTCATCGTGCGTTTCGACGTCGGGGCCAACCGCCAGGAGATCATCTCGCGCACCCGCAGTTCGATTGCGAAGATCAACCCGAACATTCTGGTTAACAGCGTCGACAGCCTTCAAGAGCAGGTCGACCGGTCGATCGCGACACAATCGCTGATTGCACGGCTTTCCAGCTTTTTCGGAATCCTTGCGGTCTTCCTTGCCTGCATCGGCATCTACGGCCTGCTTTCCTACTCCGTAGCCCGCCGCACCAGCGAACTGGGTATCCGTCTCGCCCTGGGCGCGCAATCCCGCATGCTGCTGTGGCTGGTCCTCCGCGAGTGTCTCCTTCTATTGGTCTTCGGACTCGCCATCGGTATTCCGGTCTCCCTGAGTTCCACGCGCATTCTCAAGAGTCTCCTCTACGAATTAAGCCCGCTCGATCCGGTGGCCATCTCGATAGCCATTGTCGCCGTTGCAGTATTGACCCTCGCCTCCGCGTGGCTACCTGCAAGGCGCGCCACCAAAATCAACCCCATACAAGCAGTGCGGGCAGAATAATTCAAGGTGGAATTAGACATCAGCGGTGCCAAGGTTCGATTCACTCCCTGCGCGATAGCTGGTGCGTTGCTGCTGAATCTCCAGGCAATCATCGATGCACTGAAATGGGAACACGCGGAACTGATGCGGTCCCCGCATAGGGCGAGTTTTCTGCGTCTGAGGATTGGGTTGCAAAACACAGATCTGGTGTCCGGTAGAGCACGATAGGGATCGACGAAGGATGAATGGCCATCTACCTCGTTATTGCGCTCCAGTTTGCGCCGTCGTTTTCGGGGCGCAAACTGATAGCATCAAGAGCCGTGCCGCCGTCATCGATCAATGCCGCCGCGTTTCCCAATAGTAGTCCGAACGGCGATTTTGACCTCTGCCGTGATAAGAGCACTTTTGATCGTAACCCATTGAAACTATGGACGCTTATGGCTAACAAAAGCACTCAAAAGCATTGGAAAACACGGCTAGAAACTCCTTCAGCACCCTATTCAGCACCCTCATAGATTTCTGAACGACCTCTGCCGTGCAGCAGCCTCTCGGAAACGAGGGCTTTCGTGTTTTGCAGGGCAACATCCCCTCACCGAGTCCCAGCGATGAGTTCTCGACGCCTAGCTAGCGGCGCGGCATTCTGCACTGAAGAGCCGACCCGATACTCGTTGCGTTACTATGTTCGGTATGCGACAGATGCCCATTCGGCGGTGAAGTCTGAAAGAACCATGCTTCAAAATCAAGGATTCCGATCCACCCTTCTGCGGGGTGCATCATGTGCGCCTCTTAGAGACGCGCACTTCTAAAGAACTGAGCACTTTCGGCCTCGGGGATTTCCCATTCTATCTGTGTCCAGCGAGCGGCGACGCAGTCAATGACTCAACTGACCAGCAGCCGGACACGCAAGCCGAAAATCAATCTGATGCTGATTGAACTCTCCATACGGATTACAGGTGTGGCCTTGCTCCGCACTGGCGACGTCTCCATCTCTGGCGATGGTTTGGTAGCACGTCATACAGATTGAATCCACTGTATCGTCTTGATTCCGCCTTCTTGCAAAGGTTGCGAGGTTACTCATCGTGTGCTCCAAGGAGCCCAGACTCCGGGGAAGGAAAATTGGAGATGCGGGCTGCTATTCGCCAAATCTACATACTGGAATTGTTCGGCGTCTGGTCTGGATTGCTCGATCAGCTCTTTTTCTTGGCGCTGTTCTTCGTGGCCGCCGTACCCAAAGCAAAAGAGGCTGAGTCCGCTCAGATGCTGCCCCTTGATCGACGTCGTAATCGAATCCAGCGGTGCGTTCTCTACGGCCCCGCAGGCTCGGCATGATGTGCCGTAGCGTTCCGTAGCGGTCTTGTCAGGCTGTTTCCATCGGCTCTGCCAATGCCTCCCGGCATTGTCTCAATTCCAGCAACTCCTCCGCTACATACGCGCCGGTCGCCCCATCTGAGGACGTGATAATGAGTCCGTCCGGGCCGTCCAGTTCGACGCCGAGTATTTTCGTGTCATCGGCCATGCGAAGGACATTACCGATCCTGGAAGGCGCTGCCTGTCGCATATCGCAAACGGTGCCTATCTTCGCCATGCGGGATGACTTGGCCAAAGACAAGAGTGATTGGTTGAAATTCCTGATTCCGCAAATGTTTTACCGTGATGGGCGCGGAAATGATGGTCAATCTTGAGCAGCTTTGACGCCTGCTTTGCCAGTGGGAAAGGATGCGACCCTCAACCTGGTCTCAGTTCGGGTAATTCTCTTAAGCGCAGAATACAACTGCTCCTTCACCTTCACTTCCTTTTGCGCACTACGCTCTCAATGGTTCGTTGTCGGATTCTTCCTCTTTGTCCTCATCATCCGGTTTGTCTTCCGGCAGTTCCCCGCTGTCTGGGCCTTCTACGGGTTCCTCGTGGTCCGGCTCTTCTATACCGGGATTGTCAAGATCGTTTCAGGGTTCGGTGCAAGCGGATCTGAAGACATTGTTTTTTCCTGGCACTTCTGATGCAGAGATTCGCCATAGGGGTCGTGCAATGGTGGGAGATTATTCAAGCGGAGGCGGAGCCGTGAAAAAGTATCGGCGAAAAGGGGGCAAGCCAAAAATGAGACAAAAGTGGGATATTCAACCGCGACCACATTGGTAAATGATGGGTGGTAGGAAACCTTGAAATGGCCCAACATGACCCGTCGCTAAAATTCGTTTGCCCGGTGTGCGAGGCTTCTCCACGGGAGCGATGCCATGTCAACGCTCGTATCATCTGTTTCGAGTCCCACCAGGAACGGCGCGAACTTGGGGTAAACACGACGACAGCCAACGCCGTGCTTGCCGCCCAAGATGCTTTTCTGCCGCGTAAGTGGCGCATGTCCTGGCACCCTGCCGCCGCAATCGTTTGAAGACCGAAGCCCCGCCGCCCCTCATCCTGACAGTATTGCGCCCGTCAACAAGCCTCACAGCGTTGCCCAGACACAGCCGTGGGCAACGGAGCGCCATCAAGAGCGTACTTCGCCGGGGAGCAGCAAGCCTTATCACTGTTTTGACCGGATGGTGATCAACGGTGATCTGAGCGGGTTATCCCGGCCCGAACAAGTCGTTCATTTCGTTCGAGCGGTGATGGGCATTCCGATCGTGAGCAAGGAAGTTCTCAGCCAGCGCACCAACGAATACCAGAACCGACCAGCAACGCAAACAATAAACTCCTGGCCGCTTATCACAGAGCTGGCAAGACGATTGAGAACATCGTTCACCTGTTAAAAGCTGCCCGATGCGACAGCCCGACTTGTTGAGCGTATTTTGTTTACGAATGAAGATTTAAGAATTCCAATGTGCTGGCGATCAAGCAGCACAAACGATTTATCGTTGCTTAAATCCAGAACGCGGGGCGCTCGATGATCGCGACGAGCTTGAGTACCGCACATATTCCAGGAGATCGGCACGGACGCGGAGCGCCGTTCCTAAAGCGTCGCGCGTCCGTATTGTCTATGGCTGCAATGAGGCGACGTACGCGGACAGATCCACAATGTCCTCATCGGTAAGCTTCATCACGACCGGCTTCATCGTAATCGCGTTCTTCCCATCACGCGTCCCGCTCTTGAAATCGTAGAGCTGGCGGGCAGTCGCGGTGGGTGAGTGCCCAGCGATGTCCGGGAACACATCTGCCATACCCTTCAGGCCTTCGCCATGGCACGGGGCGCATGGCAATGTCTTTCCACCACCACCAGTTTTCGCCAGGGCCTCGCCCCTTTTAATGCTGCCCTTTGGCACGTATGCGACAAACCCGGAACTGGGATCGCGTAACTCAGTTCGTTCAAAGTCTTCGGGAACTTCAATAATGCGGGTTCCAATCGGCTCTGTGGCCCCGCTCGGATCGACCTGTTGCACCGCATGCGGCCCAGGATGGGTAACGGGCACGGTATCTGTCTCCACGATTCGCAGTCTCTTCACCGGCTTGATAGAGTGAAAATACTCTGCGGTCTGACGTGCCTCGTCCAGAGTCATACCCTTGGAAATGGCGACCATCTCCGCCAGTGGAGCATGCAGAATGGAGGCGTGGCGCTTGTCATCCTTCATATCCACAATCTGCTGCACGAAGTAGTCGACAGCAAGACCGCGAAGATCAGCCGTATCCGGCTTGCCGCTGCCATCGATCAGGTGGCATTGACCGCACGCGCTGTATGCACCAGCCCTGCCATCGATTACAGGTGGTGGAGGCACCGGATGCCGGTCCGGAAACCAGTCAATGGTTGGGTTTTTCCCGTTGATTTGCGTAAGCGTAAACTGCCGGGTACTTCCAGGAAGGTGAAACAACGTTCCGTCATCCTTTCGCGTGTCGGCAATGCCGCGAGGATATGGCCATGAGGGGAAGTCAGTCCGCACAAGATTCTCCGGCGGGTCGTAATTCGGCTTAGGTGCAGCAGCCTGATACGCATGAAGCAAGAAGGAACCGGAGAGGATCGCGACCACCGGGGCCGCGCCAAACAGAACAAAAGATCTGCCAGGATGCATGATTCGTAGGGCCCTTTCCGAACTCAGGGCGAGGCTAGATATCCACGCCTTGTGTTTCTTGATTATGCATGATAGCCCTTGTTTATGCACGGTCCAGTTGCAGGAATTCGCCGAAATCAGATTGGAAACAGGCCCAAACGGGGTATTGATCTTCGCCGGGATGAATAAGCGCTTCCCGTCCTGAAATTCACGGTCGATCCATCCGGTGGACGGCGCTCCGCTCTCGAAAATAGCCTTGTGAACGGGACTGCGCCTTTCCAAGCTCGGCCAATTTTTGGCGTCCTACTTTGCTCATGCGCAGCTTCTTGCTACCCATTAGTACGATGGACCCGTCGCCGTCGCCTTCCCGGTAGAATTCACGTAATCGGTCGAGATTGACAATGGCAGATCGATAAGTGCGAACTGCCTCGGGTCGGGCTTGTTGCTCAAGTCAGTGATGGTCTCGCGGAGCATGTACGTTCGACCGTCGGTATGGAGACCGCAGTAATATGCCGATGCTTCAATCCAATCTACTTTCTCGACTGGAAGCAGGATCTCCTTTTTGCCGTCATTGACGGGAAAGCGGGAGGGATACGATCTCGATTGCTCGATGGAGTTCCGCAACTCCTTCAGCATCGCGCTGAGTTGGGCCTATCTCAGCAGGGCAGCCCTGGCCGCGATCTTCCCGCGCACGGGAGCCTGCCCATTTAAGGACTCCAGAGCGGACACAATTTCGCGCTTGCATCCGTCGGGATTATCTACTAATTTCAATTTAGTATGTGAGACCTACTATATTGGAGCAATATGAGGAGGAAACCCGGATACCGCGATCTCTTCCCCGGCGCGCTGGAGCAGATGGTCCTCAAGAGCCTGAGTTGGAAGCCGATGCACGGCTTTGCACTCGCTCAACAGTTCAAGGATATTTCCGAAGACTTCCTCGAGATTGAGGGAGGCTCTCTGTATCCCGCCTGGCAGCGCATGTTGAAAGCCGCTTGGCTCGAAACCGAAATGGGGCTGTCAGCCAGAAACCGTCCGGTACGAATCGTCAAAGTGACCGAAGCGGGCAGCGAACATCTCGAGCAGGAGCTTGCGAGTGTCGAGAAGATGTTCGCCGGACTCACCCGCGTACTTGCATTGGCAGGACAATAGGAGGCTTTATGGGCTGGTTCCGACAGCTGTTCTCGCGCCGCCGTCGCTACGATGAACTTTCAGAATCAATCCGCGAGCACCTCGACGAAAAAATCGAGGACATGATCGATCGCGGCATGACGCGAGAGAAAGCAGAACGCAGGGCCCGTTGCGAGTTTGGCAATGTGACTCTGATTGAGCAACGCAGTCGTGAAGTCTGGCAGTGGCCCACACTTGAATCATTCTGGATCGACATTTGTTATGCACTTCGGCAGATTGAACGTTCGCCCGGATTTTCCTGCATCGTGATTTGTATGCTGGCCCTAGGTTTCGGCGTCAGCGTTGCGATTTTCAGCATTGTGCGGACCGTGCTGTTGAGTCCTTTGCCGTTTCACGATCCCGGGCGGCTGGTGCAGATTGTGAGCTGGTGGCCTAAAACGGGCAACCAGACCGACTGGAGCGCGCCGCTGCTGGATGCGATCGACTGGAAGGCCACCGTTCCGGCCTTTCAGGATGTGGCAATGTACCACTACGATCTGCACAATCTGACGGGGAAGGGCGAGGCGGAATCTGTCTACGGCTTGCGAGTGACAGCGAGTCTGCTGCCGATGCTCGGAGTGCATCCGCAGTTGGGGAATTGGTTTTCAGCAGATCACGATCTGCCGGGAAATACGCACGTGGTCATCCTTAGCGATGATTTGTGGCGGCGGCGCTTCGGCGCGGATACGGGAATTATCGGGAAAACGATTCATCTCGACGAGGAAGGCTATGAGGTTGTTGCGGTGATGCCCAGAGGCTTCAATTTTCCGCTCAAGCTTGGGACCACTGCGTTATTGCCGACCGACCAAATGCAGTTTTGGACGCCGCTGGCCCTCGACCTCGCCACTCTAAAGCACGGCGCGCAAGATGGCGGTGTGATTGCGCGGCTCAAGCCGGGCGTTACGCTGGGCGAGGCGCAAGCGGAGTTGGGAATCGCCTGCCGCTTATTAGAGCCGCAATATCCAGAGACGAATCGCGACCTGAGCGCTCGGATATTCTCCCTGCGCCAACTGACGGTGAGCCGGGTGAATCTGCCTTTGCTTGCCCTGTTGGCTGCTACGGGTTTGATTCTGCTGCTGGCTTGCGCAAATGTAGCCGCGCTTCTGCTTGCTCGCAGCGCCTTGCGCTACGGAGAATTGGCGATTCGAATGGCGCTGGGCGGCAGTGTCTGGCAGGTCGCTCGAATTCCGATGCTCGAAGGGATTCTGTTGTGCTGTTGTGGATGCCTGCTGGGCATACCAGCTGCGGCGGCAAGTGTGAAATTGTTGTTGCGATTGGCCCCTATCGATGTGCCCCGCCTGGCGGACACCAGTGTCGATTTCAAAGCGGTGCTGTTTGCGGCCTTGCTGGCGATTGGCTGCGGTGTGCTCATCGGCGGATTGAATGCCCTGCAAGTCCTGGGGCGCTCGCCGAGAGAGGTTCTGTCAGAGGCATCGCGCAGCAGCTTGGGAAGGCCAAGGACGAGGTTACGAAGTTCGCTCATTGTGGGACAGGTGACGCTTGCAGTGGTTTTGCTGAGCATGGCTGGACTGATGCTCGACACTCTGGCCAATCTTCGGTCGACCGACACTGGTTATCGCGGGGACAATGCGTTCTACGCGGTGACGGTGCTGACGGCCCCTCAATATCGTCAGTTTGACCAGCGACAAGTGTTCTTCAGGAAAGTGCTGCATAGGCTGAGGAGTACCCCGGGAATCAAGGTTGCCAGCGTCTCGACGGGGTTCCCGTATGTTGGGCAATACGGCGGCGTGAACGCGCAGTCTGTAAGCGTGGCGCGCAATGGCAGTCATGCCGGGGTCGAGGCGGACTTCAACGCAGTTTCCTCCGACTATCTTGAAGCCATGGGTGTGCGGCTGATCGGCGGACGATTGATTGCCGAGACGGATACCAGCAATACACCCAAGGTCGCGGTGATTGATGAGACGCTGGCGAGGGCTTTATGGCCGAACGAGGACGCGCTCGGGAAGATGATCAATACCGACGACCCAGCGAAGCCTGTCTGGCGTCAGGTAGTCGGGGTTCTGGCCCCGATGCGCAATAAGTCGATCGATGTGGCGGCGCGGCCAGGGATCTTCATTCCGCTCGATCAATCCGCTGGAAATGTGAATTTTGTGGTGATAAAGGCTTCCGTGTCGGCGCGTGAGGCAGCGCGATTGATCAAAATCGCGGTAGGGAGCGTTGATGCCAACCAGGATGTGTTCTTTGTTCAATCTGTGCGGGAACTAATCGGCGACACGATCGCGGTGCGGCGCTTTCTGTTTCTGGTGCTTGCTTTCTTTGGAGGAGCCGCGCTCACTCTCTCCGTTATCGGTATCTATGGTCTCGTATCGTTTATCGCTGTCCGTCGTGCTCGCGAGGTCGGCATCCGCATGGCTCTGGGGGCGACAAGAGGGAGCGTTGCCCGACTCATGGTACTGCATGGTGCTCATTTGGCCTTGTTTGGCGCAATAGGAGGTTTATGCGTTTCAATTGTGTTGAATCACCTCCTTTCGAGCATGCTTTTTGGTGTCGGGGTCTTTGATGTGGTGACTGCGATTGTGGCTATTACAGCTATGGCGGCAGGAACTCTGATTGCAACTTTTATTCCTGCTTGGCGGACCACCAAACTTCAACCCATACAGGCACTCCGTACTGAGTAGAGACAATCCGCTGGCATCGCAGCGCTCGGGCATAGGGCGACTGGTTCTCCGCTCCAGGATGATGTTGGCTCTCGTGGGCTGTGTCCTGGGCTTGGGAGGGGATGCGGCGGCCTCCAGTCTGCTGCGCTCACTCGTTTCTCTAAAGAATTGTTGCCCGACGGGCCCGCATGTACAGGCCCTCGAGAGTCCGGCTGATTAGAATCCGATTGCGCGCTTATATTCTTGTTGACACGCAACCGCCTTCGATATACCCTCACAACCTACGTTGGGAGTCGTACAAATCCGTGACAGGAGAAAAACTATGGCTCAAGAGCACCAACCGAACATCGAT
>DATDLS010000381.1:0-8095 GCA_036519195.1 Occallatibacter sp. | reverse complement strand
TGTCGGCCCGCGCCAGCTGCGGATACATCGGCAGCACCGGCGGATCGAACCCGGAAAAAAAGCTCATCGGCGCCAGTACATAGCTGGCCCATTTGATGCCGGTCACGTCGGCGACCAGCGGCCCCGCATAGTTCAGCTCGCCAAGCAGCAACAGATCGGCGCGCTCCGGCTTCGTGGCTGCCTCCAGCAGATCCTCATAGGTCGCGCGCAGAACAGGGAAGAGAAACTCGCGCAGACCTCGCTCTGTGCCTTTGCGCACGTCGTAAATCATCTCCACCAGGGCCGTATTGCTCGGATCGATATCCGGCCGCACGGCATGAAATTCGATATCGAGGGGGCGAATCTTCCCTTCAAAGACCGCCGGAACCGCGAGAACCGGTACGTGGCCCCGGCGCTTCAACTCCCGCGCAATCGCGATCAGCGGATTGACATCCCCGAACGTTCCGATGTTGGAAAGAATCACGCGCAAATTACCACGCCCTCAGGCCACACAAACCGACAGCTATGAGGGTAATCCATTGAGGCTCCCATCCTGGCCCCCTTCTGATTGCGCCGCAGATTTCCTTGCACTGTGAACTTCGAACCCGCCCGAGCTCTACGCGCCTTTTCTTTCGCCTGCCCAGGCGCCTTGTCGAAACTCTTCTTTCCAGTCCTGCTGGGCTCGGTTCCGCATCGTCACAAGCCACGCGGATCGGCTTGCCGCAACCAGGGCAAGCGGCGCAACGATCATCCCGGCGATTGCCGCCACAGAATCCCCTGGCCATCGATCACCACGTCGAAGCCACTTCCGAGGTCAGCCCGTTGCCGGCAAACGGCATCCGGTGAAGACGATCAACCGGCTTTGAACTGCGCTCTACGGTCGCGATTACCTCGCGAACGCCCGCTTCAGCCCCTCTTAATCTTCCCTGCGTCATACTGGAATGCGGAGGAGCAGGCTCTCATGCGCGTCCTGATCGTTGAAGACGAAGTCCGCCTGGCTGACAACCTGGCCGCGGCTCTGCGCGACGGTCCTGGCTTCGCAGTCGACTGGGCAGAGGACGGCCAGTCCGGCGACGACTTCGCCCGCACCCCCTGTTACGACCTCATCATCCTCGACCTGATGCTCCCCAAACTGGACGGCCTCGGGCTGCTCAAGCGCCTCCGTGCCCGCCGGGATGCCACGCCCGTCCTCATCCTTACCGCCAAAGAAGGTGCCGGCTCCATCATCGAGCTGCTCAACGCCGGCGCTGACGACTACCTCGCCAAGCCCTTCGACCTTGGCGAACTGATCGCCCGCGCCAAAGCCCTCATCCGCCGCGGCAAAGGCGCCGCTCATCCCACCCTTAACGTGCTCGGCCTTTCCGTTAACACCCTGGAGCAAACCGTCCGCCGCGCCGGCCTCTTGGTCGATCTCTCCCCCACCGAGTACCGCGTCCTCGAGTACCTGATCTATCGCCCCCGGGTCATCGTCAGCAAGCGCGAACTCCTCGAGCACCTCTACGACTACAACTGGGAGCACCACTCCAACGTCATCGAAGTCCACGTCTCGAACCTGCGCAAAAAGCTTGACGCCGCGCTTCCTGAAGCCGACCCGATCATTGAAACCATGCGCGGCCGTGGTTATCGTCTTGCGCCCACTCTTGCTGCCGAACTCGATCCGTCCTTCCACCCCGCTCCTGAATCCGGCCAATGAAATTCCGATTCCAGCCGCGCTCGATCGCCTTCCGCCTCATCGTCGCCGTCCTGGCCGTCGAACTGCTCTCGGCCATCCTGGTCACCGCCTTGTCCTTCGGCTACGAGCGCCACATCCACTTCCACGCCTTTGACGTCATGCTCCATGGCTACGCCGACTCCATCCTCGGCGCCGTCGAGGACGCCGAGGATCCCGGCGACCACGTCATGCTCATCCAGGCAGACCTCGATATCCCTCCTGAAGACGTCTACGAAGTCCGCGACGCTGAAGGCCAGCTGCTCGGCCGCTCCGCCAACTGGCCCGGCACCGCTGCCCTGCCTCCATCCGACTCCAGCCCTCCTACCCACCCCGGGGGCGACATCGACGATGTCCGCATCAACGGCCACCGGTACCGCGTCCTGCGCTTTCAAGGCGCGCGCACCGTCGACCCGGGCGAACACGGCGGCGGAAAGGTACGCCAGGTCCTGATCGTCTACGGCTCGCCCACCCGGCGAGTCTGGCACTCGATCCGCGGCGCAGTAGAGTTTTACGCATTCGGCAGCTTGATGCTTCTGCTGGTTACCGGCCCGCTCATCGCCTGGCTTCTCCATCGCGGCCTGCTCCCGCTGCGCCAGCTTGCCGCTCTTGCGTCCCAGGTTTCCGTAGACTCCTGGCATTTTGCGCCGCCTGCCTCGGCCCACTCGACGCCCGAACTTGCCCCCCTCACCCATGCACTGGAAAGCGCTCTCCAGCGCCTCGAGCGCTCCTTCCTCAAACAGCGAACCTTCGTCAGCGATGCCGCCCACGAACTGAAGACTGCCGTCGCGGTCATCAAGTCATCTCTCCAGCTGCTCAACATGAAGACCCGCTCCCCGGCCGAATACCAAGCTGGTCTTGAGCGTTGTGTCGCCGATTCCCAGCGTCTCGAAGCCCTCGTCGCCGACATGCTCGCTCTGGCCCGCGCTGAAAGCTCCGCCCCAACCAGATCTGCTCAGCCCACCTCTGATCTTGCCGCGTGCATCCGGCAAACCGTCGCCCAGTTTGAAACCTTCGCTGCCCTCCACAACGTCCAGGTCTCCGTCCGCCACCTATTGGAAGGGCGCGGCTACAGCCGCACCGCGCTCCAGGCTGACGAAGGCAGGGATTCGGCTGCCGAGACAAGGACTTCAGACCTCAAAGTTCCGCTCGCCCCCGAAGACTGCTCCATACTGCTCTCCAACCTGCTCCTTAACGCCTTGCAGCACGGCCCACCCGGGTCCACCGTCGAACTCCAATTCAGCACCGAGGCCCAAACCGCCGTCATCGTCCTTCAAGATCACGGCGACGGCATCAGGCCCGAAGCTCTGCCCCACGTCTTCGATCGCTTCTATCGCGGCGATCCCTCCCGCACCCGCAACACGGGCGGGACCGGACTCGGTCTGGCCATCGCCCAAGCCATCGTGCAAGGAGCCCACGGCTCGATCACCCTCGCCAGCCAGTCCGATCCCGCCCTCCCGAATCAAGGCACCAACGTCACCATCCGCCTGCCCCTCGCCGAATAATCCCTCGCCTCAATCTCCAGCCTCCATCTTCAGCTACCCTTAATCCCTCTGTGGCACACTGGACTGGCCAATAGATCAACCGCATCCGGAGACTCCATGTACCTTCCTCGCACCTCCCGTCTGTTTGCCCTCTCCCTGCTCGCTGCCGTCGCCTTGTGCGCCACCGGCGCCCATCTCTCCGCTCAGCAGCCCTACAAGATCCTCAACAAATGGAAGATCGGCGGCGACGGTGGCTGGGACTATCTCCTGGCCGACCCGCCCGCGCATCGACTTTACGTCACCCGCGGGCCGCAAGTGCTGGTCATCGACACCAATACTGGGAAGCAGGCAGGCGCCATCTCCGGCCTCCATGGCACCCACGGAATCGCCCTCGATACCGCCGGCAAATTCGGTTACATCTCGGATGGCGGCGGGAACTCCGTCGTGGTCTTCGACCGGACGACCCTGGCCATTGTTGCCACCATTCCTACCGGCGGCCAGAACCCCGACGGCATCGTCTTCGAGCCGGCAACCCAAACCGTCTGGGCCTTTGACGGACGCAGCAAAGACGCCGCCGTCATTGACACCCTAACGCGCAAGGTGCTGGCCAACATCCCCCTCCCCGGCAAACCCGAATTCCCCGCCGTCGACGGCAAAGGCCTGGTCTTTGACAACATCGAAGACCAGAGCGAAATCGTTCGCCTCGACGCCCGCACCAAAACCCTCACCGCGACCTGGCCCCTCACCGGCTGCGAGGGCCCCAGCGGTCTGGCCTTTGACGTTGAAGGCGCGCGCCTGTTTCCCGTCTGCGATAAGCACATGGCCGTCGTCGACTCCAAGACGGGCAAGGTTCTCTCCACACCCTCGATCGGCGACGGCCCCGACGCCGCCGGCCTGAGCGTCTCGCGCAAGCTCGCCTTCGCCTCCTGTGGTCAGGGAGTTCTCTCCGTCATCGACACCTCCAGGAGCGACTATCCCACCATCGAAACCCTGCCCACCCAGCGCGGCGCCCGCACCATGGCCTATGACTCCACCACTGACCGCGTTTATCTTGTGACCGCCGAGTTCGGCCCCCGTCCCGACCCCACCCCCGACAATCCGAGACCCCGCCCCGCAATTGTGCCCGACAGCTTCGTCATCCTGGTCGTCGGCCGCTGAAGGCAGACCCTCTGGCGCGCTGCGACCAGCGGCGCCCTCCATGCCCCTCCCCTGGCGACTTCTTTCCGGTCGCGAGGGGAGGGGAACCCAAAACCTCAACCGCGACCGGGCTCACAACACCGAGTGTTCTCCACCCTCCACGCATAGCTCCCAGTACAATGACCGTTAGGGAGCCGTTCAACCATCATGTCTCGCTTCGCACGCCCAGCCGTCCCCGTTCACCCCATCGCCACCGGCCTTCTGCTGGCCTCCGCATTTTTCGCCTGCGTCGCCGCCCGCGCCCAGTTCGCGCCCCCACCCCAGGGAACCGCGGTCCACGACCCTTCTGCCTTGCGTCCTCCGGCGGGCGCCCACGTTGCCATCGTTGAGTTTGAAGACCTCGAGTGCCCCGACTGCGCCCGCGCCAACCCCCTGCTCAAAGAGGCGGCGGCCAAGTACAAAATTCCTTGGGTGCGACACGACTTCCCCCTGCCCTTCCACGCCTGGAGCTTCAACGCCGCCGTCAACGCCCGCTGGTTCGACCTCAAAAGCACGGCCCTCGGCGACGACTACCGCGACGCCGTCTTCGCCAACCAGACCTCCATCACCAGCCTCGAGGTGCTCCGCGATTTCACCGACAAGTACGCCAAAGATAAGGGCCTCGCCCTCCCTTTCGCCATCGACCCCCAAGGCAAGCTGGCCGCTGAAGTCAAAGCCGACTACGCCCTCGGCCAGCGCATCGGCATCGAGCACACGCCCACCATCTGGGTCGTCACCGCCAATAGCAAAGGCGCGCCCTTTGTCGAAGTCGTCGACCGTACGAAGCTCTACCAGCTCATCGACGAAGCCATCGCCGACACCCGGGCTCATTGATCCCGAGTCGGACTCTGAAGTTGAGCTGAGCAAGGCCAACAAAGTTCGGTTTGAAGGGTACGGGCTTGAGCCCGCAGAGATGTTCTTCCCTCCATGCGGGGCTTCAGCCCCTGAGGGACGGCTGATTTCAGACTGAGCTGAGCCGCGCGGCGAGCTAAAATGCGCACTTGTCCGCGATCTGCCGTTACAATCTTCCACAATGGGTCGTCAAAACTATATGCAACGCTTTCCCCGCCACCGCCTCCTCCTCGCCGCCGCGCTGGCCATTGGCTCGCTCGCGGCCCGCGCCCAGCAGACGCCAATCCAGGTCCTCGATACTGCGGCGCTCCATCCTCCGGCGGGCGCCACGGTCGCCATCGTCGAGTTCGACGACCTTGAGTGCCCCGCCTGTGCCGCCGCCAACCCCACTCTTAAGGCAGCCGCAGACCACTACAAAATTCCCTGGGTGCGCCACGACTTCCTCATCCCCTATCACAACTGGAGCCGCGCCGCCGCCATCAACGCTCGCTGGTTCGACCAGAAGAGCAAGTCCGTTGGAGATGAGTATCGCAACGAGGTCTTCGCCGAGCAGCGCTCTATTTACAACGGCGACTTGCTCGCCCAGTTTACGCAGAAATTCGCCCAGAGGAACGGGCTCGCTTTGCCTTTTGCCATCGACCCCCAGGGCAAACTCGCTGCTGATGTCAATGCCGACGTTGCCCTCGCCACCCGCACCGGCATCAAAAGCACGCCCACCATCTTCATCGTTACCGCGGGCGGCAAAGGACCCGCATACACCCAGGTCATGAACCCTGCCGTCCAGCTCTTCACAGACATCGATCAAGCCATCGCCAACGCCCCGTCCGCGTCCAAACCCGCCGGCGCTAAAAAGGCCCACGGCGAGTAGCGTCGGCCCGTCGCCCTACTGCGCTCCGGTCATTAGCCGCACAAACATATTCTGGAATCGCGTCAGGTCCACATCCACCTGTGCATGCACCAGCCGCACATCGGTCGCAGGCTTGAACTTCTCGGTCCACGTCAGCGTGTCTCCGTAGCTTGGCCCGTGGCTCACGTCCACATCCATATAGACCAGCTTTTCTTTCCTAATCAGCGTCGGATCCAGCCACGCGCAGGCCGCGAGCTCATCCCACAGGTAATACCGGTCCTGGCTCCACGCCGCAATATACTTCGCCGCCGAGGTCTGTGCCTTCGCAATTTCATCGAGCATCGCCTGCGTGAACGGCGCCTTGATCGACACATCCACCGTCGTCACATCCACCCGCGGCCAATCCGCGCGCAGCACAATCCGAGCTGCCTCCGGATCAAACCAGAAGTTGAACTCGTGCCGCGGGCTGGTCGCAAACTCCGGATCCTCGGTCTCCGGATTCAGGCTCCCGCCCATCATCACAATCCCCTTCGTCAGTGCCGCAAATTCCGGATCGATGCTCACGGCCAGCGCGATGTTCGTCATTGGCCCCGCGGCATAAATGGTCACCGCATGAGGATGGGCCCTCACCTGACGAATCAAAAAATGCGCTGCGTCCTCCTCAATCGCCTGCGTCTTCGGCATTCCCTCCGCCATTGTCGGAATCGCGTATGGGGAGTGTTCCTTGAACTGCCCGGTAACCATCGGCGTCACGCCGTTGGCTGTCTCGGCCAGCGTCGTCTGACCTTCGCCCCAGGCGCCCAGCCACGCCACCTTACCGTCGAGCGCCTCCTCCAACCTTGTTTCCTTCTCGGTGCGCAGCAGTGGAAACACCGCACCCCTGGCCACTGGAATATTCTCGTGTCCGGTCAGCTCCAGCATGCGCAGCGTGTGCGCGGTCTCTTCATCGCGCCACTCGTTCCCGGTCACCATGGTGATGCCCAGCACCTCCACGTGCGGAGCCTGGAGGAGCGCGAGCATTGCCATCTGGTTTGATCCACCGGGCCCCGACCCATCCTGGTCAATCAACACCAGCCGCTTCTCGCCCGCACACAACCCAGCGCTCACGATCAACAGCAGCGTAAGAAAAAGTCTTCTCATAGTTCGGTATTGTGGCACACCCGCTGCCAGCAGCTCTCAATCGACGGCAAAGACTTGTGATTCTGAGTGCGACAAGCCCCGCAGGGGAAAAACGGGATCTTCTCGGCCAATTCGACGCCAAGCCACAGCGCCCGCGCCCCAATCTTAAACGACCCTCGGCAAAGCCCGGCAAGTAACCGCGGAGAACGATTGGCGGAAGTTCACTGCAGTGGGCAGCCTATTCCATTTCGCAAGGCCTGAACCGGGTCCAGGCGGGCGGCCCTGCGCGCGGGAGTCCAGGCTGAGGCGGCCGTTAGAAGCACGAGCAACGCCGCTACGGCAATGAAGATGGCGGGGTCCCGCATCGACACGCCATAGAGCTGGCTTGCCAGGAGTCGCACCAGGAAGAAAGCCGCGCACATCCCGCAGGCCACACCGGCCAAACCCCGCGCGAGACCTTCGCGAAGCACCATATTCTGAACACTTCTTCGGTCCGCTCCCAGTGCCATTCTCACCCCAATCTCCTGGGTCCGTCGTGAAACTGAATACGCCATCACGCCGTAAACGCCGATCGCGGCAAGGCTGAGCGCTCTCGGTGCGAACACAGAAATCAGCAGCATATTGAATCGTTCGCTTGCCAGGGGGTTGGACAAAACATCATCCAGGGTTCGAATGCTTCCCTCCGGCCGCCCCCGCTTGGCCGCACGAGGATTTGTGAGACGGCATTTGCCGTCACTATTAGGGCCGCGAAGGGATCCGAACCGAGCTACCGCCGACGCTCAAATCCGCGCGCCCGCG
Source organism: Occallatibacter sp. (assembly GCA_036519195.1). Lineage (GTDB taxonomy): Bacteria > Acidobacteriota > Terriglobia > Terriglobales > Acidobacteriaceae > Telmatobacter. The sequence continues at coordinate 132 of DATDLS010000381.1, read as the reverse complement.
TCGGTGCCGCGACCGGCAAATGCGTCTTGCCCGCCGGAAACACCGCCAGAAACCGATCCTGGCCTTCACCTGAGCTGGAGGTCTCCACGCCCTCGATGTCTTTGAACGACATATGAAGCAACCGCCGCTCCC
>DATDLS010000380.1:0-29761 GCA_036519195.1 Occallatibacter sp. | reverse complement strand
TGCTGTTGGGCAACGCCGACGCCGCACAGTGTCAGGGCAACCAGCAGGTAACTACCAGTTTTTTCGTAAAACTTCATTTATTACGCCTTTCACTTTCGTATACGGAAATATTCACAGCCAATTGTCATGAATTGCGCTATTATAAGCGGGTTCTTTCAGCTGAGTAAAGGAGAAGGTCTCATGCCCAGGGAGGTCTCGTTTTTTCTGAACGGGGAATCTGTTACTGTCGTTGACCCCGCGCCGGATCTGCTGCTCATCGACTACCTCCGCTCACCGGGCGTCGGCCTCGCTGGACCTAAGAAGTCCTGTGGACAGGGAGGCTGCGGCGCATGCACCGTAATCCTTTCTCACTGGGACGGGGATGGCCCCGTGCACCGCGCCATCAATTCGTGCCTCAGGCCCGTTTGCGCGCTGGGCGGAATGGTGGTCACTACGATTGAAGGAACAGGCTCGGTGCGGAGGCCGAACCCGGAACTGCACCACTCGCTGGTTTTCTCCCGCGCTGCTGCCCCGCCGAATGCAGCGCCTCCACCCGCAGTAGCCCAGGCTGTCGCTGCCGTCCAGACCAAGAATCTGACAGTGTTAGGATCCGTTGCGAAGGCGCGCTCGGCGTATCACGGAGCGCCTGCGCTTCATTTGGAGATCGACCCCGCCTCTCACCCGTCCGAGGTGAGTCATGAAGGCATGAATCCGGTCGCTTACCGGCTCGCGCTGAACAACGGCTCGCAATGCGGCTACTGCAGCGTAGGGTTCGTGATGAATATGTCGGAGTTTATCGCGAACAATCCCCATGCCACCAAGAAAGATATCGAAGACGCATTCGACGGCAATCTTTGCCGCTGCACCGGTTACCGATCCATCCTGACAGGAATGAAGACCTTCGCATCCAACTGGACCGCGGAAGACGAAGCCCACAGGATGAAATGCCTTGAAGATCCTTCCAGCGCGGCGCAACGGCCAGGGCGAATCGTGATTCCCTTTCCGCCGGCTGCCCACGGCCCTGTCCTGCCAGTGATGTCACAGGGCAATGGCCAGTCATGGCAGACACCGACCACGCTTGTCGAACTCGCAAAAACCATGCACGAGAATCGGGATCGGAAGCTTCGCCTTGTGCACGGCAATACCTCTTTCGGAGTCTACGAAGCCGAATTCCCATCAACCAGTCTGTTCGTGGATATCCGCCTGATCCCCGAGCTGAATGCGCCGGAGGTTTTGGGCAAAGATGCCGTCAAAATCACAGCCGGTACAACGTATAACGATTTCATCGGCCTTCTGGAGGGTGCCGAAGCGCAGGGCAGCGCCAACGAGAACACCCGCTTTGGCGCAGTCATGTTTATGGCCCGCCGCACCGCCGGCCGCATCGTGCGCAATGCGGCTTCGCTCGGCGGCAACACCATGATGGTGCTGGCACACATCGCCGCAGGCACAGGCGAACCGTTCCCATCCGATCTGTTGACCGCGTTGGATTCGGTGGATGCACAGATCACTTACCTCGAACTCGGCCCTGATGGAAGCTTCCTATCCCGCACCGTTCCCGTTTCCTCTCTCGTTGAAGCAGCGGCCGCAGACCCGTCGTTCCACACCAACATCGTCCTCGTCAACTACGAATTCCCCGTAGGAAACCCCGCCGGCGAGGTGGTACTGGCTCAGAAGGTCGCCCTGCGCGAAGTGAACGCCCACAGCATTGTCAACATCACCAGCCTTTTTACACTCTCCACGGCCAACGCCATCACCGCAGCATCGCTGGTCTTGGGCGGAATCGCTCCCTATCCATGGCACGCCGCAAAGACAGAAGCATTTCTCGCCGGCAAAGACCTCGGCCTTGCCATCCTCGGTGGCGCCGTTGACGTGCTCGCAGGCGAAGTCCGCGCCGAACTTGAGCGGTGGGAATCGCGCATGAAAGGCCTGCCCAACGAAGGCTTCACGATGGAATACCGCGTTCAGCTGGCCACCAGTTTCCTTTTCAAAGCGGTGGTGAATGCAATGGCCGCCCGAGGCCTGAAGGTTCCTCCTGCGCTTGCTTCGAGCGGAGTCATCACCTGGGGCAAGTGGCCTGACAGCGATGGCCGTCAGTTCTTCTCGACGCAAAACTGGAAGCAACCGGTTGGCCAGCCCTATATCAAGGTGACGGCCATGTACCAGACTTCCGGCCAGATTCATTACACCCATGAGTTGCCCGTCCCCCAGTTGACCGTGAACGCAGCCTTCGTGCAAAGCCGCCGCGCGCTGGCCAACTACCATTTCGTGATTCCGGGCAATGCCGCTCCTGTCACGGCTGCGGATTTACGCGCCCACTTGAGCCAATTCTCCAGCAGCTTTGTGGATCTGATCACCTGCGAAAACATTCGCGCGGGCGGCATCAACCTTCAGGGAATGGGATCCGATCAGCCGCTCTTCGCCGAGAAGATGGTCTGCTTTGTCGGTCAGTCGATCGCGCTCGCCGTTGCCAAGACCGAGCAGGAAGCCATTCGTATCGCGGACTACATCACGGACAATTGCCTGGGCTGGTCGCCGGTCGACTGGCCCGCCCCGTTCGACAAGCCGATTCTCAGCCTCGAAAAAGCAATCGAAGCGGGAAGTGTGTTCCCGGATACTCCGCAATCGGCCAGCTTCGTCTCCCATGTCTGGAAGATCACCCGGCCCGGAAGCGAATTTGGCTGGACGCGCGACAAGCCGCCGCTCGACCGCACTCCAATGACCCGGCAGTTCGTGGTGGACGGAGTCAGTTGCCAGGTGGTCGAGAATGCCCAGAGCAATGGCGGCCAGGCCCACTTCTACATGGAGACCCAGGCCTGCGTCGCAGAACCGGTCGACCAGCGGCGTTTTATGATCCATCCTTCCACGCAGAGCCCGATGGAAATGCACCAGACATCCGCCATGGCGCTGGGGGTTCACTACAACCAGGTCGAAGTTGAGGTTAACTCCGTCGGCGGAGGATTCGGAGGAAAGACCGAACAAACGCGATTTGTTACCGGCCCGACGGCAGTCGCCGCGCAGGCGATGAAACGCCCCGTTCGACTGGTGATGCCGCGCGACGAAGACACTCTCATGATCGGCAAGCGCCATGCCTATTACGGTCAGTATCAGATCGCCATTGATCCGACCGGAATCATTCGCGGCTTCCAGGCCAAACTTTGGGGCGATGGCGGAGCCTTCTACGATTGCTCGTTTATCGTCTCCAACTGCATTCAGCTGCGCACGGACAACGCATATCTGGTTAAGAACTTCGAGAGCCAGATCGACGTTTGCCGCACCAATACCGCTCCCTCGACCGCCTTCCGTTCCTTCGGCGATGTGCAGGGGAAAAACATTGTCGAGAATGCCATAGACGACGCTGCTTTCGCCGCAGGGATGCTGCCCGAAGATGTGCGCGAAAAGAATATGTATCGGCGCGGCGACGTGACGCCTTTCGGCCAGGCATTGACGTATTGCTACATGCGCCAGGTCTGGGACTACCTGAAGAACGTAGCGGGTTATCAGGACAAGCGCGCCGCGGTTGAGGAATACAATCGCAACAACAAGTGGCGCAAACGCGGCCTCGGCATGATTCCCGTTAAATACGGGTCGGGCTACAACCTGCTCATGCTGGAGCAGGCGTGCGCCGTCATCTCCATCAGTCAGGGCGACGGCAGTATATTCATTCATCAGGGCGGCGTCGAAATGGGCCAGGGCCTGATCACCCAGGTGCAGCAAGTGGCCTCGTACGTCCTGAACGTCCCCATGGAAATGATCTTCGTCGAAGGGCCCAGAACCAGTATCACGCCAAACCCCACTAGCAGCGGTGCTTCCACTGGCACGCCGTACAATTGCGAGGCCGTGCGCCAGACCTGCCAGCAATTGCGCATGCGCCTGTTGGACTTCGGTTATCAGCTGCGGGAGGATAACGGCGATGCATGGTGCAAAGCGAACGGTGTCGATTTCTGGAATTACCCCAACGGATGGGCAGCAGTTCCGCCGGGCCAGAAGACTCCGCTCTGGTCATCGCTGATCTCCATGGCGTATTCGAAACGCATCAGCCTGGTGGCCACCTTCACCTCCAACATTCGCGGCGGCGAGGCTCAGGTTCCAGCCATGACCTTCAAGCCACAGGACCAGCAGCCGAACATTCCCGGCATCCCCCGCAACGAGACCGCGCCCCTCGGCGGTGGTGTCGACTCTTTTGTCGGTTTCACTTACTCGGCCGCGCTGTCTGTCGTCGAGGTGGATATTCTTACCGGCGAGACCACGATCCTGAGTTCGGACATTGTCTACGACATGGGCTGGAGCATGAATCCGGCAATCGACATTGGCCAGGTGGAAGGCGCGTTTGTGCAGGGCGTTGGTTATCTGATGACGGAGAAGCTTGTATTCCAGGACGATGGCCCTGAGATCGGGCGGCTCAACACAACCAACACCTGGCGCTACAAAGTGCCCGCCGTAAGCAGCATTCCGCTGTCTCTCAATACGCACCTGTTCCCTCGCGACTCGCTCAGCGTGAAGGACATTCCGGAAGATCCCAACGATATCTTTTCCGCCAAGGAAGTCGGTGAGCCGCCCCTGGTTCTGGCCAACAGCGTGTTCTTTGCCATCAAGGCTGCCATTCGCGCTTCTCGCCTTGAACGAAATCTGAATGGACTCTTCCGCTTCGACGCCCCGGCCACCGTCCAGGAAGTGCGCCGCGCCTGCGAAGTCTCGGTCAACGAGCTTAACTGAATGCCGCGAAGCAGATCTGAAAGGATTGGGCTATGAAGAAGGTCTTCGATCAAATCAAGCGGGCTGTGGCAGCATTGCTCACGGCGATCCTCGCGCTTACAACTGCCCCGGCCCAGCAGCCGCTCTCTGCCTCGGCGCAGCAACTCGTGGAGCGCAAACAGAAAGGCTCCGGCTTTCCCGACTTTGGTTTCATGGTTTCGCCGGCCGAGTATGCCGCGAAATATTCCGACCAGCCGGTCTTTAAGCTCAAGACTGACTTCCCCGCCGTGCAGCCTTCGCACCTTCCCGAATTCATGGAAAGGATCGACTTCAGAACCCAGCCGCTCGAGTACCTTGAAGCCGTGCGCGACTACGCCTTTGAAGGCAACCTGCCTGACTGGGACCCATTCAAGAACCATGTCCGCAACTGGTATCACATTCCGTGGCTGCACCCCACCACAACCGGCCCCAACGCCTACCCACCCAATGGTGGCACCGAAGGCTTTCACGGACTCATTAAAGAAGCCCCGCTCAGCTCGCTCCAACTCGGTCCGGGACAGAAGGGCGCCGACTATTCGGTGTACGCCATAACCCTGATCAACGAGTATGCGGGATATACCATGGGCCGCATGTGGCGCGATCCTGAAAACCCCGATCCCCGCGTCACCGACGCCCGCTACGGCGGAGGCTTTCCGATCGGCACCGTGTTTGCGAAGCTGCTCTTCACCGACGCGCCGCAAGGCACCGACCAGATCTCGTTCCTCGAAAATCCCCTGGCGTGGACCGCCTATATCACCCCAACCTTCTTTCCCGCGGGTACCGGCCCCGTCACACGCGTCGTAAGAAAGGTCAACCTTCTGCAGATGGATATCGCGGTGCGCGATGCCCGCGCCGATGGACCCGGGCTCACCGGTTGGGTATTCGGAACCTTCGTATACAACGGCCAGCTCAACAACGCCAACAAGTTTATGAATCTGGTGCCGGCCGGTCTTACGTGGGGCAACGACCCCGAAAATCGCATCAACAAGACCAATCCGTTTCCACCGGTCAAGACCGAAGTGAACCCTGACCTGAAGCAGTCTGTCATCTTCAACACGCCTCAGCTTCCGCCCCAGCATCTGGGTTGGAACGGCCGCTTGAATGGGCCTGCCGATTTGAATACGACCTCCTGCATGTCCTGCCACATTACCGCTCAATATCCCGCCGTGACAAGCCTGGTTCCTGACGGTGCCGTGCCGGACGGGGGCCCCAAACCACCTGCTCAGGGCGGCAGCGACGAGTGGATGAAATGGTTCGCCAATATCCGCTGCGCCACATCGATGGATCCGCGCACCTATTCGACTGACTTCTCGTTTCAGGTCGCCATCGCGTTACAGAATTTCTTCAATGTAAAGAGCGGGCTGGAGCAAGGTGCATGGGCGAGCGACTATGGCATGCAGACTAAACCAATCGCGCGCGGCCTGCTGCGCAAGCCGGCGCCGTCCGCCCGGTAAGAGGATTTTATCCCTTCCTCCATTGAGCATTGTGCTTGATAAAGGACGTTCACATCAACAATCCCAAATCTGCTTCCAAAAGGCGATCAAATTCGGAGCGGACGCGGATCATTGGGGCAGATCTGCCGCGACTTGGCGATGTTGGCCGGTGAACGTCCTTTATCATTCAATCCTTGGAGGGCAAGCCCGCATCAGGATTCTGACTCATCTGTCCGAGAAGCCGGCAACTTGCCGAAGACACAAATCGATCTGAATCGGTCAATCCAGAGCCGTGTCCGAAAGGCTCAAGTGATCGAAGGAGGTAAATGCCGCTCATGATTTCACACGAGGGAAGGGCTGCTGACTGAACTCGTCAGGTTCTGAGCCAGCCACTCGAGCAGCACTTTATGGAAGACCTCGGGCGATTGAACTTGCGGCAAATTTGCCAGATCGGAGAATTCAATCAGACGCATATGAGGGATGCGGCTTGCAGCTTCCTTCCCGAGCTTCGGGTAATTGCCCAGAGTTGCGCGTATCGCGGGGGCCATATCTTTGCCGAAGGCAGTCGTATCCTTATCGCCGATCACCGGCAGAACCGGCACTTTGAGGTCACCAAACGGTGACCTCAAAGGCTAGAACGGCCGAGTTTTGTGCACTGCGCTGCTGCATGTCACCGCCAAGCAGCAAGCGAACTCGATGTTGTAATTGCCTTGGGGGATGTGATTCTGGTCACATGCCCCCCTCCCGCTTGCGATCATACGCGCGTTAGGAAAGTAGCCGGCTGAATAGATTCGTCTCCGCCAGATCAAGGACTTCATCTCCTCGGCCGCTAAGCACGGCATGCAACAAATACAAGCCGAAGCCCCTGGCCTGTTCGATCGTGATGGTTGGCGGCATGGAAAGCTCCTGGCGCTTCACTTTGACGTCGAGGAGAGCCGGACCGTCGTGGGCCAGAAACTGCTTCGTCTTAGCCTCAAGTTCCGCTGCGCGCGTGACGCGCAAACCAAGAAAGCCACATGACGTCGCCAGTTGCGAGAAGTCCGGGTCATCCAAATCTGTACCAAAGTTGACGTAGCCCGCGGCCTTCATTTCCAGTTCGACAAATGCCAGCGCTCCGTTATTGAACACGACTACTTTTATGGGCAACTGGTTCTGTTTGGCGGTCAACAACTCGCCCAACAGCATTGCCAATCCGCCATCTCCTGACAAGGAAATCACCTGGCGAGAGCGCTTGACTGCCTGCGCTCCACAGGCTTGTGGCAGCCCACATGCCATCGAGCCGTGGTTGAAAGAACCAATCAGGCGGCGCCGGCCATTCATGGTGAGATAACGCGCAGACCACACGGTCGGTGTGCCTACATCGCAGGTGAATACGGTGTCCTGCGAAGCCAGTTGGTCGAGCGTGCGCACGACAAATTCGGGACGGAGGGGGCCGTCACCTGTATCGGCTGTCGCCAGATCGTCCAGGCCTTTTCTGGCGGAGGTGTAATGTTTCTGGACAGCCTTGAGATACTCGTTGTTTGACTTCGCCTGGAGGAGCGGAAGCAGCGCGCGGATGGTACTTCCGACGGTCCCGATCAAGGCAACATCGACATGGGTTCGCCTGCCGATCTGCTCTCCGCGCGAGTCAATCTGGATGACCCTCGCATCCTTTGGGAAGAACTGCGGATAGGGAAAATCGCTACCAAGGATGACGAGCGCGTCTGCATGCTTCATGGCCGCATAGCCAGAAGAGAAACCGAGCAGGCCGGACATGCCAACGTCAAACGGATTGTCGAACTCGACATACTCTTTGCCGCGTAAGGCATGCGTGATTGGTGCTTGAAGAGCCTTCGCGAAGGCGATGAGTTCCGCATGAGAGCCGGCACATCCGGCTCCCGCAAGAAGCGCGACACGGCTGGTGCCGTTCAATATCTCCGCCGCTCGTTCCAGAGCCTGGCGTGAGGGTGTCGTCTCCGAGTCGTTCTCCAGCAGGCCTATCGCTCGCGCCTGCCAGGTGCAGTGCTCCGTCGCAATGTTGCCGGGTAGAACGATTACTGCGACACCGCGCTTTGCAATCGCGGTGCGCATCGCGATCGGAAGTACCCGCTCCAGTTGCCCGGGTTCCGAGATCACAGCGCAATAGTCGCTGCAATCCTTGAATAGTTGCTCAGGATGGGTTTCCTGGAAGTAGGTCGTTCCGAGCTCTGCACTCGGAATCTGCGCGGCTATTGCCAGCACGGGCACCCGGTTACGCTGACAGTCGAACAGACCATTGATGAGGTGCAGATTGCCTGGTCCACAACTACCCGCACAGACCGCAAGCTTCCCGCTCACGTGAGCGTCGGCGCCAGCCGCGAACGCAGCTGCCTCTTCGTTGCGGACGTGCAGCCACTGAATATCGGGTCGTGTCCGGATCGCGTCCGTTACACCATTCAGTGAGTCTCCCGGCAAACCCCATACCCGTTCGACACCGTTTGCGATGAGCGTTTCGACAAGAACTTCTGCGACATTGGACATTTTGAGCTCCGTTCGTTTCTGGTGAACTAACCCTTATAAACAGCTGCGCTCGTCACGCGCTGACTTCGAATGCATCGAGAGAACAGGTTGCGGGCGTCTGCAATTGGATGATCCTCAGGATCGATCGAACCTCTTTCGGATCTTGCGCGATATTGCTTCGGCCCCGCTCTTCGTTGCTGGGACAGGGCGACGCGACAGGAAAGGAAGCGGTTCCAGTTTTGTGTTTTTCTTCTTGGGCACAAGCCAAAGGTGGAAATGCGGCGCATGCTCGTTCACCGAGAGGTAATAGATGCGGTCGGCTCCAGTGACAGCTTTGACCGCCGGGACAAGTTCTCTCATGATCGAACCGAACTCAGTACCTTCAGCCGAAGTCATCTCGCCGAAATCGAGTCGATGTCGTCTGGATTGAATGATTACCGTTCCCACATGAGACATCTTCAAGGGAGCGTGCTCTACGAGGAAGTATTTCCCTTCGACAATGTAGCCCCCTGAGGGCGGAGGTTCTATTCCCTCTTGCTTTCGGCAAACATAGCAGTCTGAACCCTGATGCCAAGGGCGCGAACCAATTTCTGCAGGTTCCTTGTGGGACTGCGCCTTCTTGGGATAGACAAACATCGAGGACCTCCCAATAACAGCGAGATGTTAGCAATAAGCCTACGACGGAAGTAATTACATATTCCTGCTATCCTGGATTCCCATGGCAGCCGTGCGGCGAACGGCGCGCATGAACGCAAGGCGATTTTCTCAAGCTTTATCGCCTCTTAGCGCTTCCAGACATTATTTAATCTGTATACATGGCATTAATGATCCACTTCTCTATCATGGCGTTCACGATGACAGATTTGTCCCGAACTTCAAAGACTTATGTTCAGATCTAGCTGAGTCTGGAAGCTGGCCCGGTGGATTCTCGGACCACCAACTCGGGAGCCATGACGATTTCCGAAGGGTGTTCGCAATCACGGTTGGCGATGCGCTCGAGCAGCATCTGGGCGCCGCGCTTGCCCATTTCGGTCAACGGCTGGCGGACGGTGGTGAGCGAAGGCGTGAAGTAGGCGGCGGACAGAATGTCGTCAAAGCCTACCACCGAGACGTTGCCGGGTACCGCGAGGCCGGCGTCTTTCAGCGCGCGGATGGCGCCAATGGCGGCAATGTCATTGAAACAGAAAATGGCCGTGAAGTCGCGGGTCTTCTCAAGCAGGCTCTGCGTGGGCTTGTAGCCGATTTCAGGTGCCATGGGGTGGTAGCCGGCTTTCATGGACCAGCCGGCGGAGTCGATGCGGATGACCAGAGCGGGATCGATCTTGAGGTTGATCTCGCGCGCCACCATCTGGATGCTTTCCCAGCGATACTCGGAATCGGGAATGGCGCGGGGCCCGCGCATGAAGGCGATGCGGCGATGACCGAGCGCGTAGAGATGGTTGAGCGCCTGCTCGACGGCGAGGTGGTGATCGAGCACGATGTTGGTCACGTTCTCAATGGGGCAGTGCGCGGAGATGGCCACGACGGGGACGGGAAATTCGATGGCTTCGACTGGGGTGTTGAGCAGAAGAAAGCCGTCGACGGCGCGCTCGACCAGCAGGCGCGGATACATTTCAATCAGTTCCCGCCTCCAGTCGTGGCAAGCGGTGAAGTAGAAGTAGTGGGCAGCGGTCAACTCCTGCACCACGCCGCTCATCACGCGGGTGAAGTAGCCCTCGCTCAGGTCGGGAGCCAGTACGCCTACGCTCATGGACTTGCTTTGGCGCAGCGAGCGGGCGAAGTAGTTGGGGCGATAATTCAATCGCTCGGCTGCTTCGGTGACGCGGTCGCGCGTCTCCCGCGGAATGGATTTGGCGGAGGGCGAGTTGTTCAGAACCAGAGAGACCGTGGTCTGGGAAAGCTTCAGGTGCTCGGCAAGCAGTCTCAGGTTCACATGCCCTGGAGGAGTATTGGTCTTTCCCTTTGCCATGTTGGAGTTGTAACACGTTTGATCAGGTGCGGGAAACTGTTTCTCAGGCCGTCGCGCCTTTTGAAACGGGGACACCCGGTCCGGCCCGAGCTCCGGGAAGCCCATGCCCTTTTCTACGAATTCTAAAAAGCCTGTGTGGTTTCGTTATGGCGCTGAAATCCTGTTCACCCCTGGATTGAGCGAGGTTGTCTTCCCGTTGTATTCGAAGCTGCCCGTGAGTGTGCCAGGCAGAGTGATGGTGGCGTTCAAGCCTGAGCCCTGACGCTGATAGTCGACTTTAATTTCGCCTTGCGGATGCGGATAGATTGCAGTGAGCGAAGGCAGGCTGCCGAGATGGGGAGCGACGGCGACGGTCGCGAAGCCGGGGCTGGCGGGCTTGATGCCGGCGACCAGAGTCAAAAAGTCATATGCGGGGTGGGCGCTCCATGCGTGGGAGTCGGAGCGCGTGTCGCCGGGGATCTCCGGCCAGGTGCTGAAGTGCAGCGGCAGCAGCTTGCGCCATGCGCCGATGGAGTCGAGATAGTCGTCTCCTATGCCCGCATGGTCGAGGGCTCGCGCCAGGTAGAAGCGGAAGTAGTAGGACGCGCTGAGGACTCCGTTGGGCGTGGTGCCTGGCTCGATTGCGATCATCTGCTTGAGCACCTGTGGCTGATGATCCTTGGGAATCACGTCGTATAGAACGCCCAGAATGTTGGCTTGCTGGCTGAAGCTCTTCTGGTCCGGCGTGTCAGCCAGGAGCCCGCGCGATTCCGACCAGCATTTCTGATAAAGGCCGTTGCGGATGCGGTCGGCTCGAACCTTGTAGCGCGTTCCATTCCCCGGATCGCCCAAGGCGCGTTCAAGCTCAGCGGCATCGTTCAGAGCTCCCAGATATTCCAATGTGGTGACGCAGGATTCTCCCTGTGCGTCATAGGTGGGAATTTCACCGGTAGGAACCCAGTCAATGAAGCTCCACCAGGGCACTTCGTGCAACAGGAAATCGGGCTGCTCATAGGTGGCGAACCAGCTGAGGATGGTGCGGGTTCCGGGAACTAGCGCGCGCGCCAGGCCATCCTGGTCGGGGCGATACATCCAGTAATCGTGCAGCATGCCGATGTAGAGCAGGGAGAAGGTCGGGATGTTTTGCGGCAGGGAACTGGGATAGCGGCTGCGCGTGATGCCCTCCGCAATGCGCGAGGCGTCAAACGCGCGCAATGCCTGGCGGGCGAGGCGATCGTCATTGGCGATGGTGTAGGAGATGAGCGCCTGGATGCGCGTGTCGCCAATGTATTGCAACTGCTCGTAGTAGGGCGTGTCCATGTAGGTTTCATGGGCGTCGAGGCGTGCGGTGCGCCAGCTGATGTCCCAGATTTCTTTCAGATCCGGGTCTGGAGTCGCCTTAGGCGCGGCGAAGGCGGCGCGCTCCTGAAAGGGATACGCCGTGAACTGGGCTTTGAGCGAATCGAGCGTGATGGGATCGGCGGCAGTCTGGATGTCGAGGTCGAGATAGCGCCAGGTGCGCCACCACAGAGGCTCGAAGGTGCGATGCCGGCCGCCGTCGGGCAAAAAGCTGTCGGTAATGCCGATGGCTTTGCGATCGCCGACATCGTCACGGTCGCCTTTGTGGCCGTCTTTATCGTAGAGGGCTTCAGCGTAGGTGAGGATGATCTGCGTGCCCTTGCCGCCGGAAACGGTCAGCTGCGGGTAAGCGGTGGTGAGCCTCTTGCGGTCGACGAGGATTTGGACGTGAGCGTTGGCCGGCACCGTCACCGGAGAGGTCGGGAACCGGCGCAGCGCAGAGGTGCTGGTGCGGACCGGCTCGCCGGCCGAAGTGGGGGCGTACTCCATGTGTGGAAGCTCGTCGGGAATCAGGCCCCAGGGGTTGTCGCCGACCGCGTCCGCGGAGTGGGCCCGGTTTACGCCGTCAAAGATGCTGTCGCGCATCGGAGAGGCGGCCGCGCCCCAGGACCCTGCAGAGGTCGCGCCAGAAGTCGCCGGAGAATTCCATGCCCAATCGTAGCGGTCGGCGTTGATCTGTTCGCCGGGACCGGAGGCCATGTACTCCTTCACGGTAACCGTGTCGCGGCTGAGCGGCTGCTGGCCGTGCTCGACCTCGACCTGCCAGGCTCCGGACTTGGGCTCACCGGTGCTGATCGAGGCATCGCCTGTAGCTTCGCTTTCCAGCAGGAAAGCGGTGCGGTCAGTGAACTGGGCGATGGGTGCATAGACGCCCCAGTTCCAGACGGTGGCGGTAATGAGGTTTTCGCCTGGTTTGAGCAGCGGGGCGAGATCGAAGCGCTCATAGCGCCAATGGGTCAGGTCACCGCGGGCAGGTCCGTCACCGGCGCGATGGCCGTTGACGTAGAGGATGAAGCGATTGTCCGCGCTGACGCGGACAACGTAGGAAGCTGGGACCGTGGCCAGCGTGAGGGAGCGGCGGAAATGCAGGACCACCGGCTCGCGCAAGGGCGAGGTCGGGTGCGTGATCCAGGCGGCATGCCAGTCGCGATGCGGCGGGTCAGTGGGTTCGGGGGATTGGGCTTCAAGGGGCAGGGCCGAGGCGGCAAGCAAAAGAAAAGCGAAGAATAGGCGCATGGGTCCGCTCCCTCTCTGAGGCGACCTTCCGTGGGACACACATCAGATTAATTGGTAGAGCGGTCTGAGGTTGAGGGCCAGAGGTGCGGGGATCGTTGATGGGAATCGACTTTCTGGGGTAGGCGTTCCCGCCCAAGAGTCGGACGCGAGACCCAGGGCATCGAACTTTCGATGAAAGTGCCGTTCATCGGCCCGGTGGATAGGTAGATCTCGGTGTGTATGCGCTTGATTTAGCAGTGTTGTAACCTACTATTCATATTGGCCCGGTAGCCTGATTGAGGTGAGCGCCCCAGTGCCCGAGATTCGCATCTCCCAATCTGCGAGACAGTCCGAACCGACTTCTGCTACCGGCCAGCCCAATCGAAAGGTGGTTGCGGCGGAAGCTTCGGTGATTCGGCGGTTCCTGCTTGGACGGGGCAACTCGGCCCTTGCCGACCGTGGCTTCCACTGGCTGATGGTGATGTGTGCGTTGAGCATCTTTGCCATCGTAGTGCTGATTGCGACCGAGCTGATCGTACGCTCGCACCTGTCCTGGAGCCAGTTCGGCTTCGGCTTCTTCTTTAAGTCGTTTGTCGACCCTGAAAGCAAGCAGACCCAATATTGGGATCCGATCAACGGGCATTTCAGCGCGTTGCCCTTCGTGTTTGGCACGCTGGTATCTTCGTTGCTGGCACTGCTGATTGCGGTTCCGCTGGCCATTGGGCTGGCGGTGTATCTGACAGAGATGTGTCCGCGCTGGCTGCGCGCGCCGCTGGCCTTTGTCACCGAGCTGCTGGCGGCGATTCCCAGCGTGATCTACGGGCTTTGGGCGGTGTTTGTGTTGGTGCCGCTGTTACGCGAGCATGTGAACCACTGGCTGGTAAGCCTGCTGGGATGGACGGGGTTCTTCAGCGATGACAACCCGACCGGGCTGGGTTTTCTAGCCGCCGGAGTGATTCTCGCCATCATGATTCTGCCGATCATTTCCTCGCTGACGCGCGAGGTGATGAACGCGGTTCCAGGCTCACAACGGGAAGCGGTGCTGGCGCTGGGGGCGACGCGCTGGGAGATGATCAGGATGGGCGTACTGCGCAATGCGCGTATCGGCATTGTGGGCGCCATTATTCTGGGCTTGGGCCGGGCGTTGGGCGAGACCATGGCGGTGACCATGGTGATTGGCAATACGCCACAGATTCAGCGCTCGCTGCTGGCCAGCGGCGCGTCGATGGCCTCGGTCATCGCAAACGAGTACGCCGAAGCTTCGGGCGATCTGCACCTGAGTGCGCTGACCGAGATTGGCCTGGCGCTGTTTCTGGTGACCATTATTGTCAATGCGCTGGCCCGGGTGCTGGTCTGGGCCGTGACACGCGGGGCGCCGGCGCAGGTACATTAGCCGTCGGTGAATGACGAACGATTAGAGATTTGGGGCCGGGTAGGGAGACACGAGCTGAGAGCTGGAAATACATGGCGGGCGCGGGTGCGCACGGGAACAGACGGGGTGGCGACCGTACTGGCGGTGCTGTCGACGGTGCTGGTGGTTGCGCCGCTGGTGGCCATCTTCGTCTACCTGATTTACAAGGGCGCCAGTTCGCTGAGCCTGGCCTTCTTCACGCAAATTCCCAAGCCGGAAGGCGAGAGCGGCGGCGGCATGGCCAACGCGATTGTTGGTTCCGCGGTGCTGTTGGGAATCGCCAGCCTCATCGGCGTGCCGGTCGGCATTTCCGGCGGAATTTTCCTCGCCGAGTTCGGCCGCGGAACCAAGCTTGCGAATGGGATTCGCTTCACCGCTGACGTGCTGAACGGCGTTCCTTCGATCGTAATGGGCGTGGCGGTCTACGCGCTGATTGTGTATCACCAGAAGCACTTTTCGGCGCTCTCCGGCGGTGTGTCGCTGGGCATCATGATGATCCCCACCGTCACCCGCACCACCGAAGAGATGCTGCTGATGGTGCCCCACTCGGTGCGGGAAGCAGCTCTGGCCTTGGGCGTTCCGAACTGGCGTTCGGTCTTGTCGATTACGGTGAAGACGGCCTCGCCCGGCATTATTACTGGCTGCATGCTGGCGTTTGCGCGGGTCGCCGGCGAAACTGCTCCGCTGATTTTTACCGCGCTGGGCAATTCGAACTGGAGCGCGAACCTCAACCAGCCGATCGCAGCACTCCCTTTACAGATCTATCTCTATGCGCTTTCGCCGTACGACGAACAGCATAAGTTGGCGTGGGCCGGGGCTTTGGTATTGATTGTGTTGATTGTGGGCGCGGTTTCGCTGGTGAGGTTTGTCGCCGGCCGCGGTGTGCTGAAGGGAGCAAGCTAAGTGGGCGTTGGCATCGAGGTAGCAACCCTGAATGCGTGGTATGGGGCCAATCACACGCTGCAGGACATCAATCTGAATATCCCCGCCAACCATGCCACGGCCCTGATTGGACCTTCCGGCTGCGGCAAGAGTACCTTTGTCCGGTGCCTGAATCGCATGCATGAGACCAACCCCATTGCGCGTGTGACGGGTACGGTGCGCATCGGCGATCTTGATATTTACGCCGATGCCAAGCCGGTGGAGATTCGCCGCCGCGTGGGCATGGTGTTTCAACGGCCCAATCCCTTTCCGACCATGTCGATTTACGATAACGTGGCCGCGGGTCTCAAGCTGAATGGGTATCGGAACCATCGCGTGCTGGACGATATTGTCGAGCGGTCGCTGAAAGACTCGGCGCTGTGGGATGAAGTGAAGGACGATCTGAAAAAGAAATCCGGAGCCAGCTTGTCGGGCGGCCAGCAGCAGCGTTTATGCATTGCGCGGGCGCTGGCTGTCGATCCGGAAGTGCTCTTGATGGACGAGCCGGCATCGGCGCTTGATCCCGTGTCGACGTCGAAGATTGAAGATCTGATCTTTCAATTGAAATCGCAATATACGATTGTGATTGTGACCCACAACATGCAGCAGGCCGCGCGGGTTGCGGAGAAGACCGGCTTCTTTTTAAACGGGCGCATGGTCGAGTTCGATTCGACGCACAAAATCTTCACCAACCCGAGCGACAAGCGCACCGAGGACTACATCACGGGCAGGTTCGGATGACGCGCATACGGTTTCAGCAAAGTCTCGATGACCTGAAGGAGAATCTGCTGGTGATGGCCGGGCTGGCCGAGCAGGCCATTCAGCGCGCCATTGAAGCCTATCGCGTGCGCGATCTTTCCATCTGCGACCTGGTCAGCCGCAGCGAGATCGCCATCAACCGGCTGGAGCGCGATATCGACCAGGCGGCGCTTGATTTGCTGGCCATGGAACAGCCGATGGCGATTGATCTGCGCTTTATTCTAAGCGTGATCAAGATCAATGCGGACCTGGAGCGGGTCGGCGATGCGGCCAAGAGCATCAGCGATCGCGTACGCAACATTGAACAGATGGCGATTGCCGATCTGCCCGTCGACATTCCGCGCATGGCGTCGCTGGCCGCGGATATGGTGCGCAAGAGCCTGCAGTCGTTTATTGAAGCCAATTCCGAAATGGCGCGCATGGTGTTGACAATGGACGACGCCGTGGACGCGATGAACCGTACTGCCTACAAGGCGCTGACCAAGGTCATGGCGGAAGAGAGTCACCTGGCTCCGCAGGCGCTCAATGCGCTGATGATCTGCCGCAACCTGGAGCGCGTTGCGGATCACGCCACCAACATTGCCGAAGATGTGATCTTCTGGGTCGAAGGCGCGGACGTGCGCCATCACAAGAGTCTGAAGATTGCCTCTGATTCGCATGCGATCGAGTGAAGCTGGAGTGTCCTGACGGCGCCCGGAGGGCTCTGTCCGGGGCGAGCAAGTCAAAAACGTCTGGCCGTTGAGCCGATCTGGATCTCGCCGGGCGGCCAGCACGGGGCTTTCTGCTCGAGAATTCAAACCGGCTCCGGCTCCCCATGCGCGTCTTCATCCTGAAGACTCTGGCCGATGATTCTCTCAGTCTTCAAGGTCGCCCCGCAGCGCTGGATTGAGTCGCAGCCGGGGAACGACCAGCAGTGCGAAGATACGATCCGCCTACTCGCTCCGATGATCCCGATAAATCGATTTCTCATTCCTGCCCTCGTGCCGGACCCTGTAGTCTGAAGCTTGTCGGGCGGAGCAGTACATGGATGCGGGTGAAACACAAACGGTCAGCCACGATCGAGGCGAGCTCCCAGCGGAGGTGTATGCCCGTCGGCTGCGGCAACTGAAACTTTCGCAGGCGGCCGACCAGAAGCGTGAGCGGCGGCTGGGCTATGCCAAACTGGTCGTCGCTGCGATTACGCTGTTTGCGGCGTTCATCTTTCTGCACTACCTCAAAGGCCTGGAGGCGCTGCCGCTGCTGATTGGGATCTTTCTGGTGCTGGCCGTCCTGCAGGAGAAGCGAATTCGGCAGATTCGTTTCCGAACGCGGGACATCGATTTCTTTGAGCGCGGGCTGGCGCGCATTGGCGATCGCTGGTCAGCAACCGGTGAAAGCGGTGAGCGGTTTCTTGATCCGCTGCATCCTTATGCGCGCGATCTGGATGTGTTTGGCGCCGGCTCGTTGTTTGAGCTGCTTTGCACCGCGCGTACGCGGGCCGGAGAACAGACACTGGCCGCGTGGCTGCTTGCTGCTGCCCCGGTTGAGACGCTCGAGGCTCGGCAGAAGGCGGTGCGTGATCTTGAGGGGCGGGTCAGCTTTCGCGCCAAGCTGTTCAGCTTGGGAGAGACGGTGCGACTTGGCGTCGATCCGGAGGCTCTGACGGCGTGGGGCGAACGTCAGCCCGTGTTTGACCGGCGAGTGACGCGGGTGCTCACGCGCACACTGTCAGCGTTGTGGATCGTTTGCCTGATTGCGTGGGCCATTGGCGGATCGGGCGAGTTTGCCGGAGCCGTGACACTGCTCAATCTGGCCTGGGCGCATCGGCTTTACCAGCGCCAGGACGAAGCGGCCGAGGCTCTCGGAAAAGCTGCCGACGGCCTGGGAGTCTTGTCCGGCATTTTGGCGCTGCTCGAGGAGGAACAGTTCACCGCGCACAAATTGCTTGAACTGCAAGCTGCGCTCGCGCGCGATGGCATCCGGCCTTCGGCGGCGATCAGGAAGCTGGAGCGCTTGGCGGACTACGTGAACTCGCGGCACAATCCGTTCGGGCGTATTTTGGATGTATTCACCTTCTGGAGCACACAGCTGGTGTTCCGCGTAGAGCGCTGGCAGGAGGAGTTTGGTCCGCCGATTCGCAGCTGGCTCAAGGCTGTGGGTGAGTTGGAAGCGCTGACGGCGCTCGCGGGCTACGCGTATGAGCATCCGGAGGATGTGTTTCCTGCTTTCGTTCCTCCTCAAGCGGGAAGCGCACCCTTGTTTGCTGCTGAGGGACTGGGGCATCCGCTGCTACCGGCGGCCCAGGGCGTCCGGAACGACATCCGGCTGGGCGATGGCCTGCAACTGATCGTGCTGAGCGGGCCGAACATGGCCGGCAAGAGCACATTCATCCGCAGCGTGGGTGTGAACGCGGTGCTGGCGCAATGCGGCGCGCCGGTGCGTGCGGCTGCTCTGCGAATGACCCCGCTGAATGTTGCCGCATCGATCTGCGTGCTCGATTCGCTCTCCGGCGGTGTCTCGCGGTTCTATGCCGAGATTCACCGCGTGAAGCTGATCTCGGATCTGGCCTCGGGAGCCGTGCCGGTGCTGTTCCTGCTGGACGAATTGCTTTCCGGAACCAACTCGCACGACCGGCTCGTGGGAAGCGAATCGATTGTGCGCGGCCTGGTGGAGCGCAACGCGATCGGAATTGTGAGCACGCACGATTTGGCGCTCACCAAAATTCCTGATGCAATGGACGGACGCGCGGCCAACTTCCACTTTGAAGACAGCTTCGACGGCAGCGAGCTCATCTTCGACTACCAAATGAAACCCGGCGTGGTGAAAACGAGCAATGCGCTGGAACTGATGCGGTCGATTGGGCTTGGTGTTGAAGCAGGGGGCAAAGAGGGGACCACGCTATAGACCCCACCAGTCCAGCAGTGCCATGCGCGGATAGTAAAGCCCGGCGAAAATGACGGCATCGTTGCCGTGGAGATTGCGCAGCACCTGTGCGTAGGCCTCGAGCTGCGACCGAAACAGTGGGCGCAGTTGTGCGAGCGTGAGGGTCGGGTCCAGATTGGCTGTGTAGGCGGTTTTGTAGTCGATGATCCACCAGGCATCGTTGCCGTCGGATTGAGCAGTGAGGCCGGCGCGAAAGACGCGATCAATGCGGACATTGGTGAGGGTGCCGCCGAGCAGGCCGGTCCAGCCCACTTCGCTGGCGGCGTCTCGTTGCGGGGAAAGAAGCCACTGCGCTTGAGGATCGGTGGTGGCGTTGAGCGCGAGCTTGAGGGCTTCGGCGGCAATTTGATTTGCCTCCTCAGGCGAGACTCCCAGTGCGCGGACCTGGGCCGCGATGCGTGGCTGGAACTGGGGGAGAGCGGCGCGGACAGCGGGCCACTCCAACCGGTCGCGGAGTTGGGCAAGCTGTTCGAGAAGGTTGTGGACCGCAGTTCCTAGCGCGCGGGAGAGCAGGCCGCCCTGGTGGCGGGTGTAAAGGCTGGTCGGGACCGGGTCCGATGGGACGCCCGAGGTTCGATGTGGGCTCGATGTGTGCTCCGGATCCAATGTGCCCTTCGGCTCCGGGTGGAGTGAGCCGGTCCGGTCGAGTTCGTATCCGGGGGGGAGACGGCGAAGGACGGTTGGTCTGGCGGGGCGCGAGTCGGCCGGCGGAACCGGCGTGAGGCGGGGCTCCAGGGAGGCGGCCAGGGAATCGAGTCCGGACGCCTCGGCCACGGCTTCGGACTGGCGGGCCACGGATGAGGAGGGTTGGGTCAACTTCCATTCGTCGAAGCGGGCACGGAGCTCGGTTTCAAGAGCCGGCCACGCCGGGCCGAGCAGGCCGGCTGATGGGGGGACGAGGCTGAGATCGCCGTCGGGTTCGACTTTGTAGCTGGGACGGGCGAACAGATGCAGTTGGTCGCGGGCGCGGGTGGCTGCGACATAAAGGATGCGCCGCGTCTCCTGCGATTCGCGGTCGCGATAGACGCGATCAACCCAGAGCTTGGCCTGGCCGGAGTCAGTGCCTTTGGAGGGAAGCGGCGCGACCAGGAATTCGGTGATCTGGCCAGGGGCAGTGGCATCGTCCATGCCGCTTTCGGGTTCGCTTTCCGGATTCAGTCCGCGTTCCAGCCAGGAGAGGAGCTTTTGGCTGCTGCCGGCGGTTTTGGCCTGCAGGTCGGGGACGATGACCAATTCAAACTCCAGGCCTTTCGATTTATGGATGGTCATCAGCTGGACGCCGCAGTCGCTGGAGGTCTCGGGGTCGGGCAGGGCGGTGAGCTTGTCAAGAGCAGAGTCAAGGGCCGGGCCGAGCAGATCGGGCTCTCCGGCCGGAAGGCGGTCCAGACAATTCCACAGCAGGTCCAGATTGGCGCGCGCGGCGGCGTCATAGCAGGCCGAGCCGCCGAGGCGGACCCAGAGCTGCTGAAGCCAGGTTCCCAGCGAGAAGGTGAGAGCGGGGGCGGGACGGGATCCTGTGCAGGCGGCAAAAGCTGGTCGCGATGGAAGGGCCCCAAGCAGGCGCTCGATGGCTGCACGTCCGGCGGCGCTCAGCTGGGACCCAAGTTCAACGAGCAGCTCGGGAATGGGGCGGGCGCGCAGAACGGGATCGTCGCCGCCGGAGATGCAGTGCAGGTCGTCGAGAGTGAGGCCCGACCAAGGTGCGCGCAGTACACCGAGCCAGGCGAGGCGATCCTGGGGATTGAGCAGGGCGCGCGCCAAGGCCAGCGCATCGAGGATTTCCGGGCGGGCTGAGAGCTGCTCGAGGTCGACGGCACGAAAGGGAATTTCCACCCTATGCAGCGCTTCAGCAATGGGGACAAGAGACTTTCTGGCCCTGGCAAGGACAGCGATGCGGTACTTACCGCCACTTGAGCGCGCTCGGTCCACGGCCGGAAGATTGGCCTGAATGAGTTGAACGATTTGCTCTGTTTGTTGCGCCGCGGCATCGTCTGTTGTGCGCTCTTCTCCATTGTCCTTAGCGGTCTGCGCGACAAACTTCAAGTGAACCTGAAAGTTATCGACGGGCTCCGCCGGGCAATCGCGCGCTGGTTCGGCTGGCGAAAAATCAACGCCGCTGCCATCGGACTGCCGAAAGACTTCTCGGAAGACTTCATTCAGCCGATTGACGAGAGGGGGACTGGTGCGGAAGTTAGCGGCCAGCGGAACGAAGTCGAAAAGGAGGGGGTCGGCGTTGGGGATTTCCAAACCCACTTCCTTGATGCGGGCAAACAGCTCGGCGTCGGCCTCGCGAAAGAAATAGATGGACTGCATTGGGTCGCCGACCAGGAAGCAGGTACGGCCGGCGCGGTCGGGCCACGCGGCGATCAGGTTGGCGAGCAGCTGGTGCTGACGGCGGCTGGTGTCCTGGAACTCGTCGACCAACAGATGCCGGATGCCGTCCGCCAGGGCGATGGCAGCATCGCTGGGAAAGCCGTCTTCACTTTTGAGAACACTCTCGGCAATCTGGGAGATTTCGACGAAGTCCACGGCTGCCTCTTCGGCGAAGACGACCTTGAGCTGGGCGGCGGCGAAGCGGAGAAGGGTGAAGCAGGCGCGAATGATTTCCCAGTCGGCCTCGGGGTAGCGGACCGGAGGGAGCGCGCGGACGGCGGCAAGTGCCGATTCCAGGCCGGGAAGGGAGTTCAGACGGGCAATCAGATCGATGAGGCGATTCTTCTCCGCTTTGCGGTCGGCGGGAAAACCGAGACGCTTGTCGACCGACCTGCGGAAGGCGGAATCGCCGGTGAGCAGGAGATTGGCGAGGCAGAGCAGGGCCTGATGCGCGTCCTCCAATTGTTCTGCGGTATGGAAGGGCGCATCGGGAAACTCGGCCACCTCGGCCAGGGGGCGATGGATCTCTCCGCCGGGCTGCGCGCAAGCAAAGCGCGCCAGCTCGAGCGCTTCTTTGCGAGAACCCGGAACTTGATCAAGCAAGAGGCCGAGTTGAATGAGCGATCGGTGGACGGCATGCGCGAAGGGACGCTCCAGGTCTGCCCGCAGGGCGTCCCAGTCCGGCGCCGGGCTGAGAACAAAGTCCTGCATCCAGCGGTGACGCTTGGAGAGCATATCAACAAGCAAATCTTCAATTTCCTGCCAATTGTTATCGCGCCACTTGAGTAATTGCTCTACGGCTGCGCCGGCTGCTGAACCAGCTCTGCCGACCTGGCCAAGGGTGGAGCGGGCGGCGCGGCGGTAAAGGTCTCCGGGCTGCCCGGCGATGTCCAGACCTCCGCCGAGCCCGAACAGTACCGGCTGCTGCACGGCCAGGTCGCGGCAGAAGGAGTCGATGGTGGAGATGCGGAGCTGGGCGGGCAGATCGAGCAGCTTCCATGCGCGCTCCTGGGAGCGATTGAGGGCCCGGCTGGCGATCGGGCTTGGCACAACGGCGCGCAGCTCATCGAGGATGCGGTTGCGCATTTCTGCGGCGGCGGCATTGGTGAAGGTGATGGCGACAACTTGGCCGGGGTCGTCGACCTTGGCAAGCAGGGTGAGGAAGCGCTCGGTAAGCAGCGTGGTCTTGCCGGAGCCGGCCGGCGCCTGGACCAGGACCGAGCGCGTGGGATCAAGCGCCTGCTGGCGCTCCTGCTGATCAGGGGGCGGGGGGGCGGGGATGGTCTTATTCATCGTATCCACCCACTTGATCCTCATCGCCTTCAAGAGCAATCCGGTTCTGGTCGACGCGGCAGAGGGTTTGCAATCCGCAGCGCTCGCAGGTTTTGGGATAGTCGCTTGGATCCACTTCGGCGCGGCCGGCGAGAAAATCCTTGGCCAGTTGCTCGATATATCTGTCCCAATCCTCCAACTGTTGGACCGAAAGCGGATTCTTGGCCAGAGTGCTGGTGGATTTGAGATCGGCAAACAGAGTGGCGACTGGTGCGCCAATGTGGCCGGCGAAAGACAGATCGCCGGGGCGGACTCTGGCGAAGGCCAGTCCACCCAGCTGGTGATCTTCCTTGAGCGCGAAACGCGCGTAGAGCGGCAGCTGGATGTCATCAGGCCTGGGTAGCTGCCAGGATTTGGTTTTGACGTCGCCGGTTTTGTAGTCGATGACGAGGACCGAGCCATCAATGAGGCGGTCCAGGCGGTCGAGCCGAAGGTTCAGCTGCAGGCCGGCGATGTCCTTGACGCACTCAGCTTCCGTTTCGAGAACCTCAAAGGCGATGCGGGAAGATTCGTATTCAAGCCATCGGGTGACCAGAGCAATGAGCCGCTCCTGCTCAAGCTCCAGGTAGCGGGCCGGCATGCGATCACTGAGCCGGTCGCGGATCTCATTTTGGAACACGCGCCGGACATGCGCAGTTACCCACCAGACCCATCGCTCACTGTCGGCGCGGTCGACCAGCTCGGCGTGGGTTCGGATGCCTTCGGGCGGGCCGGCCCACACGGACTCAAGCACGGCGTGGAGAAGCTGTCCGCGCTGCTTTGCGGTGAGGCCGGCCTCAGCCGCATCCCATCTCCGGGCGCCCAGCCGGGCGGTGGCGAAGGCTTTGAACGGGCACTGCGACTGAGCCGTGAGTAGGGCAGCGCCGCCGGCGATTTGCCCGGGCGGCAAGGGAATGCGGCTGAAGTCTTCGACCGAGACAGTGGCCGGTCGGGCCGGAACGGGAGACACCAGATCGGCGGGCAGCAACTCGGCCGCGCCAGCAACCTCGGTCACCAGGCGCGACGGTCGAGCTTCGACGCCTTCTATCTGGCGGGCGTAGCTGAAATGAACTTCGGGCGCCGAGGCCAGCAGGCGCGCGGTCATGGCCTCGGCCAGATTCCAATCGAGCTGAGGTGTGGCGTGGGGCATGTGCCAATCGCGCTGCACTTCGGGCGGAAGCAGGGGGTGAGTGTTTCCAGACGCCGGCCACGCCTGCTCGGTTGCACCGAGGAACCAGATGGCGTCAGCGGTGAGGCCGGCGGATTCAGCGGGACCGCAAATCTGGATCGGTGCATCGCTCGATTCAGGGGCGAAAAGAGTTTTGGCGAGTGTGCGGTCGAGGGCGGAGAGAAAGTCCGTCCAGTCCATACGGCGGCCGTCAAAGCCCAGCGACGCCGTAATTTCCAGCGCCTGCTGCCAGCGCTCGGCAGCCTGGAACTCGGCACTGGCGGGCCGCACGGCGGCGGCAAAGCTGGCAGATTCGAGCAGTTCGGGAATGAACTCAGCCCAGCCGAGAGGCGATTGCGGTTGGCGGCCAAGCTCACCGAGACGGCTCCGTGCAGCTGTCATGCGGTTGATCCATGACTGCAAAAGGCCGGCTTCGAAGGCGCCGAATTTGTCAGAACGCGCCGGAAAGGACTGGAGAAAGGCTTCCAGCGTCCAGTCCGGCTGCTCCCGACCGCGGCGGCGCAGGGCGCGCATCTGTGCCTGAAGGCACGTGGTTTCGTTGGGGCTGGCCGCCAGCAACCCGGTGGAGAATAGCCAATCAAGCTCGTGTTCGCGCAGAGAACTCGAAAGCCAGCGGAGCACGAGCAAAGCCGCGCGTGAAAAGGCGATCTGGTCGAGCGGAATTCCGAGCGAAAACTCGAACTGCTCGGCAATCGTCGCATGATCAAGCAAGGCGCGCTCGATTTGTCCGCGCATGGCAGTCACATTCTGTGCGACCACAAGAATCCGCGTGCCGGCTGTGGCGGCAAGCTGCCGGCTGCACCAGAGAGCGCAGGCAGCCAGCTCGTCCTGCTCGTTATCAACCACGTAGGAATGAGGAGAGGCGCCGGGAGGGGCGAGCGGGGCCAGGCGCCATGGCCCCCAGGCATCAAAGACCTCGCGTTGTATGGGAAGTAATCGATCAAAACCTATGACAAGTAATGGTTTACGCGGTAGATGATTGGCGTCCGTCGGGGAGTTCTTCAGCAGGCCGAGCAGTTCGATGGGCAGCCGCGCGACGCTCAGCAGATCTGCCCGGCCGCAGGTTTGTTCAAAGTGAGTCAACCAACGGCTGAAGGCAGCGGCGTCATTTTGCCAGCCGCTGCGGGCCGCGGTTGCTAGCAGCCGCGGCGCATACGAGCAGAGCAGTTGGTGGGCTTGCTGGGCCAGGTCGGCAAGGCGGTAGCGCGGGCCTTCAAGCAGCGTGGCGTCGTGCCCATCGGCTCGGGCAAGGTCGGCCCAAAGAGATTGCTCCTGGGTGCGATTGAGGATCAGCCTGCCATTGAGGCTGAGATCCATCCAGGCGGAGCGGACAAAGCTGTTCCAATCCTGAACCTTCGGAGCCGCCCAGGCCTTGAGTCCCTCGCCTCGGCGCGCGCGATGGTAAGTAGAGCTGACGGCGCGCGCGGCTCGCTCGCTGGCGGTAATCACCAGACCGCCCCCACGCAGCCATGCGTCGATTTCTGCCTCGAACTTAGATCCCATTCCAGCGTTATACGCCGCCGGGCCGGGGCTGGGCCATCAAGAGACTGCTCGCCTGCGCTTGCTGCAGCCGCCGCGCGGAAGGCCGGGGGGCATGAACGGCTGTAAACTAAGGCTGTGATTCGACGGTTGCTCTCTTTTCTTTTGCTGGGGCTTGCGGTGCTGGCTGGGTGCCAAGCGGGCCGGAAGCCCACGCAGAACATCAAGGTGTACAGACTGCGCGGCAAGGTTGTTTCCACTGATCCAGCGCACCGGCAGGTGACCCTGGATCATGAAGCCATTCCGGGATTCATGGAGGCCATGACCATGCCCTACCGGTTGAAGGACGCGAACATTCTGAGCGAACTGCATCCGGGCGACGTGATCACCTCAGACCTGCAGGTGCCGCAGGACCCGAATGCGGACGTCGAGCTCGATCACATCGTCGTGATTGCGCAGGGCCAGCCGGATTATCGGCCTGCCCGGACCTATCATGTGCCTGCACAAGGCGATAACGTGCCAGACTTCAAGCTCCGCAATCAGGATGGCCGTCCGCTTCGGATGGCGCAATTCAAAGGCGACGCGCTGCTGGTGACGTTCATTTACACGCGCTGCCCGCTGCCTGATTTTTGCCCGCGGGTGACGCGGTACTTTGCTCGGGTGAACCGCGACCTTGAAGCCACGCCTGCGGTGTATGCCAGGACGCATCTGCTCTGCGTAAGCTTTGATCCGGACCACGACACACCCGAGCGGCTCAGGGCCTACGGCGCAACCTACATCGGGAGCGACGCCAGGGACGCTTTTCGGCATATCGACTTTGCCGTTCCGGACGCGCCGGTGATGAAGCGGATGGCTGAGTACTTCGATGTGGGCATGAGCACCGGTCCGGACGACTCGATCACGCATACACTTTCGACCACGTTGATCGGGCCGGATGGCAAGGTCGTGAAGTTCTATCCCGGCAATGAGTGGACGCCCGAGCAGCTGGAAGCCGATGTGAGGGCGCGACTGGCGGAGGTGGCGCATTGATCGTCGTGGTGATGGGCGTGAGCGGGTCGGGCAAATCCACACTGGCGGCGCGTCTGGTGGAGCGGACGGGCTGGAAGTTCGCCGAAGGCGACGAGTACCACTCGGAGGCGAACCGTGCCAAGATGCACGCCGGTATCCCGCTGACCGATGAAGATCGCTGGACGTGGCTGGATGCGTTGCATGCCGTGTTGGCGGGATGGAGGAGCGAAGGCTCGAGCGGTGTGCTCACCTGCTCGGCGTTGAAGCAAACCTACCGTCACCGTCTGCTGGCGGGGATCGATGAGGTCCGGATCGTCTGGCTTGATCCGCCACGCGATCTGCTGGAAACGCGCTTGAGTGCCCGCATCGGCCATTTTATGAACCCCAAGCTGCTCGACAGCCAGCTGGCGACACTCGAAGCTCCCGAGGGCGCCACCGTGCTGCGCCTGGCCGGAGGCGAAAGCTCCCAGCAACAGGCAGAAATGGTGATCTGCTGGCTCCAGTTGTGAAGCGAAGGCCGGCCGGTGCGCATCCACTGAAGGAAGCTGCTCAAGGTAGACTCAAGTCTGGATGGATCGCGATTGGTTGATCTGAAATCAATCCCCGGAGGGGGAAGCATGGCAAAGTTGACGCTGGTTTTGGCAGTTCTGCTGGTTGCACTGGGAGTCGTTGGTTATGTTGGAACCGGCAGTCTGCATCCGACCGCGCTGATTCCGGCCTGGATCGGATTGACTCTGGGCATCTTCGGATTTCTGGCGATCAGCCCCAGCGAGAGCCGGCGTAAATTGTTCATGCACATTAACGTGACCATTGCGCTGCTGGGATTTCTGGGCTCGACGTCTGAGGCTATCCGCGGCTACCTGCACGCCAAGTCGCTCGGCGCGGAGCCGGACCAGATCGCGTTGGCCTCGAAGTCGACGCTGGCCGCGCTGTTGCTGATTTACGTAATTCTCTGCGTGCGGTCATTTATTGCCGCGCGGCGTTCGGGGAAGGTGTAGCGCTTGGGCACCATGCGGAGCGGCGGTTTGGGCATGGGCGGTTCGCGCGCGGAACGTTCGCCGCGCCACGGCGCAGCGCGCGCCGGGCAAACCGATCCACCCCAGCGCAAGCCGGACCTGAAGAAGCTATGGCCGCAGATCTGGGCACTGGTGCGGCCGCGCATGGGGCTGCTCGCCGTTGGACTGTGTCTGATGGTTGTCAATCGCGTGGCCGGGCTGGTGTTGCCTTATAAGTCAAAGGCGTTGATGGACAAAGTGCTCAACATTCAACATCCGCATCCTGAGATGTTGCCGCAGATCATTGCCTTGGTGTTTGGAGCAATGGTGGTGCAGGCCATCACGTCGTTCTCGCTGACGCAGCTATTGTCCAAAGCCGGCCAGCGGCTCATTGCCGAGATGCGCCGCGAGGTGCAGAGGCATGTGGGCCTGCTCTCGGTGGCCTACTACGATGAAAACCGTACCGGCACACTGGTTGCCCGCATCATGGCGGACGTCGAAGGCGTGCGCAACCTGGTCGGCACCGGGCTGGTGGAATTTGTCGGCGGCCTGCTCACGGCGGTTCTGTCCTTCCTTTACCTGATGTATTTGAGCGCGACAGTGACTCTGACCGTGTTCGCCGTCCTGGGTGCCTTTGTCTTTGTGCTGCAGTATGGATTCAAGACCATTCGTCCCATCTTTCGCGAACGAGGCAAGATCAACTCGGAGGTGAGCGGTCGCCTCGCGGAGACTCTGGGCGGTGTGCGCGTCATCAAGGGCTACCACGCCGAAGAGCGCGAAGCGACGGTCTTTTCGGCCGGTGTCGAGCGCCTGCTGGACAACGTGATGAAGTCGCTGACCATGACCAGCACACTGGGCGCGGCATCCACAACGGTACTCGGCCTGGTGTCCTCGCTGGTCATGTGGTTCGGCGGCCAACGCGTGCTCGGGCACAGCTGGACCTTCGGTGACTACTTCAGCTACAACTTGTTTCTCGCTTTCATGATCGCGCCGGTGTTCCAGGTGGTGAACATCGGTACGCAATTGACGGAGGCATTTGCCGGCCTTGATCGCACCAGCGAGATCATGGCCGAGCTGGAGGAGAACAAAACCCCGGAACGGACGAAAAAGATTCCTCCGATCCAAGGAACCGTGCGCTTTGAGGATGTGGAGTTTGCCTACGAGCCAGAGAAGCCGGTACTGCACGGCATCAGCTTTCTGGCCGAGCCCGGCTCGGTCACGGCGCTGGTCGGTTCTTCCGGCTCAGGCAAGTCAACCATCATCAGCTTGATATGCGCTTTTCACTCACCGACCAAGGGACGCGTGCTGGTGGACGATTTCGACCTCGCCAAGGTGGACCTGAATACCTATCGCTCGCAACTGGGGGTGGTGTTGCAAGACTCGTTCCTGTTCGACGGCAGTATTCGCGAAAACATCAAGTTCTCCCGGCCCGATGCCACCGAGGAGCAATTCCTGTTTGCTTGCCGCACGGCGCGCGTGGATGAGTTTGCCGAGCGCTTCCCGGAGACCTACAGCACCATCGTCGGCGAGCGAGGCGTGAAGCTCTCCGGCGGCCAGCGCCAGCGGCTCTCCATTGCGCGCGCACTGCTTGCTGAGCCGCGCATTCTGATTCTGGACGAGGCGACCAGCTCGCTTGATTCCGAGTCCGAAGCCATGATTCAGGGCGGCCTGAATCAGCTCATGCAGGGGCGCACCACCTTCGTGATTGCGCACCGGCTCTCGACCATCCGCCGGGCTGAACAAATCCTGGTCATCGAGCAGGGAAGAATCGTCGAGCGGGGCAATCACGCCGAGTTGTTCGCCCTTGGCGGTCGCTACTACGACCTCTATACGCGCCAGCATGGGCTGGAAACCAACCTCTTCCTGGCGCCCGGCGAAGGGGACGTGGTTCCCGCGTAGGCGGCCATTCGGAAAGCGATCCTCAAGCTGCCACGCCCGGGATTTTCCCGGCGCATGTCGGCTCGAAGTGCAAAGTTCCATGAGTCTGCGAAGGCCTAAGCCACGTCCTATCGTGTAGGGCGCCAATCTCACGGACGGAAATCGCGTCTCAGAACTTGACACGGCGACTCCCGGCCAGCAGACTGGGATAGCCACCACTTGACGAAATGGAGGACCATAATGCGAGACACAGCTCCTCAAGGTACCTATAAAGTCCAGGCACTTGATCGCGCTTTTGCGGTGCTTGACTTGCTGGGAGAGAGTGAGACGCCGCTCGGCCTGGCGCAGGTCGCCTCGTCGCTGCAACTGCAC
>DATDLS010000379.1:0-20389 GCA_036519195.1 Occallatibacter sp. | reverse complement strand
AGGCTCAAAAGGTCGGGAATGTTCTGGACCGTACGCGGAGCGAATGCCATCATCGCTCTCCGCTGCGCTCAGATCAGCGGAAAATTCGAAGACTATTGGGAGGCTCGCCGGGCGTGAGCCTCACTTTAAAGTCGCGCACCCCCATCAACAGCCAGTCCCGCGCTCGGCAGGCTATTCGACTGGTTGAGATCTCGTCATTTGTCGAAAATGCACCACTGAAAATCGAGGTCACCCCTTTTGCTTCAGTTACTTACGTATGGTACTTGCCATGCATATCCAGATACTGCAGGAACGCGGATTCTCAAATTCAGCAACCGATGATGAGTTGCCAAAGAAGTACGACGAATGGCCCCGTATCTTCCCATCCATACTACTGGCGCATTTACCGGGATTGGCGCTGTCCATGCCGACCGCTTTCCTTAGCGGGTCCATGATCTTGTGCCGGTATCTTGCGACAGCTGAAAGGAATGGCCGACCAATGTTGAGGATTGAAAAAGAGTCGGACGGACACACTACAACCTTGCGGCTCATTGGCCGAATTCAATTGGCCGATATCGGCAGCATACGGGCTCAAATGGACGATGACAGTGTTCACGTCCTCTTTGACCTGGGCGAGATCACTCTAGTGAACGTCGAGGTGATACGATTCCTGAGTGATTGCGAGGATGAGGGGGTTGTATTGATTCACTGTCCTCCCTGTGTGCGCGAGTGGATTCTTCGCGAGCGAGATGAACGGTCACGGCCGCGAATTCCGGATGGCACCTGATTCGCTCGCGTGCGTTCAGACAATTGAACACGCCTAATCTTTGAATTGAGACGCTGTGCGCCTCACCTCGAACCGCTCTTGCCATCAAAATACCTTTCCGCCGGGCGAAACAAGCGCACCTCGAAAGGGACCCCATACGTTGTCGGGTCAGTTCCTGATTCCAATCAGTTCTGCCGAGATTTCGCCATTTGTCGAGCGTGTGCAACATGACTTTGCTTATGACGGCGTTTATTTTCAATGCCTTAGCGATTGGCATGACACCTGCTTATCTAAGGACTTGAGAAGTGCAGGAGGCAGATTGTTATCAAGATGGCACGCTGCGAGAACTGGTATAGGCAGTAAGAGCATCGATGAAGAAGTCATCCACGGTCTTCGAGCGACGTTTAGAGTCGAATCGGACAGCATAGCCAGGTGTGGGTGCCGAGGACTGTACCCCATGGGGCATATCCGAGCGAGTGCTCAAGCATTCGGCGCACTCCTTCGTTGGGAGTAGCCCAAGCTCGGCCGCTCAGAATCTGATTCCTCGCATCTTGCGATGAAATCAACCATCTGGCTCCTTCGATGGACCTATCAACTTTATCGGACCTGACAGAATTGGACCGGAACCAACACTATGCCCATGCTGATTTACGCCGCAACAAGTTTGCCCTCCCCAATGACGACTGACTCCTTCGAGATGTATTTCGTTGCTGCGGCCAAAAACGGAGATCATCAGGCATACGCGGGACTGTGTCGCCGGCATTCACAACAAATCGTTCAAACGGTTCTACGAATTACCGACAACGTTTCAGATGCTGAAGACGCATTACAGGAAGCGTTGCTGAAGGCATACGTTCACATTGGAGGATTTGAAGGACGTAGCGCATTTCCTCATGGCCAACTCGAATCGCAATCAATTCCGCGTTGATGTTATTGCGGAAGAAGCGATCTCACCCTGTGCACGACTTTGAAAGCGGCACTGATGCGAACGAATGCAAGTTGCCGGAATCTACGAAGAGTTCCCAGAATCGGGAAGAATCCTGCATGCAGAATGCATTGGAAAATGAACTCGTTCGAGCAATTCGATATTTGCCTCCTAGCTAGTCTTCAGGTTGTAATGCAGATTCGATATCGAGAGGAGGCCTCAGTTGCGGAAATCGCAAAGACGTTGGGCATCTCCGAACCAGCTGTACAATCGCGCCTGGTGAGGGCCAGATTGCAGATTCGCTAGCGTCTTGGCGAAAATCGGTGCCTGCGTCAGGGAATTGACTCGAGGGCTAAGAGATGATTAGCTTTAGGAGCTTGTGGAAAAAAACGCCAAGTGGTAGTCTGCGCCGAAAATACAATCGCGCCAGGTGTGCTCGTAGAGCGATCCGTTAGACCTCGGTGATGGTTGAGGGTGCCCGCTTTTTGCCGAATTCTGGTACCGCGAATCGTTTTTCAACAATCCCTTAGAAGAGCAGAATAGCGGCAGAGTCGCATTTAAGCTTGAACAACAGATCATGATGATGGAGATGACTAAACGATGAACTCTGTCAATATTGGAAAAGCAAATGGGGGAATCGACGCCGTCCGGACAGGCAGCGGCAAGGAACACCTTGAGGTCCTGAATGGCTTGCGAGGTAGCGCGGCATTTCTGATTGTCATCTTTCACCTCTTCAATTATTCGTTTGGTTCGGCTACTCCCCTGAGTCTGGTCCCTGCAAGCGACAGGAACATCAATAGGCAATAGTGTTTGAGCATTGATCTCTCGAAGAGGTCAGGAAACTATGGATGCTTCCTTTTTTAGATTGGCCGCGACAAATTTGTTTTTCACGGGGTCGCAGGCGTACACCGAGCCAATTACGGGTCGGCCAGGCCGGAATCAACGCCTGTGGAGAGAAAGCACAGGTAGCGCTCCAGCAATCCTCTGAATTGGGAGGATGTCAATCGACGGCCCATGGCTCCCGACGCCGCCCCGCCTCTGGCCGGGCACCCGATCAGCGAGGCAGAGCCTTTATCGCATGCCTTTGCTCGGCGGATCCATCGAACGGCTCCAGCAGATGTTCCATGTAGCAGTTGGGATGCGACGCGAAGCGAAAATCCAGGCCCAGATAAAACGTCTGAGCATCGTGCGTGATCAGCGCTACTCGCTTCAAATGCTTTAGCTCCGGGTGCTCCAGAACACAACGGACCAGCCACGATCCTAGACCCTGCCGCCTTCGCTCTTCCACAATATAGACATCGCAGAGATAGGCATAGGTAACGTAGTCGGTGACGACCCTCGCCAGGCCGATCTGCCGATTCGCTTCGATCAGCGAGAAACACAGCGAGTTGCCGAGAGCACGGTTCAGCGACTCCTCGGTCAGTTCCGTCCACCACTTGGCCTGCGCCAGAAACCCGAACACCGCGCTGGTATCCAGGACTCCGGGGTCTGTCGAAATTATAAAACTGTCCCGCTTTCGGAGAAAATAATTAACAACAGCCACTATACCCCCTCATGTTTTCGCCGTCCGTCAGACTCGTCGACGGCGTTCACTCCTTATGAAGTGCCATAAAACAAAAGAATAATCTCTTTTAGGCCAGAAGAGAGGTCTGTGTTAAATATTAACAATATAAGACCAAATGGAGGTCCAGAAGCGCGGCTCGTCTTTAAATGGAGTAGTCGAATCGAAACAGCATCAAAGTTGCGAACAGAACGATGACTGCCCCAAGAATCGCTTGCGGCGCCAGACGCTCTCCAAGGATGCTGAATGCGAGAGCCACGCCAAACAGCGGCATCAGATAAAGCGACGCAGAGGCGATCACGACATCGACGGCCCCCAGCGCCCGGAGAAAAAGCACCATCGAGACGCCGTAAAGAAAGACCGCGAGATATCCGAACGCGGCCCACTGGGTCAGCGTAAGCTGCGCGAGGAGGCCCAGACAGTGCGGCTCCAGCAGAAAAAGCACCGGCAGACTGAAAACGGTAGTCGAGAGGTAGCTGAAGAAAAGCGTTTCGATCCCCGAGAAGAACTCCAGCAGGCGTTTGGAATACACATTGTAAAAGGCGGACCCAAGACAGCCGATTGCGATCAGCAGGTTCCCGGCAACTTCATGGGTCCGGGTCCCGGGTTCGGAGGCCCGGTGCAGCGGCGATAGCAGAAAAACACCGGCAAGTCCTAACAGCAGCGCTCCCACTCGAAGCGTTGAAAGCCGTTCACGCAGCAGCCACACCGCGATCAACGCACCGAAGATAGGAATCAGCAGGCTGAGAATTGCGCCATTCGAAGCGGTCGACCAGCTCACGCCCAGCGTCATCCCTACCTGCGCCATCAGCTGGCCGCAGATGCCCGCCAGAAAAAATTCCCGGCGCAGCTTCCACGCGGCCCTGAACTTCTGCCAGACATCCCCGCGAACCACCAGAATCCCCAGCCCCAGAAGCGTGACGAGGTAGAGCGGAAGCAGAGCGATGGCCAGCGGACCGGGACCGCCGGCCAGAAGCTTGACCGCAATTCCCTGTCCGGCCCACAGCAGATTCGCAGCCATCAGCAGCATGACTGCCGAGATCAGACGGGGATTCCGCGAAGCGCGCACGATCACACACCCCGCGTCAGGGCAGGCTGCAGCGTTCGAACCCCGAAAGCATCAATGCCATCCGAGCTGCCCTCAAAAATATGTGGCATCACGCCGCGCTCTCCGGCGTAATCCCGTGCGATTGAACAAACCATCGGCCAGTCGTCGGAGCAGCCCAGAACGGCAACCACTCCGCCTGCGCCGCCGCCGGTCATCTTCGCTCCTGGAAGCCCGGCGTTCAACGCACGTGCTACCAGCTCATCGCAGCCGGCCGACCCCAGGCCGCACTCGGCGTAGGCCACATGCGACTGACACAAAATCTCGCCGATCATTTGCAACGAACTCCGCAACGAGCTCTCTCGACCGTCCCGCACCACAGATTCAAGCAGCGAACTAACCCGCTGCACGCGAAGATTCTCTTCGGTCGCATAACGAACCGCCGCGCGAACCGGATACTCTCGCAAAGGGTCGATGGTGGTGAAGGGATCGACGTGTTCCCCGGCACGTTCTATAAACTCGCGCCCGCTCAGAGACTCCGGCAGCCGGTGTTCGTAGCATGTATGAAACTCCGAAACCAGAAGGTTTGACAGGTAGCCCTTCCACCGCGAGTCTGTCCACCGCGGTATCGCAGCGTCCTGTTCTCGAACCACGTCGATCCCCTCGAGTTGGCAGATCAGCCTATACCCCATGAACGCCGCGGCGCGCGCCGTCTCGTAGGCTTCTCCGCTGGTCGAGCGCGGAGCCATCGAATCGATACCCCAGAGGCAAATGCCCTCCGGCAGCGCCACCGGCGCAAACGGCCGGCAGGGTTGGCAGAGCATTGGCAGCAGATGGTTCTCTCTGCCCAGAACAATGGCCGCCTGATCCATAATGCCGCAGGCGGCGCCAGCCACTACATTCTCCACCCACTGCCCGGCAGTAGCCAGCGCCACACCCTCAAGGGAGATGCCCCATGCGGCCGCCGCAGCCTTCAGAGTCGCAATCTCCAGCGCCGCCGAGGAGCTTACACCTTTATTAGGAGGCAGGTCGGATGCGATAAAAACTTCGGCTCCGCCCTGGCATCCATAGAACCTCTTCAGAAAATAAAGCGCCCCAAGAACATAACGGCCCCAGCGCGACCCTTCGCGTTCTTCACAATGCGCCCGCACGCTCTCCGGCGCGCAAAGCTCGCCGCTGCCCAGCTGAAAGTCCATCGCCCAGCCAAACCGCGCCGCGCCGGGGTTGAGAACACGGATCGCATCGTCCGACCTCGGCTGAACCGCCACCCATACAGCCTCGCGCACCAGCCCCTGCAGCACCATGCCGCCGGTGTAATCGACGTTTCCGCCCATCACATCCAGGCGGCCCGGAGCCCGCGCTATCCACAGCGGTCGCGCCGACACAAAGCAGCCATGCTTCGCAATCTGATCTTCGAAACAGCCCATGTCCTGCTGGCACTTGGAGGGAGATAACATTCTCCTGATCAGGCTACCGAACCGCTGTTCAAAGAACGTTAATATTTAACTCATTCTGCAACCTGAACCTGGGTAATCCGGCTTAACCGCTCCAGATCCTCCGCCGAGATCCCCTTATCGGTCAGAATCAGGTCGCAATCCTCGATGCCGCAGATCCGGTAGGTGGCCTCTGTCCCGATCTTGCTGCTGTCCACTGCCAGTACCCTCCGTCTTCCCGCTTGCAGCAACTCATGCTGGGTATCCGGATCGTGAACCATCACCCCGCGTGTGAAGGAGATAGCCGCCGCTCCGAAGATCACCGTGTCCGCGCAGATCGATGTCAGGCTTTTGGCCACCGCATGTCCGATCAGGTCATGGCTGCTCGACCGGTATACTCCTCCGGTCAACTCCACACGAATGTCCTCTGCCGAGCTCAGCTCCTCCAGCACCGCCAGAGAAAACGTAAAAACCACCACGTTGCGCCGGACCCGCAGCTCTCTGGCCACATAAAGAGTCGTCGTCCCCGAATCCAGAACCACCGACTCCCCATCCCGCACCAGTGCCGAGGCCGCAGCACCGATACTCCTTTTGGCGTGCGACATCTTCTGCAGACGCTCAAGGAAGCTCCGCTCCGCCCCCCGCCAGTGCTCGATCCGCGCTCCTCCAGGAATCCGAATCACCTGACCGGCCTCGACCAGCTTCTGCAAATCCCTGCGGATCGTCATCTGCGATACATGAAACGCCTCGGCGATCTCCTCAATCGAGGCCGAGGTGTTTATTTTTAACATCTGAACAATCGAATTGAGTCTCGAAGATTCCCCAATCTCACTCATCGCAATCCGTTCCCAGGCACAGGGTTAGCAGCTAATCTTTTCATTTTACGCTCATTTACTAATCAAAGTGAACAATCAATCGTGCCGCCCCACAAAAATCCCGCAAACAGGGCCACAACATCAAATGTAATTATTTATCACATCTAGTCCTAAATTTGTCCCTTATTAACATTTCCTTGTTAAGGTCTCCGTATCAAGGTTGAAGCACCGGGCCTGTCCTCGACGCACATGGAGCGGTCACAGTTTTATCGCACCCCGTCTGCAGTCTCCACCACAAACGCCAAATCTTCGGAGCCTCTATGAATTGCACCGTCCCTGCCTTTCTTGTATCCGCCAGTCTGCGCCCCGATGTCGTCCGCCAAGCCCAAGGTAGAGGCAAACGAGTGCTTCCCGCCCTTGGTTTCCTCGCTTTGCTGCTGGCCCTGGCTGTTCCCGGCACTGTTCTCCGTGCCCAGACCTTCTACGGATCGATCAGCGGTGTCATCAAAGACCCCAGCGGAGCCGTCATGCCCGACGTAGCCGTCACCGTGCATGAGACCACTACCGAAACCGAGTACAAGACCGTCACGAACAAGGCCGGTGCCTACCGCATCTCCTTCCTCAAGCCCGGCAGCTACAGCGTCCACTTTAAAAAGAACGGCTTCGCCCAGTACACCACCGACGTATTCGACATTGTCCTCAACCAGGACCTGATCGTCGACGGGGCCCTCAAGGTCGGAGCCGCCTCCGAGATCATCACCGTCTCGGGAGCCGCAAGCTCGCTCAACGACACCAACCCCCAGGTCGGCGGCGAGTTCAACAACCAGGAGCTCATCGATCTTCCCGAAGAGATCGGCACCAAGGGCGCGAACGAATTCCTCATCACCAAAGCCTTCGCCGGCGCCGCCAGCACCAGCCAGGACTACTCCAACGTCAACAACCTTTCGCTCGGCGGCGGAAGGCCGGTCAGCAACCCCATCATCATCGACGGCCTTCCCAGCAACATGGGCGTCGACGGCACCTACGGTCTGATCCCCACCCCCGACTCGACCGAAGAGCTTCAGGTGCTCACCGCTCCGTTTTCGGCCCAGTACGGACAGAGCGGTGGAGGCGCCATCCTGACCACCACCAAATCCGGCACCGACAAGTTTCACGGCAGCGGCTTCGAGTCATACAACTCCCAGAATCTCGTTGCGCTGGGCTATTTCACCGCTCCCGGCACCGTCGAACCGGCTCAGTCTTTCAACTACTTCGGCGGCTCGATCGGCGGTCCGGTCTGGATTCCAAGGCTACTGGACGGCCGTAAGCATCGGCTCTACTTCTTCACCGACTGGGAAGACACCCTCACCAACGCAGCCGATAACATCAACACCGACGTGCCCACCATGGCGGAGCGCGGCGGAGACTTCTCCGGCCTCGCGCCCGAGGGAGTCTCCACCCCCACCATCTACGATCCCAACACGACCGTTGTAGCCAATGGCAAGATCACCCGGACCCCTTTCAGCGGCAACATGATTCCGCAGTCGCGGCTCGATCCGGTCGGCCAAAATATCGTCTCCTTCTTCCCCCTGCCTAATTGCAGCTTCCTTACCTACAATTACTGCGTCACCCCCATCGCGCACAGCAGCTATCTTTATAACGCCGACCGCGTCGACTACAACGCCTCGGACTACGACCACATCTGGGCCAAGTTTTCGCGCGACGGGCCGACCAACCTGGCCGTCCAGTATATTTTGAATTCGGCTAACCCCTCGGCGACCAACGGCTGGGTCGACAACCATGACGAGATCTCCTGGAGCCACATCTTCTCGCCGCGCCTCTCGAACGAAGCCCGCGTCGGCTATGTCTCGGAGGAGAATTTCAGTTCGCCGGCGGCCGCCAACGCGGCTTCGATCGGCCTTCAGGGCGTGCCTCTGACCCAGTTTCCCTCTGTCACCACCAACGAGTACGCCAGCTTCGGCGCGGGCTCCTTCGCCCGGACCAGGGACGGCCACTACATCATTAACGATGCGTTGGCCCTGCAGATGGGCCGCCACAGCCTCTCGATCGGCGGCGAGTTCATGCGCTACGCCTACAGCTACTACACCCCCGGCGTTCTGTCTGGAACCTACGACTTCACGGGAACCTTCACCACTGCAGGCGGCCAATCCGGGCTCGGTCTTCCCGACCTCGAACTCGGCTTTCCCGGAAGCTCGAGTATCAGCACGACCAATACGATCTTCCACGAGGACCTGACCTACTTCGCCGGCTACATCCAGGATGACTACCGGATTACACGCAATCTCATCATCAATCTCGGTCTGCGCTATGAGTTCGACGGGCCGTACTCTGAAATCCATAACAACATGTACACCTTCAGCCCCAGCGTCACCGACCCAACGACGGGGCTCCCGGGGGGAATTCAGTTCGCCGGCTACAACGGGGCCCCCCACAGCCTGTTTCCCAATATCTATACCGGCGTTCTGCCGCGCATCGGTTTCAACTACCATCTGCTCAAGAACACCGTCGTCCGCGGCGGCTACGGAATCTACCAGCTTCCCAGCATCGGCTTCGGCACCGCCGGATTCACCTCCGCTTCGACCGTCGCAGTTAGCTTCCAGAGCTCGGATCCCGGCGTCACCCCGGCCTACGAACTCGACAAGGGCGTTCCCGCCTACAGTCCCAACGTAGGCTCCAACGGCAAACCCCTCATCCCCACCAGCCTCACCGATCCCTCCTTCAGTCCCGTCGAACTGCCGCGGAGCGCGATTCTTCCCTATCTGCAGGAGTGGCAGCTGAGCGTCGAGCAGGCACTTGGTCATAACTGGATCGCGGATGTCGACTACGAGGGAAATCATGGCGTGCATCTGCCGGTCGAGCTGCCCATCAACCAGATCAATCCGCCCGCTGACTGCTGCTTTGGCATGAAAGATGCCCAGAGCCTCCGCCCCTATCCCCAATTCCTTACCATCACCTCTCTGGTCGACGGTGGAGCGTCGGCCTACGGCGCCCTGCTTGCCACGCTCAGCCGCAGCTGGAGCAACGGCATCTCCATGCGCGCCGCCTATACCTGGGCTCATGGGTATGACGATGTCGACGCGCCTTCACGCGCCGATGGCGTGCCCGTCCAGAACGTCTACAACATCCGCGCTCAGTGGGGGACGGCAATGACCAACATCCCCCAGCGTTTTTCTTTCTCTTCGGTCTACGCCCTGCCGGTCGGCGCCGGAGGAAAATTCCTTCCCCACTCGCCGGTCATCTCTCAGGTCATCGGACACTGGAAGGTCAGCACTGTGGCCCAGTTTCAAAAGGGCTACCCGTACTTCATCACACAGGGAAATGAACTCGGCACTTTTTCAGGAGGTCAGTACGTAACCGAGGTCGGGAATCCCAACATCGCACGCGGATCACGCACGGTGGAGAAGTGGTTCAACACCTCGGCCTTTACGATCACGCCTCCCGACACTCTGGGCAACGCACCTCGCGCTGCGTTCTACGGACCCGGCCAGAACGTATGGGACATCAGCCTCATGCGCGATATACCGGTGCGGGAGCACGCTGCCTTCACCATCCGTGTCGACGCTCACAACGCTTTCAACCATCCACAGTTCGATAACCTGGGCACAACGATCACCAGCGCTAATTTCGGCCAGGTCACGGGCGCCGACGACCCGCGCATGTTGCTGCTCGTCGGTCGCTTCAGGTTTTAAATGGGCGAATCAACACACACACTTCGAAACATGAGAAAAGGACAAAGAAAAATGCGTAGCTCAATCCTGAAGCTCTTGATTGGATCCACCCTGGCATCGAGCGTTGCCTTCGCCCAGACAGCATGGACGCCGAAAGAGGACGGAAAAACGGTCAAGGTCATCTCCCATCGCGGCGAGCACCTGCACCACCCGGAGAACACCATGCCGGCCTTCCAGGCCGCTATCGACGCCGGTGCGGACTACTTCGAGCTTGACGTCCGCACCACCTCCGACGGCAAGTTTGTCATCATGCACGACCAGACCCTGGACCGCACAACCAACGGCTCGGGAGAGGTCCACAGTCACACCTTCGACGAGATTCGCGCGCTCGATGCCGGAGCAAAGTTCTCCCCGTCGTTTGCCGGCACCAAGGTCCCCACTCTCGATGAAGCCTTCGACCTCGCCCACGGAAAGATTAACGTCTACGTCGATACCAAGAACGCGGACCCTCAGCAACTGGTCGACACCATCGTGAAGCACGACATGCAGGATCACGTCGTCATCTATGGCAATCCGTTCTTCCTCTACGAGGTGCACAAGATTCGCCCCACGTTGAAGGTGATGCCGGAGGCCCTCAGCCCTGACATCTGCAAATTTCTCGATTACGCCATGCACCTGCAGGTCCTCGCATTCGACGCCAGCGACTTCAAAGACCCAGTCATCGCCTGCGCGAAAGCTGCCAACGCTCAGATTTACGTCGACCGGCTGGGCGACGCCGACACCCCGGATACCTGGCAGACGGCCATCGACCTCGGAGCAGCTGGCATACAGACCAACCTCCCCGCGGAACTGGCCACCTATCTGCGAGCCCATAACCTCGCCACTCACTAAAGCCCGTCCCGTTCCATCCTGTGGACAGTTCGTTTTTAGCCGCAAACAGCCATCATTTCGATCGAGAACGGCCCACAGTCCACCGTGGGCCGTTCTCGGTTGGTATGGGAGCAATCAGCACACGGTTCGGCGCGGTGAACGGAAACTCGCCGCTCATCATGCGTATTTGAGCACTCTCTTGTCGGCCCCTTCTTTGTCGGCAGAGACATCCTCTCCGCCTCACGGCGGCCATATTCCAAAGCTCTTGGGGCTAAAGTGCTTGATCGAGCGCAGTCAGCAAGTGTTCGATCTCGGCTCGGGTCGTATAGTGTACAAACGACAGACGCAGGACTCCCCGAGCCGGATCCAGGCCCAGCGCTTCGAGCAGGCGCACGGCATAGAAATGTCCGGCTCCGGCGATGATGCCCTGGTCGGCGAGCATCGAGGCGATCTCTCGCGGAGACCTTGTGAGTGTGTCTACCGATATCGTGGCGGCGCGTCGATCGGCCTGATCGGGGCCGATCAGCCGCACCCGACGGTCGTCTCGACAAAAATCGAGTGCCGCTCGCAAATTTGTCAGTTCGGCGCCGCGCAGGAGAACTCGCACGTCTACCGCTTTGGTGGACGGGTCCGCGAGCGGGTGGTGTTGGCGGTGAAGCGCGTCGAAATAGTCGGCGACGCCGTTCGTAGCCGCAACCTGTGCATGGTCAGGCCCAGCAGGCACGAACCATTTATGGATGTAAGAACTGTTGAAATAGTGGGCCTGGTTGCCGAGCCATTCCATCACGCTTCGTCTTATCGACATGACGCCTAAATGCGGACCAAAAACCTTGTAGAGGGAAAACAGATAAATGTCAGCGCCCAATTGTCTGATATCTGGCATGCCATGGGGCGCGTAAGATACCCCGTCCACGATCGTAATGGCTGAGCTTCGGTGGACGCGTGCCGAGATCTCCGCCACCGGATTGATCTCGCCAAGGATGTTGGAGCAGTGGGTGAAAGCCACCACTCTGGTGCGCTCGCTTAGCAGGGCATCGAGATCGTCAGGGTTCAGCGAGCCGGATTCGGGATTGACCCGCCATTCGCGGATCACGATGCGGTGCCCAGCAAGCTGCCGCCAGACGCCGCTATTCGCCTCGTGATCCTGATTGGTGACGATGATTTCATCTCCGGGCTCGAGACACTTCAGGACTGCCTGGGCGAGGACGTAGGTGTTCTGCGACGTTGACGGGCCCAGATGCACCTCCTCGGCGTCAACGCCCAGGTATTCCGCGAGCCGGTGGTGGGCCAGATCCATTTCCTGACCGGCGCGCCGGGATACCGGATGGGCTCCATAGGGCTGAACCTTGGTCTGTCGGTAGTAGTGGGTCAGGTGTTCGATCACAGGCCCGCATGCATAGGAACCGCCGGCATTATCGAAGTGGGATACTCCAGCGAGATAGTCATCTTTGAACGCGGGAAACTGATTCCGAACGTAGCTGATGTCGATAGCCTTCAAGACTTGCTCTCCTTCTGGGACGGTATCAAATGGCATGCCTTTGGTCGGGCAGATCAGAAGCGGCGATCGCGCCCCCGTCATTGCAGTCGGATCAATACACCTGGAAAGCGATGGAACGAGCGCACCCGATCGGTAACGGGAACTCAAATGTCTCGGGGTTGACAACAGCCTGCCTTTGGTCTGAGACCTTGATCCCTAGTCGGACAGGTCCCCGCATCGAATTCTGCCCGTATTCTCAAAACCGGTTTGGTGGTTGTGTTGGCGATCAAGTTGATCACGACCTCATGGCTTGCCAATGGACGCCCGCGCCAGTTCCGGACGAAGTGAGACAACCGGCGACCTTCAATCTTGTTCACATTTGCGGCTGTCTGGCGGAAAACGGCAGACAACAAACGAAATTTCCAGTCGGGAGGCCAATTTGTGCCGGGCCTCGGTGACGTACCGGCTTCTGCTGCCGACACTGCCCCCGCCGTCGGCTCTAATGTCAGCAATATTAACGACATAGGGCGGCATGCGCGGGATAGAAGCTGCCCGGGCCGCTGCAGACTCGTTGTGGACGAATCAAAAGGCACCACGCTAGAATCTTAGACGTTGAGCCACGGTTTGCAGCTCGCCCGCCTGTGCTTGGCGATCGGCACAGAAACCCCCTCCCAACCTTCATTTCTCATCAGGAGATGTCCCACGATGCACCGTCAAATCCAGTGCTCTGCCACAGTGCTCATTTCCGCCTTTGCCCTATTGATGATCGGAGCGGAAGGTCCGGGAACGCTGAAGGCGCAGGAGGGCCCAGTGCTCACGGGCGAGGCAGCTTTTACCGACTGGAACCAGCAGCAGCCAGGCGTCCGCCACAAGCTCACGATCCGAGATCTTCCCGCGCCCCACCCCGAGGAGGCCGTCAACAACGGCCCGCACATCGTCGCCCGCCCTGAAAACGCATGGCCCGTCGCGCCTCCGGGCTTCAAGGTCACTCTCTACGCCGGCGGCGACTTTACCCCCACAGCCGCTTCTTCCTCGATCAATAATCAGGCGCCATCGGTTCCCGCGGCGCCCTCCACCTTCCGCGAGCCACGCCTGCTGCGCACCGCGCCCAACGGCGACATTTTCCTCTCCGACTCCCACGGCGACAAGATCTTCGTTCTCCGCGGCGTAGGCCCGGACGGCAAAGCCGAGAAGGTTTCCACCTTCGCTACCGGCCTCAACCTTCCCTTCGGCATCGCGTTCTATCCCGCCTCCAACCCCAAGTGGGTCTACATCGGCAATACCGACTCGGTCGTCCGATTCCCCTACAAGACAGGAGACCTTGTGGCCTCGGGACCTGCCGAAAAAATCGTCCGCGAGCTCCCCGGATTCGCTCAACTCCGCGGCGGCGGCCACTGGACCCGCGACATCGTCTTCACCCCCGACGGCACAAAGATGCTCGTCGGCGTCGGCTCCGGCTCGAATATCGACGACCCCGATGTTACCCCGAAAGAGTTCCACCGCGCTGACATTCTCGAGTTCACTCCCGAAGGCAAGTTCCTCGAAGTCTACGCTCACGGCATCCGCAACTGCGTCGGCGAGGCCATCAACCCCATTACCCACGAGCTCTGGTGCTCCACCAACGAGCGCGATAACCTTGGCAACCACCTCGTTCCGGACTACGTCACCAGCGTCCCCGAGGGCAGCTTCTTTGGCTGGCCCTGGTATTACATGGGTGGCCACCTCGACCCCCGCCTTCACGACCCGTGTACCAACGGCACCGGCCCCGACCCCCAGCTCGCAGCCCCTCTGGCCAGCGAGCAGGCCCAGAACTGCAAGCGCACCGACATGTCCGCCAAGGTCAAGACTCCGGATGTCATCGTCCAGCCCCACATGGCTTCCCTCGAAATGACCTTCTACCCGAACACCAAATCCGAGTTCCCTTCGCGCTATGATGGCTGGGCCTTCGCCGCCGAGCACGGCTCTTGGAACCGCGCAAATCGCGCAGGCTATGAAGTCATCGCCATCCCCATGAAGGACGGCCGCGCCACCGGCGAGTACGATGACTTCCTCACTGGCTTTGTCACCCCTACAGGCGGCGTCTGGGGCCGACCCGTC
Organism: Occallatibacter sp.; assembly: GCA_036519195.1. GTDB lineage: Bacteria > Acidobacteriota > Terriglobia > Terriglobales > Acidobacteriaceae > Telmatobacter. The sequence continues at coordinate 5,753 of DATDLS010000379.1, read as the reverse complement.
GGCGTCGCCGTCGGCCAGGATGGCTCCTTGTTTGTCACCGATGACGGCACACGCTCGGTCTGGCGCATCACCTACACCGGCAAGTAGCACTCAAGACGGACGAAGTGATGGTGTCCTAATCTGCCAAAAGAGAACATCACCGGCCTGATCACTTCAGACGGCAGGTCCGCGAAAAGCGAATTGGCCCGAAATTGCCATTCCTCAATCACCGCGACGGATTGCTCAACACGCCTCGGCTGGTCTCTCGCCGTTCGGAAAAGCGAGCTTCTGCCCGGGGGCGGACCGGTGCGCATCGATGATATTTACCTGAATAGTGCGAAAGACCCGGGCATTGATGCCTGGGCCCTTCGCACTATTCAGGTAAAGCAAAAGCGACAACTGCCTCTCCAAGAGGCTCCTCTGGTATTCTCTGATGTCCGCCCGCAGCAATCACAAGATACTGTCTGCCATTGACCTGGTAGGTCATCGGAGTAGCGTTTCCAGCGGCAGGTAAAACGGCATTCCAGAGTTCTTCTCCGGTTTCGACATTGAATGCCCGGACGCGCGCATCGGTTGTGCCTGCTATGAAAACAAGGCCGCCTTCCGTCGTGATGGGACCACCCAAACTAATGGACCCCGGCGGTACGGAGTCATGAACGCCACCAAAATCCTGCATCGAGCCGAGGGGAACTTGCCAACGTATGGTGCCCTTCGCCATGTCAACAGCAGTCAGGCTGCCCCATGGGGGCCTTCCACACGGCAAATCGGAAGGCGATTGCAGGAAGCGGCGAAGCATTCCGTAGGGGACGCCTCGTTGCGGTCCATATTCTCCGTCTTCGTGATCTGCGCCGACCTTATCGCGTGGAATCAACCTTACGCGCGCAATAAGATTATTTGTATTCACGATGAGCAGGTTGCGTTGCGGATCGTAGGCGTAGCCGCTCCAGTTCATGCCGCCGACGTTTCCCGGCACAGCAAGTGTGCCCTGCACGCTGGGAGGGGTAAAGATACCCTCGTTGCGAAGTCTCCGCATGGCTTCGCCGCAGGCTTCGCGATCCGCCGGCGTAGGTCCCCATGCGTCGTTCACTGAAACCTGTTGCGGCGCAAGAGGAGGAGGAGCAAGAGGAACGGGCTGAGTCGGCGAAGCCTTCTCGCCGGGTACATCGCTTTGAGGTACGGCTCGCTCCTCGACGGGAAAAATTGGTTTTCCAGTATCACGATTGAGCACATACAAAAAGCCAGTCTTGTTTCCTTGAATGACAACCGGAATTTTCTCGCCGTCATGAGGCACAGTGGCCAGCAACGGCGGTGATGCAGTGTCGTAATCCCACAGGTCGTGGTGAACCAACTGGAAGCCCCAGGCAATCGTTCCCGACCTCGCGTGCAGTGCTACAACCGAGTTCGCCCATTTGTCGTCTCCCGGGCGCAGACCACCGTAATAATCTGGGCTGGCGCTCCCGGTGGGCACGAAGACGAGATCACGTACCGCATCAACTGCCATGATTGACCATGCATTCGCTGCTCCGGTGAGCCACGGCGAGATCGAATCGCTTGGATTTGGTGCAATCGGGTCCCAACTCCAGCGCAGGGTTCCCGTTCGGGCATCGAAGGCGCGCACTACTCCGGAAGGCATGTCTGCCCGGTGGTTGTCATCAATCGCCGATCCCACGATTACCATATCGTCAATCGTGGCCGGCGGCGAGGTCATGTGATACCAGCCCTGCATATGTTCGCCCAGGCCCGTATGTTGATAGCCAGGAACACTGGCTAGATTTACTTGTCCCGACGAACCAAAGTCAGCACACGCCAGTCCGGTCTCGGCATCGAGCGCGATCAATCGGGCATCGAGTGTTGATTCAAAGATACGGCGTTTGCACTCCTTGTCCGCGGTGCGGGATGGATCGAGCCAGGTCGCCACGCCTCGATTAATCAACCCATCCCCATAGTCGAGGCTCTGGTCGATCTTCGGATCATAGGCCCAGAGCTGTTTTCCCGTGATGGGATCAAGAGCGATCACGCGATTGAACGGCGTTGTGAGATAAAGCTTCCCGTCAACGAGAATCGGAGTCGTCTCAAAGCCGCTTCGCTTTTTTCCGTCATGTCCGTCGGAGATATCGCCTGTATGGTAGACCCAGGCTGTCTTCAACTTGGACACGTTCTCCTGGTTGATTTGAGAAAGCGAGGAATGGCGCATCCCACCGGGATCGTTGCCATAGCTTGGCCAGTCTGATTCAGATCTTGCCTGGCCGTATGCACAGAGCGCAGATCCGAACAAGGTGACGATGAGTATGGTTTGGCGAACCAGGAGCAGCGGTCTTTGAAGTTTCATACAAACAGTACTAAGGCAAAGTCCCGGAACGTGCAACGAAAAAGAGACGACCGGGCCGAAAGCAGCAACAAGACAGATCGTGAAGACTCGAGGTCCTGGTTTTTTGAAGTTTGAAGTCAGCATTCGCCCGCACGATTGCGTTAACGTGTATTTAGCCATGGTTTCGAGAGACCAATCCGTCGTCAAGGGAAACCGCTCGGTCAAGCCCAAGGTTCGTGGCTGCTCACAATCCTAGGATTGACGGCCTGCGGCTTTCTCAATTTTGAGTATCGCTACCTGGATAATCTGGCTCGAGGAATCCACCACACCTTTGCGATGCGGCTCTTTGAGGAGATGACCGGGGCCTACGTCGGTCTTTTCCTCTTCCCATTTGTACTATGGTCGATACGCCTTCACCTCGACGGCCACACCGATACGGTGCGAGGAACGATCGAGAGCATTAAAGAGAACGTGGTCTCAGGACATTTCCTGCGACTCAACCGCTCTTCCCTGGTTCGCATTGATTTCATTCACGAACTCGAGAAATAGACTCATGGCGAATACCAGGTGATCTTACGGTCAGGCCAAAGGCTGATGTGGACTCGTCGCTACCTCGATCGACCCCGCGAGCATCTTTGCAAGCTATCGGGGCGAGTATGTCCCGCGACTTATTTGGCAAACACGCGTGGAACTTGCGACTCGCCGAAACTCCCCCCTCCTTATCCGATTGATCCAACAATAGTTCGCACTCTTGGCTCGGCGATGGCAATCCCCCCAGACGCCTCAGCGAGCGTATCCACTGCCAATCTATCGGGGCGATCGTTCCATCAGGATGTCGATCAGTGATCTTGATTTATTAACAGATCTATACATGCATGGACACAGCCCGGCACCTTGTGCGAGCGGCGTCAAGGGAGGCGAGACTAGACGGACCGTGCCGATCATTCCCAGAAGCGCACTCCCTCTCCATCGATTTTTCTTGCTTAATGATTCGTACTGATACGAAAAGGCACGGTTCCAAAGCAATCATCTGACTGGTCGTTCGTCGATCGACTCATCGTCCCCCGAACGTGTTGGCTGACGTCGCACGCACGACGCCATGGATGGCCTGCTGCCCGAAATGTTTCACGCCCGCAGGCCCCCCGAACACCAGCGTGATGTTTGCATGCGGGAGCGAGTACCGAACATCATCCCCTCCTAAGACGCAGACCTGCAGCGTAGATGAAGGCGGATTCGTCTCGAAGGGCGCATTGTTTCCATTCCCCGTCATTAGGCTGACCGTGTCGGTGAACTGAAAGCCCATTTTTGGGGGGGATATGCTGTACGTGGGGCAGCCGGTCATGTCCCAGACGATCTTGGCGTTCGTCAAGCTGACGTGGTGCGTGTGAGCTCCTGCGCCGCCCTTCGTCGCATCGAGGACACCGTTAGTAGTCCCATAACCGGACATCGTCATATCTGCTGAAAAGTCGGCGGTGCCCGACTCCGGGTGGACGTCCATTGACCATTGTCCATGCATTTCATAGGGGCTGCCGCTGATCAGCGGATTCGCGGGCGAATAGTCATTGATCAGCCCGGTGAGGTGCACCGGCCTGCGCTCTTGGGCCAAAGCACAGGTGACTGAAACCAACAAGAACATTGAAAGCGCTTGTACCGCCGAAGCCAGGGTTTTGCTTTTCATAAGAGACCTCCAGTTTGAGATTCGCTTGAGACGCATGGAAACAATCGGATATTTGTCGGGCGCATTCAAACGGTAAGGCGCAGAAACACAGGCGTTTCCCTGGTTTGCCGTTGAATGCAGTCCTTTGCCGTGCGATTGCAGGTGGGGGTACAATTTGGTTCCCGGGCTCGTGACGGCCGCGGACCAACCAGGAGAGCGCGATGGGCGAACCATCCCTTGGAACACCGCAATCCACGGGTCCGCTTGAGGACCGGCTGGATTCGTGGAAGGAGATTGCGGCCTACCTCAAACGCGACGTGACCACGGTTCAGCGCTGGGAGAAGCGGGAGGAGATGCCGGTCCACCGTCACCTGCATGACAGGATTGGTTCGGTGTACGCGTCCCGCGCGGAACTGGATGCGTGGATGCGCAGCAGGAATCTTCGTATAGGGCAGGAGAATGGAGAAAACGCTCCGTCGCCGAACCCTCCCGGGCAAGAGCCTCGGCAGGTGGGCCTGCTTAGAAGCTGGGGATTTGTGTTGCTTCTGGCAATGGCAGGTGCGATGGCAATTGGCGCGATCCTCTGGCTGCGGAGCACTGAGCGATTTTGGCGTAACCCTATAGCTGAGGCACGATTTCAGACGGTCACAGACTTCGACGGATTGGAGCAGGCTGCTGCAGTGTCCCGTGACGGCCAAATCGTTGCATTTCTGTCGGACCGGGACGGATCCACTGACGTCTGGGTAACGCAGGTCGGATCGGGTGAATTCCACAATCTGACCCATGGGAGTGCTCCCGGGCTGGCTAATCCGTCGATCCGAGCTTTGGGGTTCTCGCCTGATGGATCTCTGGTCACGTTCTGGGTCCGCGGGCCACGCGGGGTGAACGGCGGCGACATCAGCGTATGGGCGGTGCCTACACTAGGCGGCGAGCCGAGGCCTTACCTGGAAGGAGTGGCCGAATTTGACTGGACGCGCGACGGCTCACGACTCGTGTACCACACACCCGACCCCGGTGACCCGATGTTCGTATCAAACGGCAACTCGCGACCGGAGAGCCAGCCCATCTTCACCTCGCCTCCGGGATTCCACAGCCACTTTCCGCTTTGGTCGCCTGACATGGCGTTCCTTTACTTTGTTCATGGCGCTCTGCCAGACAAATTGGACATCTGGCGCATTCGTCCGGCCGGTGGAACTCCGGAACGGATCACGACGCACAGTGGGCAAGTGAGTTATCCGGTCATGCTGGACCGGCGCACCCTGATGTACCTCGCGAGCGATCCCGATGGTTCAGGACCATGGTTGTATAGTGTGGACACCGAGCGCCGCATTCCTCACCGGCTGATCCCTGGCCTTGACCGATACACGTCACTGGCGGCAAGCGCTGATGGTCGGCGGCTAGTCGTTACCCACGCAACTGCCAATGGAACCCTCTGGCGCTTGCGGATCCCTGATTCACCTGCAGAAGAATCGGAGGCCAATCGGATCCCGCTGACGACGATCACTGGGTCCTCTCCACGACTGGGTCGAGATTATCTTCTGTATGTTTCTGCGGCGGGCACTGCCGAGAGCATTTGGAAACTGGCCAAGGGGACCAGCACGGAGTTGTGGCGCGGCGAAGGAGTGCGGATTTTGGGCGGCCCGGCAATCTCTCCGGATGGACGGTATATCGCGTTCCCGGTCCGGCAAAATGGGCGAACGCTCTTGTATGCGATGCAGGCGGACGGCATGAACGCGCGGGTCGTAACTAATTCGCTCGATCTGCAGGGCGCGCTTGCATGGTCACCTGATGACCAATCGATCACCTCGG
>DATDLS010000378.1:0-61236 GCA_036519195.1 Occallatibacter sp. | reverse complement strand
ACGGGCATTGAGACTCGTTACCAGGCTTAATGGGTCGGTTCATCTCCTCGACCTTGCTCGTTGTGGGCATCGCGATAGCAAACTTGGAAGCGTTGGCGTGAAGGTCGGACAAACTCTCTAGTGCGTGGCCGTATGTAAGCTCTGACAACCGCCTGGCGAACGAGCCTGCGATTCGTGCGCAACCCAACGCGCACCGGCTCCGAAGCTCCGCCGCATCCACATGTCTTTCGTTCTTCGAGAGCGATGGCATTGTACTTTCATGGAGGAGGATCTCCGCACTCAGGCCACTCCCCCGCGTACCTTCACAAATCCCGACAAAATGGTCGAGATGATTCGCCGCGGCAACGGAATCTGCGACCTAGCTGCTAAGCAGGCGGTCGAACATGCCATCATGACTGGCCGTGCCAATGTCGATCTCTTGCTGACGCCGGAACAATATGAACGGCTGGTGGGATAGAGAGGGTCGATTCTGCGATCAATTGGCTGTCTGTCGGGGGAGTGCTTCAGCGATATAACCGCTCGTGGAGAGCGGCGGTTGTGCCGGAGGCGAATGACTGAAGCAAAGCCCGTTTATGAGGATCCATTTTATAACCTCAGACGAACGACTGCAGCACGGCTGTACGGCGTCCCATCTCCAGATCACTTTATTCGCCATTAAAAAATGGGCAGCTCGAATGCGATCTACCGTCGGTAGAGTAACGCTCTAAGCCAGTGGGTTGAACGGGTACCGTACTGAGTCGATTAAATTAGAGTGCGCCTCACCGATTTAAGATCGATACTTGTTGTCCCGTGGCGGCGATTAAAGTGGGCGACCGAGGTAAACGCATGTTTAGTTGCAGTGGCAGAGTTTCGAAGAGATTATCAAGAGCTATGCGCCCGTGGTGAACGGCCACGGTCCTTTGGCGGGGCCAATCCATCGGTTCACCATTCGGCGTAACAGAGACCTGAGCCTTCGGATGGAAACGGAGGCGCCCGGGTCTGCGAACGAGTCTCAGTCATCTCACCCGGTCGGCACTGTCCGCATCAACGACGACCGCGTCACCTTCCACACCGATTTAGGGCTCGAATTAGAGGCAGTTGGAGTTCAGGCCACGCGCACGAATCGGCACTTTGAAAGCATTGCTCCTGGTGTGACCACGCAAACAGCTAATATTCACCGACTCGTCGGAAAGCTCCCAAATTCCGAGGCTCCACACTACGCGATCGACTGGCTGGAGAATCTATCTTCCCATTACCTTTGGTGCGACAACATTGAAAATAAGAGTACTGATTCGAGCAATGTCATTCTCGGCGGAGTTCCTTCGAATCGTCCCAAATTTGAGATGAAGGGTAGCTCCTCGGGCGGCGGCAGCGGTTGGGCGGCAGCGGGCTTAGAGGTGGACGGACAACAGCTCTACCTCTGCGATCTGGAAAAGACAAAAGAGACACACGCAAAGAAGCCGGGCTGCATCGTTTATGTTGGCTTGCCCACCGGCGAGTTTCGCGACAAGGTTCGCCGCTGCCTTTCCTATGCACTCGGGAGCTACTTCGTCTACCTGGGAATCTCGCGGTTTGATGCGGAGTGGCACACGACAGATTTTGAAGCAATCTCTCTCTATAGCATGCGCGGACAGGCCATGATGTTGCCTCCGATGCCACCAAGTCCGCTCGGCGGCCCACGGGGTTCTTGGACATTGACGCAGGCAGACTTTCGCGAATGGTGAACGTTCTCTATACGAAGTACGATGAGTTGAACTTCGGTGTCGTCAGTTGGGCCTACTGGCATGCCGTGGCCGCAACACCACACATTGCGGCGGTGCACTTTGGCGCGGATCTTGAGTCCCTCCAGGGTGCGTTTCTCGGCTCGTCTTCGGTCTCGGCGTCCTCGACAGTAGTGGACGAGGAGGCTTGGGGCAAGATCCGCTCTGCGCTAGAGGCCTCCCTCGCTCCTTTGGGATTGCCTCCAAGGACCCTTGAAACTTTCAAAAACACGATCAGAAATCTCAACTCACGCTCTCAACACTCGATCAGCAAGGACTTGATTGATGAGTTGGGGTTGGTGCTGAGCAGCCGGGAGAAACAGGCCCACAATGCTCGGCACGAGTCTGCCCATGGGAAGGATGATGAGGTTGATGTAGAGTAAATTCGCGACCTCAAGCTGCTACGCGTCCTATTTCACCGCATACTGCTCGCCATGACGGAGGCCAACGACGAATACTACGATTACTTCACTATGGGAAACCCGATTCGTAAAGTGAAGGAACCTGTGCCGGAACAATGAACACGCGATGCCCGTTTGCATTATTTCGGGAAGGTGCAGTTCGAAGTCCTCTGAGTTCGACTGCGTCATGTGGATAAAATGTTTCTATGGGCGACGACGTAATCGGCAAACCGCAGACGCTCCTTCAATCCATCGGACAGCGTTACGCCGCCGAGAAGTTGAGAGCGCAGGAAAGGCTGAAGACCCACGGACGAGACGAATGGAACTTTGCAATCGTGGGGCTTGATTGCGACTTGACCGTCATCGACCTAGAAGGTCTGGCGACCCTCCGCAAAGTCGTAGAGCCTCCAGGAAAAATCTTTCTCGCCGGTGCTCTTGAAAACCCAACCGCTTTCGGAGCAATAGGCCGCTATTCGTCTCAAATCAAGCATGAGTTGGCCGTGAGCAGGAATTTTGCTGGCGATGACTTTCAAGCGGTTTGGAATTTTGCATGGTGGCTCATCTCCGGCCTCAGAGTCAAAACTCTGGCAGAATTTCTGGTGCCGGTTACTGCGGATTGTTCATGGTCTGTCATCGGCGGAATCGATGATCAAACCTGCAAAGCAAGGCTGCTGGAGGACGTGCCTCATACTCCGAGTTTGGCCGAGCCTGTGAAGACCGTCGAGGAGGACCTACTCTGGGCGTTCAAGAAGGCACTCATCATGGGCGACTTGTTGGAGGTGCCTCGATTTCGACTGGCCGTGGAAGCCCTCACAACGCATCAACATCTGCTCAGCCCCCGCATGATGGCAGCTTCCATTTGGTCGGGTATTGAGGCTCTCATGGACATCAGTCAGGAACTGATGTTTCGGCTGGCGCTTTCAGTGGCTTCGTTGCTTGAGCCGAGAGGCGAGCAGCGGTACGAGCGGTACCGCCAGACCAAGAAGCTTTACGAGATTCGCTCCAAAGCTGTGCACGGTGGGGAGTTGAATGATGACACCATCCGGCAACACGTCATTCAGAGCCGGAAACTGCTCTCCGACCTCATCTGCCACATGCTTGACGCTCGTAGGGTTATGAGCAGAGAAGAAATTGAACGTATCGTCCTTGGATAAATCGACCTTGAAGACGTCCAAGAGCTAACGATTCGGACCGCCTTATGGCAATCAGTAATGGAAAGTCGGCATGGCGAATGAAATCTCGTGACCCATCCTTGGCGTAGATCTCCATTGTCTAGGGCGTTTCCGGTTACGAATTCGCCGTCCTCGCGTTCAGTTGAGGAATTGCTAGCGAATGGAGATGGGCCTGAACCTTGAGCAACCCCGGAGAGTTTCGCCATTTTCTGCTCGTGGAAAAAGTGTTTCTCGCCTTCCCGGAGGTCGAACGGTAGATAAAAAGCAGTGCGAGAATGTATCCAAACCAGGGGATTTTCAAGTTTTGTGTCCGTCCGGCGTCGTTTGTGGCATAATTTGCTGGCTCGCTTCTCCAGCACCTCAGGATGCCCTCCAGTCGGGCATGCAAGGGAAAAGGGACGTATGCGTAGCCCATTCGGTGTCTATCTTTCCGTCGCTTTAGAGGTCAAATGAGCAACATCAACGGCAAGGTCTACGCGATGAACACCGTGACTCCCATGAAGACATGGAAGACATGGATTTTGCGGACGATTTTCTTCGTGCTGGGCCACGTCAAACCGTTGCAGAAAGACCTTATTGACCTGTCTTTCATCGAATTCGCGCGTTGGGTTATCGTCCCGCGCAACGGTTTCCCTTTCATGAGAAACGGCCAAGTACAGGAGGACCTGAAGTACGACTACCTGTTCTTCTTCAGCAACTTCAACGGGACCTGGAACCAATACATCGATGCCTTCTCGGCAGTCCTGAGCAAAGGCCTTAACCTCATTTGGCGCTGGAGTGAGAAATTTCCCGGCTCGGTTCCGGTCACCCTTTTCAAGGAGTACATCGCCCGCGTTCAGTTCGATACTGACTACTACTACACTGCCTATCCCCAGGCCACGGCGAACGACGTGAAGTCAGCCCACATTGTGCAGTCCTCACTGGACAGCCTCAGTCTCGTCGCCGGGCAGTGCAACTCGGAGCAGTTTGCCGACGCATACCTTCGCTTCGTGCTGCAAGTTCAGGCCCACCTTGGCGAAACAGGCGAAGCTCCCATCGCAGGATAGAGAAGACGTCCATGCCCAACAAGAACGGCAGCGTTTACGGACTGACAATTCTCTCGCCGATCATCGACGATGAGAAGGCCACTCCCTCGCACGATCTGCAGATTCGCGATTATTTGGCACATCTTTCTACTCGTGAAGAGAGCCCCTTTGCGCAGGCGCCGGGAACACATCTTGCCCGTCTGGTTGTGATGGACGACGTGATCTATGTTGGAGCGCCCGCTTGTGAAGAGCACTTGAAATCAAAGTACCTGATCTTCGAGTCAAACTGCGATGGCGACCTGGACAGCTATCTTTCCGGCCTTGCCACCAGCATTCCGGACCACCTCGACGCGGTTTGGAAACACTGTATCGGCTACCCTGGCGCAGCCAACCGGCAGGCCTTCATGGACTACATGAAAGCCTGCCACCTCGATACCACCTTCTTCTTCGCAGCCGTCAACGACAAGTCCGTCACCGAGACGCTGCGCGCGCTCCATACGCAGACCGCCGTCGCTGACTTCATCGCAACCCACCAGGGCGTGGATTCGGCCACCCTGCAACGCGAGTTCATTGAGTTCGTGGCTCATCTCAAAACCTTGCCCCCTCCCCAACCTGGTTCCATGGGCCCTCACCGCGGTATCAAGACAGGCGGCCGAAATGAGTAAGCTCAACGAGACCGACATTCAGGGCTTTGTTCTGCGCGGCTACAACTTGCCCGTTGCCCGGTATCTCTTTCTTCGCTTTGAAGACGCGTTACGCGCGCGCAAACTGATCGGCCGGTTGCTCAGCGTGGTAACCACGGGCCAGCGATGGGACGGAGGCAAGCCGCAGAGCACGATAAATATTGCATTCACCCACCGCGGCCTCCAGCATCTGGAACTGCCGGACGCTACACTGCTGAGCTTCCCCGTCGAATTCCAACAAGGAATGAGGCATCGCGCCGGGATCCTTGGAGACAGCGGAGTGAACTCCCCCGATCATTGGGACAAAGTCTGGCGCGAAGACCGCGTTCATGCCTGGATCGGTGTCAACGGCCTCACAACGGAGGCTCTCGAAACCCGCTGCGCAAAAATTCAATCTCTCGTCGAGGAGACGGTCGGAGCAACTGTTGCGGCCTCTCAGGACGCCGCTGCCGTGGTCATGAACGGCAAACCAACCACCAGCGAGCACTTCGGCTATACCGACGGCTTCGGTAATCCTGATTACCTCGGCATAGAGCGAAGCACCCAGCCCGGACAAGGCGAGCTGCGGCCCAACGGAACATGGGCGCCACTCGCAACGGGAGAGCTCCTGCTGGGATATGCGGATGAAGCCGGAGAGCTTCCCGTGGCGCCGATACCGCACCTTTTGGCCAGCAATGGGACCTTCATGGTCTATCGCAAGCTGCACCAGAATGTCGCCACCTTCCGAGCCTATCTCGAGAAGCAGGCAGCGCTATACAGTGGAGGGAAGGAGAAGCTGGCCGCCAAATTCATCGGCCGCTGGCGAGACGGAACGCCGCTAGAGCTTTCCCCCAACAACCCCGACCCCGCCATCGTAAAGGACCCGAACCGCAACACCGATTTCACCTACGGCGCCGATGCTGAGGGCACGCGCTGCCCCATAGGCGCGCATATCCGCCGCGTTCATCCGCGCGACGCATTCGGTTTCAACGGACAACTGATCAACCGCCGCCGCATTACCCGCCGTGGACTCCCCTATGGGCGTTTTGTTCCCGAAAGCGAGCCCGTCTCCGATATCGAGGAACGCGGCATCATCTTCATGGTACTGAATGCAAGCCTCTCCCGGCAGTTCGAGTTCGTGCAGCAGCAATGGATTCAGTACGGCAACGATGCCCATCTCGGCAATGACAAGGATATGCTGCTTGGAAATCACGGAGGCAGCGGCAGGTTTGTCGTGCAGGGCGAAGCAAGCTCCACAAATCCGCCCTTTGTCTGCAGCAGTCTTCCTGACTTTGTTGAGCTGCGGGGCGGAGATTATTTCTTCCTGCCTAGCATCACCGCCCTGGGAATGATCGCGATGGGCCTGGTCGACCCGCGCTAGAGCCTGTGCTGGATACAGGATGGATTCGGCGGGAAATCCCCAAGGTTGTTCAATCCACAAATCTGAAAGCGTGAGCAGCTTCCATGCAAGAAGAAATTCACAAAATAGAACAGGGAGCCAAAAGAGAATGGCCTGTCGTCATGGGCTGGGTAGGCGGTATTACGGCTCTGATCGGATTGTTCGCTAGCCTTGCCGGGGGGGTCGCGTGGTTTGTGAACCACCACAAGCAGAAGGCTGAAGTGCAGGCAAGGATGGCATTGGCGCAGGCGCAGGCAAAGCAGGCAGAGTATCAGGCTTCACTCCAAAGCGATGGAGACATTCTCAAAGCGGATCCCCTTTACCGCCCTGCCCTCGACCAGCAGTTGAGCACGGCGATGCTTTGGGTTGAGGACTTTCAGGTTCCAGCCCGAGACGATCAAAATGCAGCCGATCTGGCCGCGCTTGCGCTCGATCAGATCCTCCCTATCCTCGATGCCGGTCTGACCCGAAGCAAAAGTTCGCCCGCCGCGGACATTCAGGCCCACATTGGCTGGGCTCACTGGCTCAACCGGCACATTGCGGAACGAGAGTTCGGAAACGCCGCTGAAAAGAACCTTCGTGCCGCGCTGTCCTCGGATCCATCCAATGTCTACGCGAACGCGATGCTGGGTAACTGGTTGCTCCAGAATGGAGGAAGTCTCCCTGAGGCGATTCAACATCTTGACGCCGCGATCGCGACCGGCAACGCCCGGCCATTCGTAAGAAAACTACAACTCGGGGGCCTCCTTTATCTTGACCAGAAGGGAGCGAGAACCGTATTGCTCAAGGCCGTAAACGACATGCGCAAATCCGGTGAGCCGCTCGACGATTCGCTAAAGAGACGCATTCTTGGCTTCTGCTTCGACCCCGTCGTCGTCGACTATGGCGAACTCGCGGAATCGCTCTCCGCAGCACCTCCCGATGAAACCTGGAAGACTTATTTGTGGCTCGACAACATGCCGGAAGGTGCGCAGGGCCAGAGTGAGGTTAGTGACTTCATTTCCGCGAATTTGCTGGAGCTCGCAGGCAAACGAAAAGAATCTCTGGAGAAATATCGTCTGCTGCAACAGCAACTGATCAACCAGCCAGGCTCATTCAAGAACTCCGTCGACGCCGCGATCGCAAGGCTATCCCACGGCTAGCGCCATGAGCGAAGCGAACAGGATTCTGGTTCCGGGCATCCGCATCGTCATCCTCGACCTGGTCAAGCATCGCTTTGAAGAAGCCTGCGAGTTCTACGCCGACGAGTGGCTCGGCTTCAGCGAAACCGAGTTGGAGTCGATGCTTAAAAACCCCAGCTTCACAGATATCCAAACCCCGGTCGTCCACGCGGAATCAGCCCCAGTTCCAAACCCTCCTCGCAGTCGCCAACAAGCCAACGACGGGCGCTCTGTAAGCCCCTCCGCGACTTGGCGTAAAGTCAGAAGCACTCCAAGCGGCATGGGCGTTTTTCAGGGGTAATCCCGACAATCTGAAAGCCGAGACAATGATCACGACTGAACGAGTCAGAATTGTTCGAGGAGCGGCCAATGCCCGAGAAGCGTTTTTCCCGGGCACGATTCCATGCCAACCAGATATTGCGCTCAAATGGCCCGATATTACGCTTAGAGGTTTGAGCGCAATAAGTATTGCGCAATCCCCTTTTTATTGCGCGCAAAAGGTGCTATATTGCGCTCAAATGATTTGCGCGCAATATCCAGAGGTCATTAAATGCCTAAGAGCCGTACCAGGGATCGTGTCGGAGAGGACGATGTTGCGGCGATCATCGCCGCGGTGGCGCGCTATCCCGGCGGCGCTGGCCGCGAAAATATTGCGGCGGCGTTGCCGCGAAAGTTGGCGTCGCGCACCCTGCAATTCTGGCTGAAGAATCTCGTCGAATCCGGGCGCCTCACGAGCAAAGGTGTAAAACGGGCGGTGAAATACCACGTGCCGCCGCCGGAGGCGGCGGCGGCGCTAACGACGGCACCTGAGGAAACGGCGCCGGCGATCCCGGTCTCGCGCGCCGCCGCCGCGATCCAGCGCCACCTTCTCCAGCCCGTCGAAGCACGGAAACCGGTCGGCTACAACCGCGAATTTCTCGACAGCTACAGACCGAATGTGCGGTTCTACCTTTCCGCGGAGGAACGCGCGCGGCTGGCCTCGATAGGAAAGCGGCATGTCGCGGCGGAAGCGGCGGGCACCTATGCCAAACAGATTCTCACGCGTCTTCTGATTGATCTCTCGTGGAACTCAAGCCGCCTTGAGGGCAACACCTATTCGCTGCTTGACACCAAGCGCCTCATCGAATTCGGGGAGGAGGCCGCGGGCCGCGACCGCCTCGAAGCGCAGATGATCATGAACCACAAGGAAGCGATCGAGTTTCTCGTGAACGCGGCGGATGAAATCGGCTTCAACCGGTATACGATTCTCAACCTTCATAGCAGCCTCGCCAATAATCTCTTGCCCGACGAAGACGCCGCGGGGCGGTTGCGGCACATCGCCGTGGGCATCGAACGCTCTACATTCGTACCTCTGGTCGTCCCGCAGCTGATCGAGGACTATTTCGATCAGATCCTGGCAACTGCGGCGGCGATCGAAGATCCCTATGAGCAGTCATTCTTCGTCATGGCGCAGCTGCCGTACCTCCAGCCCTTCGACGACGTCAATAAACGGGTCTCGCGGCTTGCAGCCAACATTCCCTTCATCAAACGCAATCTCTCGCCGCTGTCATTCACCGGCGTTCCAAGGAAGCTCTACAACGAGGCTATGCTCGGGGTCTACGAACTGAACGATGTCGCGCTTCTCAAGGACATATTCCTCTGGGCCTATGGCCGGTCCGCCGAACAATACACCGCCGTGCGGCAATCGCTCGGCGAGCCCGATCCTTTCCGGTTCAAGCATCGGGTGGCCTTGCGCCAGGTCGTTGCCGATGTCGTGCGCGATCGTCTCAATCGCAAGGCGGCCGCCGCCTTTCTGGCTCGATGGACCGAAGAGAGTATCGTGCCGGATGAGCGCGAGCGTTTCCGGGAAATGGCCGAGAACGACCTTCTCGGCCTACATGAAGGCAACTTTGCCCGCTACCAGCTGCGTCCCGCTGCGTTTGCGGCCTGGCAGGATGTGTGGGCGGGCAAGACGGCGCACTAGGCTGTAGGCATGGGCGGGAGAATCAAGTCACGGGAAGGCTGACCGGCACAGTACACGGGGATGCTGCGAACGATCTTTTGGCGTTCTACAGCGACAAGGTGAAGGAACTCGAAGACGGGGGTAGTTCTTCATGGCCGCCATTGCTTTGGGGTTTGCGCTCGAGACCGCAATCTTGACGTACCTCCTGGTTGAATTTGGAGGCGAGAACGGCGGGGAGTTGAAGATCCCGGACAGGGTTGGCATGCAGGAATTGGTTGAAGCGGCCAACGAACTTGACGTTCTGAATGCACCAATCAATGTTACGGTCCACGTTGGCCCGAATGATGACAAAACCCGGCCAAAGCATGTGGCGAAGGACGTGGTCGGTAAAATCCAAAAGCTGAGAAGCCTGATCCATCCAGCCCGGTCGTTGCGTGAGAGATACGACCCGAGGGCCTTCAGTTCGGCTAATGCGGCCAGGTAAGGCGCTGTGTCCTGTCCTCCGAAATGAGCTTTGAGCAACTCCAGATACGGCCTCATCTTCTCAGAACGGACGAGATCTTGGGCGCCTGACTCTTGTTGCAACGCGCTGATTGGAATGCTCTGCGGGGTGGGACGACAGCGCGGATACGCCTACCTGATGGATCGCTGGCGTCGCGGCAACCTTCAGGACAGGATCACGCACAATCAGGAGTGACGCCTCCGGTCTGCTGCCGCAGGACGCGCGGCGACGAGGCCTCGCTTGTCCTCTGCGGTCCGCAGGGCAGGCGGGGAGTTGAGATCAGTGCCCCGGCACAAGAAACCTCAAGCTCACCCAAACGCGAGCCGCAACGGTACAGGACCGGAAGGAACGTGCAGTTCAACATCAAGGTGCGCGCATAATAAGCGCTCAATTCCTTCTATGCTCGGGCCGACCGCCAGGGATGGGTTCTCGAGCAGACACTGGAGAAGTCTCTAGCAGCCCTCGAAAAGGAACTATCGCGACAGCAGTAGGGCGGCCATCGAGTGCGTGGCGCCGCATCGGCATGCGAAGCGATATCCGCTGAATGCGTGCGGTCTGGACCTGTTTCAGAAAGTCCTATATATTGGACCATATAAGGCTTTAAGGCTTTATATATGGAGCCTTAATATGAGATCGAGCGTGGCGGATGTCCTGCCTCTTGCTGTCAGGCGGTCGCTGGCCAAATTCGGCAGCGATCTTGCGACCGCGCGCCGGAAACGTGGGCTTACAATCCTTGCCGTCGCCGGGCGCATGGGCGTTGCCAAGAATACCTATCTGCGCGCAGAGAAGGGCGACCCTACGGTCGGCCTCGGCGTTTATGCGATGGCTCTTTTCGTCCTGGGCTTCGGCAGTCCTCTTGGCACCCTTATCGACGTGAGCCGCGACGATACCGGCCTTCTGCTCGATGAAGAACGTCTGCCAAGGCGTGTGCGCATGAAGAAAGCACGGGTGCCGCAGTCATGAAGCGGACCATTGACGTTGTGCTAGGCGACGGGCTGCAGGTCGGCAAGCTGCGTTAAGACCTGCAAGGGCGTCGCGAAAGCGCTGCTTTCGAATACGACGCGGGCTGGTTCGGCGACCCCGCGCGTTTCGCTCTTGGGCCGACGCTTCCGCTCCAGGCGGGACCACAATTCCATCGCAAGTTGAAAGACGGTTCTCTCTTCCCTTCCGCGATTGCCGACACCGAGCCCGACGGTTGGGCAAGGCGTGTCATCCTACGCGATCACATCAGACGCAGACAAGAATTGCGCCGTGAAGGAAAAGAAGAGGTGCAGCCAGTCAACGCGCTTGATTATTTGCTGGCCGTGGATGATGTCAGCCGTGTCGGCGCGCTTCGTTTTCGCGACGAAGACGGCGTGTTCCAGCGCGCGCAGGAAGAAGGACGCAGAACGGCTCCGCCACTCATAGAACTTGGGCATTTGCTCAGCGCATCGCGTGCTGTTGAGGCGAACAAAGAGACGGCAGCGGACCTCGCGTATTTGCGCGGGCGTGGCACGTCACTTGGCGGCATGCGCCCGAAATGCACGGACATCGACGATGACGGCGCACTTAGCGTCGGCAAATTCCCCAGCATCACGGACGAGCGTGCCGTTACCAAGGGAGAAGTGCTCGCTCTCACGCTCGCCAAAAATGCCGGCATCAATGCTGCCGCGGCGCGTATCGTCGACAGTGAAGGATTGCCCGTTGCACTGATCCGCCGATTCGACCGGCGAGCCAATGGACAGCGCGTAATGTATGTCTCCGCCGCGACGATGTTGGGCGTCGAAGCGACAGAACCCGAGGAACATTCCTACACCGAGATTGTGGATGCAATCCGCGTCCACGGGGCCGACGCACAAGCCGATATCGAAGAGTTGTGGCGGCGTATTGCCTTCTCGATTCTGATTACGAATGCTGACGACCACCTGCGCAACCACGGCTTCTTGCATGAAGATCGGGAATTCTGGCGGTTGTCGCCCGCCTTCGACATCAACCCGTCACCCGAGCGCGTGCGCGAATCGAAGACCTGGATATCCGAGGATGCAGGCCCCGACATGACCATCGACGCGCTTATGTCCGTGATTGCTTATTTCCGCATCACGAAGGCGCGTGCCAAGGAGATAGTGAGCGAAGTTGCGCACGTCGTGGACAACTGGCGCGTGACCGGACAAAGCATTGGTATGAGTGACGATGAACTTGAGCTCTTCGTGGACGCCTTCGAACACGGTGAACGCGACGCCGCGAAGAAGCTTATCTGACCTACACACCGGCGTGGCGATGAAAGCTACAAATTCACTGCAAAAGCCGAAAACGTACACAGTTACTTTCACATTTTCACAGAAGTGATTTCTAACTGATGCGTTTTCATCAATATAGTTGAATCACCTCTCGGAGAGTGCATGTTAAAGGACGTCATTCATGAACCTGTAGGTATGGCTGGCCTGGGATATAGTCCCTGTTGCTTCGGCAGTGGCCGCCCTACTCTCTTTGCTTAGGACATCTACTGACCGGAATCTGGTGCGTATTCCGGACCAAGTGGGCCGGTGATTCCATTGGATGTGGGCCGCAGATTCCGGTGCCAAACGCATCTTTCTTCGAGCGGCAGTTCGGCTAATGCGGCCAGGACGGCAACTCTGGATCAGGGCAAGGATTCGATCCAGACGGCGCTCGCCACCGGGAATCCCCAGGGTAGCCTTCGGTTGAAGACCCGGTTGAGATAACCCAACGATGTACGCGAGATACTGACGACGAAAACGGTCGTCATACGGGATGTTCAAAAAGACTGCGTTGGGAAGAACTGGGGGGGGATGGACACCGCTTTTCCGACCTCAACTCACTTCTTAACTCTGAGATCCGCAGTCACACTTTCCCGGACGATTCCTGAAGTCTTTGACGAGTCCTTGTGGCGTCCGTTTCGGAAGCTGCCGGAGGCGCTGTCCCGCCGAACGAGTCGCAGGAGAGAATCTTGCCGGCGTTTGCTGAGACCAAGGCTCTTCCCAAACTCTTCAAGAGTCGGCACGGGGGTCGTGATGTTGACAGAGCGTGCCATCGTTTTCCAATTCTATTCGATGCTGTGGATAGGATGCTCTGGTGCGGATTGGGGAGTATGCCGCGAAGAGTGGCATTGAAGGCGATGGGCCCTACCGGGCCGCGCGGGATCTCTTACTCCGTGAAAG
Organism: Occallatibacter sp.; assembly: GCA_036519195.1. Lineage (GTDB taxonomy): Bacteria > Acidobacteriota > Terriglobia > Terriglobales > Acidobacteriaceae > Telmatobacter. The sequence continues at coordinate 48,079 of DATDLS010000378.1, read as the reverse complement.
TCCCCGTGTTGGCGGGCAGGTTCTACGGCTGGACGGGGAGTCGACCGTCGAGGCAGCAGCGCGCCTGTGCCAGCATCTGCAAGGCGGGGTATTTCCGATCCAGGGACCACCCGGCGCTGGCAAGACCTCAAGATCGAAAAAGACATCCCCTCGGACGGTTCGGGAAGACGGGTCAGACTGAAGCTTGGCTCAACCTCAAGGACTTCAAACTTCAACGTGCCGGCTGTCTGGGCCTCGACCACGATGCGCGCCTGTTCGCGGACGCGCCCATAAGACTCGGATGAACCGCGCGATGCTTTCCAGTCGAGGGGCAACAGCATCCCTGCCAAACCATACACGTTCGCTGTGCCGCGCATTGTCAATTCATGGATTTGGAGCTTCGAGATTCCGGCGACACGGGACAGATGATCGTCGTCGCGGCGGCGCCGGTCACAGACCTCCCGCCACCGCCAAATGTCACAATGCTCGATCGGCAGCGGATATGGGGCTTCTGTCGGAGCGGTCTGAATAGCTTTTGCAAGCGCACGCTTTCCTTTTCGGAAGTACGCTCCGTAATCGGCGAAGCGATAACGCTGTGGCGGAAATTCCGACCAAGGCGCAACGACATACATGTATTCCGGTGGCAGTCCCTGTGCTTCGGCAACAAGATCGGCGTAGAGACAAAGCTGCAGGCTGGCGCCTGCCTTTGTCTCGCGAGCCAGCTCTGTGTCGACCGGCTCATACGACGAGTTACCCAGCTTACTCGGTGCATCGACGCGGAGAAGCACGTCGGCGCGTCCGCCCCAGCCTCCATGAACGAGCGTTGCCTGAACAATAACCGGCGCTCCGCGGCAAGCGTCGCTGCAACAACGCCGCCTGAACTATCCATTTCAATGCGGGCGACATCGAGTCCGGCATTTCTCAAGTGCACGACATAATTTCCCCTGATCGAGACCTTTTGGAAGCGTGGCGATCTCGTGCTCGATCCGTTCAGCGGTTCCGGCTCATCACTGATGGCCGCGAAGATGCTTCAACGTGACCGGCTCGGCGTCGAGCTCGACGCGAAGTATCACACGATCGCTGCCCAATGGCTGGCGATGGAAGTCGCGCGGGCCGCATAAGCCCCCCCCTGCCCTCGCCGGCATGACCGGCGCGGGCGTTTCGTGCCTTTCGGAGCTTGCAACGTTAGCTAAAAGACAATATATTGTCCTTAGTATCGGTATATGGCCCTTAAGAGACAACTAAATGTCCATTATTCTGAAAACACCGCTGGAGGTGCTGCAAGACATCGCGGAGCGCTTCCAGGCCCGGCGTCTTGCCATGAACCTGACAAGGGAAGAACTTGCGTCCCGGTCGGGCGTCGCCGGAAGTTCCCTAAAACGGTTTGAGCGCGAAGGGCTAATCGCGCTGGACTCGCTTCTCAAGATAGCTCTCGTGCTCGATTGTCTCGACGATTTTGAGAAGATTGCGGCGGGCAATTCACGGGTTCCTGCGACTCAATCGCTCGATGACATTCTTGCTAAGCCGAAGTCGCGCCGCAGAGCGACGAGCAAGAAAGGCCGCGGCCGATGATGTATGAGCCCACAGAATTACTGACCGTTTATCTCGAGGCCTGGAATCAGCGCCGCAAAGTCGGTCGCCTTGCGAACAGAGACCGGCGAATCCTTTTCGAATATGATCCCGACTTTCTCGCGTCCGGCATCGAGATTTCACCGATCAAACTACCCCTTCGCCCCGGCATACAGATAGCCGACACCACGATCTTTGATGGATTGTTTGGGGTCTTCAACGATAGCCTCCCGGACGGATGGGGCCGCCTCCTCCTCGATCGCACGGTGGAAAAGCACGGCATCAACCGCCGCGAGCTCAATTCGCTCGACCGTCTGGCCTATGTCGGTCGTCACGGCATGGGAGCCCTCAGCTACGAACCTGAACGCGGCGAGCACACCGGCACAAAAGCGCTGCTGGCCCTCGACAAGCTGGCCGAAGAATCCGCCATTGTGCTTGCCGGAGAAAATGAGGAAGTCTTTGAGGAGTTGCTGCGCCTCAACGGCTCATCTGCAGGCGCGCGGCCCAAAATCGTGGCCCAGGTCAGCACCGACAAAAAGCGTGTTATCCACGTCAAGCAAAAAATACAGCCCGGCTATGCCCATTGGATGATCAAGTTTCCGTCGTCTCAGGACGCGCGCGACGCAGGCGCAATCGAATACGCCTACAGCCTCATGGCAAGAGACGCCGGGATCGAAACGCCGGAAACCCATCTCTTTCGCACAAAGAAGAACAAATACTTCGGCACCAAAAGGTTTGACAGGGACGGCGATATACGTATCCACATGCACAGTCTCGGCGGGCTCATCCATGCTGATCACCGCGTCCCTGTCCTTGATTACGACATGCTTCTGCGTGTGACGCAGGCGCTGACCAAAAATATTCAGGACGTCGAGAAGGCTTATGCCTTGGCGTGTTTCAACGCGCTCGCCCATAATCGCGACGATCATGTGAAGAACTTCTCATTCCTGCTAAACGCAGAACATGAGTGGATCTTCGCTCCCGCCTATGATTTAGTTTTCTCCTACGGCCCTGGCGGGGAGCAAAGCATGCTTGTCATGGGCGAAGGGAAAAATCCAGGCATTGCAGAGCTTCATGCACTCGGCAAAAAACACGGGCTGAAAAATGCGCCGGATATTCTCGCGAGCGTTCAAAAAGCTATCGCAAATTGGCTCCGCTATGCCGAACAGGCCTCCGTCTCAGCCAAATCGGCGAAAGAGATAGCGAACAAGATCAACAAGTAATGTGAGAGTTGCCGTTGTGGAGGGCGAAGATCAATTTGCAGTTCCCGGGCAAACTCTTCGCGTTTGTCCTCCGGAAACTCGGTCAGCAGGAAGGCGATTAGGTCCTCCTGACGGTTTTGTCCGAACACCATCCGGTGGATGGCTAATGAGCGCCGCAGCGCGTAGAGACGTTCGCGGTCCCGGCTAAACGGAAGAGCCGGAACATGGCGTTCGAACTTCGCATCCGCGGAATAAACCCAAAACGGCACCAGATCGCTCTCATGCCGCTCCCGGTGCTGTCGGCCTAACGCAAAAAGCTCGTTCCCGACATCGCCGTTCCCTTGCGCCAGGGATTGCGGACCGAACCTGTCGGCGACATTCTTCCGCACCGCATGGCCTTTATACCTGTGAATGCGTACTTCCCACTGCTCAAGATCAACAGGGTTGGCGGGCAGGTTCCAATGGGTAATGGCATGGCAGTAGTGATCGAAATCAAGCCCTTCCCGCCCGACTGAAGTGGAGACGAGCACAAAAGGCCAGAAGGGCGAATTGAACGCGGCTCGTACTTTATCCTTTCGTGTCGCAGTCGACGCACCGTCGAGCCAATCCGGCTCCTCGTCGCTCCTGTCATCGCCAAAGCGCATCGCAAAGCGGACCCGCATCGGCTTCGGTGTAACCGTCACCGCGCGCGCATAGTGAGGTGCTGTGACTTCGTCGACACGAAGCGACGCGGACCTCCGCGTCAGGGACGCGACGATTTCTTCGGCAACACTTTTGGCGAGATCTTCCGATGCGGCGCCGACAAAGCCGAGCGACTCCCGCAGAACATGACAGTATTCATCAAGCACAACCTGCATGCAGCCGTCATGGGCATAGGCCAAGGCATGTTCCCAATAAGCCTCGTCCCGATTGCCCCTAATCATTTCGATCACTTCCGTGTGGTTGAACAAAGTCAAGAACGCCCTGCCCACCGTCGCCGCCGCGTCCGACACCGCAGGCAACGACACCTCGTCATGCCCACCGATACGCTCGAATGCGTGCAGCGCCGCCGTTGCCGGACCGGCAGATGCCGCGAGAGCGCGTATTTCGAACAAATCGTCCGGCAGCGACCCAAGAACCAGCTGTCCGCCGCGAACATCGTTCAAGGTCTGAACCGCCATCTTTACGTGACTGACCCCTCCAATTCAACTTGCAGCGTCGCTCTTGGAGTCCCGGATTCAGCGAGGCTCGTGACGTCGATGATGATGAGGGTAATATCGTCCTGTTGCGTCATCCAGGCAGGTTGCCAGCGTCGCACCTCTGAAAGCACCTCGCCAGACAAATGAGACGGTGAATGCGTTTGATTTCGACGGATGATTTCTTCCAGCCTTCGATCGCCGAACGGATCCCCAGCGGCATTTTCCGGTTCAATCACGCCATCTGTATAGAGCAGGAACCGGTCTCCAGCAGCGAACTGAATTTCGCAAACAGGATATTCGACGTCGGGCAGAACTCCGATCAAGATGCCATTGCTTTCGATGCGTTCCAGTTCTCCATTGCGCCAACGGAGAAGCGGCGGATGTCCAGCGGCCGAATATAGCCCTTTACCCGTCTTCAGGTCGAGCCACAGATAAGAGGCAGAGATGAGCTTACCTCTCTGTTGGCCTGTGAGGATCCGATTCAGGCCGCGCAATACCTCTCCTGGCTCCTGCGCACAGTTCAAAAGTGACTGCATCGCCACCTTGGTCATGGCCGCGACCAATGCGGCTGGGACACCGTGCCCCGAGACGTCAGCCACTAGAAAGCCAACCCTGTTTTGATCAATGGGAATGAACTCATAGAAATCTCCGGCTACAGCCGTCATCGGGCAATATGCGGCGCTGATGAGGAGACTCTTAATTTCAGGAATGCCGGTTGGGAGAATTGACGTTTGTATCTCGCGGGCTATGGCAAGCTCGTTCTCTATGGCCATCAGGCGCCGACCATTGCTGAAAATCCGCTTTGCCACGACATATCCAAGCGAGAAGATCAACACCGCAAAGGCCAGTGGTTCGAATACACGATATTCGGGGAGGCTGAAGAAGCCTCTGAGGTTGGCATAAAGAGCGGCGACTCCGAAAACAAGGAAGCCGATCCTGGAAACCCGGTTGCGCTCAATTCCGAATTTCTCCGCAGAACTGGGAACGGCGACCACGAACGTGACAAGCAGAATGAACAGAATTACCAGCACATTACTTATGTGGATGAATCTGTACGGTGAATCAGTAAAGAGAACTGCCCAAACCCCTGCCGCGCAGATCGGCAGCTCCGCAATCAACATGGCTTGCAAGAATCGACGCAGGATGCCGCGGCTCATTTCCAGGAAAAACAGCAGCCCCGGAATGACGGTTAGGTAAGAGAGAATTAGGATTACGCTGAGGCGGCTTGCCCAGAGGAATTGCGGTAACACGCTGAAGGCCGCAGGCGAATAGGCCAGGATGCGTATGCCCCACAGCAAGTTCAGCAGGCCGAACCATACGAGGATAAGATCTTCTCTGCGACCCCGGATGGCAGACACTCCACACGCAGCCAGGCCAACAAATAGAAAAACCGTCCCCAGCATAATGGTGCCAACCTGGTCGCTTAGCATCGTAAGAACCTGCTGATCCATTGGTTCACCCTGCGGTCACTCAGAATATGCCGGGAGTTCGGAAGGAGAGCAGAAACGGTCGTAATAGATTTCCGTTGGCGTCCTCGACTGATCCCTTGCGTGCCGTCCTCACTTCATGAGAAGAACGATCAACGTGGCGGCGGTTGTCAGATGAAGCAGGATATGCGCAGTGTTTGGGACCATTCCATTACGCCTCGGTAAGAAGGAATGCGTTTTGCCGAACATGATTTGATAGCCAGCAGCTCGCTCTGGTTCCGGTCGGAAAAGATAAGGTATCCACCAAGCGCGGATTTGCCCGATGAAGAGCAGGCCATAGCTAATCACAAGCCAGCCGTAAAGCCAGTCGGGATAAGGTCGTCTGAAGTGCAGCAGGCTAAAGCACAGCCCGATTGTCCACGGTACGCTTTGAATGAGCGTCACTGTGACGAGACGGCGCGTCGTATCCTGGTTGCGTACCGCGGCGACATCGTTGAGACGTCCAAGGGGAATCCAGTCATGAACCCAGAGAAAAAGTACCTGAAACACTTGGAGAGCGAGCAAAACCATCTCTATTTCGCGGTTTGCCGGGAAATGCTGCTGTGCCATTCTCGTCCCCCTAGCACCGTTTTGGCCTCGATTACTCCCGAATGACGGCAAACAGGAAGGACCCCGATTAGGGAAGGGTAGCCAACTATTGGTCAATATGAGTCAATATGAATGGGGAGTTGGCTCGGTTGTGACGGTGAGTCCAGAAGCTGCTTCGATGGCGCGAGCGCAATTAAGACGGCGCCGACGATCACAAGAACAGCCACCCCGATCAGTTCCCCACGTGCGACCATATTGCGACACGCCTGGGTGCCCATGAGCGCGGCATGAGCGAAACTCGACCATGCTGTGAAGGCAATCACGCTACGGCTTGCCGACGGATCACGGATGGCTAAAAGCAGAAAGATGCCGAGTGTGACGTACAAGCTGAACTGCATAGAAAGCGCAGGGTCTTGTCGGATAAACACCACCATGGGGTAGCCCAAAGCGATAAAGAGCATTCCCACCACCGCCAGCACGATCTTCAATGCCAATTCACGATTCATGGATCTCCTCTGAATGGCTGCCGACTAGACTGATTCGCAACCGGTCAACGATTTAGTCTGCATATACTGAGCGACCATCATACGCCGAACCGATCCTGTACGTTTCTCGAAGTCGCATGTTCACCTAGTGACCCGCCACAACCAATCATCCGAATCCAAAAGTCAGCATCCCGACTGGAATCTCGTGACCACTACCAGAGTGGAAGCGCATTGCCATTCCGTCCAGACTTTGCCAAGCAGCCTGTCCGTAAACCGGGCAAGTCCAGGGCCTCACTTTTCTCGCAGAGCACTTCTCAACGTGACCATACCTGTAGGATTGCCTGTATCGTTGGCATCTGCGCTTGCTCGTCTTTTGGGGATGCAGTCAAACCGAGCTCTGACTGAAGTTTGTCGTTCTGCACCCGAATTGCGAAAATCCAAGTTCCACGTTACGGAGCAGCAAACGGCTTGCCGCGCACCGTGGCATAGACCGAGTCGAAGACAGTCAGGCCATTGATATTCGCAACGCCCCCCCACGGTGATCGGATCGGCGAAATATTGGACTTGAGCATTGGCGTTGGTGAATGCAGGCCACAGAGGCAGGCGCGCGCCGTTTGGATTGCCCGATCTCGCGAAGTTTACCCAGTAGCTGGACATCTCGTCAGCCAACCTCCGGTCTCCCGGAGTCCAGTTCCACGGAGACTGGCCCAGGTGGTTGAAGACATACCAGAGCTCGGCGAAGTGGCTCGCGCCCCAACCCGCGTAAATGGAGCCGGCGGGGAAGGGCGGCTGCTGTCGAAAAGAATAGTAAAAGACAGGATACTTGCCGATTCCTGCCTGCAACCTAGCCCAGGCCCACATGTCCCAGCCGAAACGAAGATCGCGCTCAAGGCCGAGCTGCGCCCGCCTCGCATCTTCGTCGGTCGCGTGGGGATATGCTGCGATTAGCGCAGGGGGAAGTTGGCCAACGCTGCGCTCCAGATCGCTCGGGAAGCTGGCTGCGGTCTCGTGGGAGACATCTACGAGCGCACGTGCCTCCTCGAGGTTCGAACCGATCAGCAACGGGACATCGTTTTGCTGCCCCGCAGCGAACGTCTCGTATGGAGAGGCGGGAAGGACATACGGCTCGATCACCGCGTGAACGATGCCTCCGGCGTTGCCCGTGAAGTGGCTCGCAGGCAGCCGGCGCAGCTCGATAACCGATGGCGCCCCCAGCGAAACAGCGAACTTCTCCCCGTCGCGTTCTGCATTGGCCAGAAGGAACTGAGGTCCGAGTTGGAGCGGCTCAAACAGTCCTCCGCTCTCTCCGATGGCGCGCTGAAATAAAGCCTTCGCAAGGGGCGAGGCCATAAGAATGCTAACCGAGATCGACCCGGACGATTGACCGGCAATAGTCACGCATTTTGGGTCACCGCCAAATGTCGCAATGTTTCTATGTACCCATCCCAGTGCAGCAATCTGGTCCATCAGTCCGTAGTTGCCGGACGAGTGGTGCGGTGACTCGCGCGTCAACTCCGATAGCGCAAGAAAGCCAAGTGGGCCAAGGCGATAAGCGATAGTGACAACAATGACACCCTTGTGAGCGAGTTCGTCACCCCAGTACAAGGGCATCGAGGCCGATCCGTTGATGTATCCGCCGCCGTAAATCCAGACGATTACCGGCAAATGTTCCTGCGCGCTGTTTGCCGGTGTCCAGATGTTGAGGTAGAGGCAATCCTCGCTCACTTTCGGCGGCGTCTCGCCCGGCATCGAAACGCCAACTTGCATGCACGCAGGAGCAAACGCATCCGCCTGGCGCGTACCAGACCAGGGAGCAACAGGCATCGGGGGGCGCCAGCGCAAGTCGCCGATCGGAGGGGCGGCGAAAGGGACTCCTTTAAAAACATTCAAGCCATTTCCGCTCACTCCGGATATCGTACCGGACTCTGTCAGGACACTCTGGGCGATGCCCGCTGTGGCCAGGCTAGCTGCCGCTGCCAGCAAACATCCGAGTTTCCATTGATTCTGCAACGGGCCCTTCTTCTTGGGGTTCATCCGTAGAGGGTGGGAGAGCTGATTTTTGGAACCTCTGATTAAAGCCAGACAAACTCTATCCCGAATCTCTACGCGCAATTATTGACCTTTCTGGCGCATTCGCACTGATCAAAAAAGACCGAGTGCCAGGAAATAGGATCTACAAATCGAGCCCAGCTGGACGTAAAACCGGCTCGGACGAGTAACTGCTACAAAGCGCGTAATGACGGCATTCTTGACGGGTAAATCACGACAGTTGGTTATGGGGATCTGGTTCTTCAACGGAATTGGCGGGTGATGGGACCACTTGAAGGCCTTACAGGTGTGTTGATGTGCGGTCTCTCAGCGAGTTTGTTGTTCGCAATCGTGACTCGGCTCGTTGAGCGTGATCAACGCGCCGAGTCGGCGAACTTGGCAACAGAGTCAAAGTGCGGGCTTGCGGCTGTGCAGTCGGGCATCGCAACTCCTCGGATGGCTGAGAAGATAAGGGAGTAAGACCGAAAGCATGCCTTTCGGAAACTTGCCCAGCAAATGAGCAGAAAGTTTCCAGGCAATCTGGACAAGTTCATTTGGTATCTGGGCGGCATATCGAGGTCGACGGCGAGGACCATGGTCCGCTTTCTCCCCAGATGGTTGAAGACCTTTCCGGTACAAGCCGAAAACTCTGGCATGAAGCCTCCGATTGGATTCAAATTACACATCAAAACTCCGGTCTGTGATGCTTCAGTAAATCGTTAGAGCTGAGGAAGCGCAAAGGCGAGGTCCAGTAGTTGCCATCCAACATGACGAGGAAACGGTGACGGCCTGACCCCGAGGCGGGCTGAGCTAGGAGCCACGAGGCCGATTGAACCTTTGCGCCACCCCAGTCTACCGGGGGCATCCGTTAGAAGTCCCTCGCGCCGCCAAGGGCTTGATCTGATTTTTAGCCCATCTTTCGCCGTGCGCCGCGCAGGCCGCTGCGTTGTCCCTGGTCCTGCCGCCAAACGGCATCGCAAGACCGCGGAGCATGAACAGAACAGGCGATAAGACCGCTGCCTAGACGCTTCAAGGTGAAGGATTTGTGGGTGCAAAAAGTCGACCGAATCCGGTCCATTTTGCACTCAAGAATGCAAGGCGAACTCCTGGCTATCTCGTTGATTCTTTAATGGCGTCCCCGGCAGGATTTGAACCCGTGTTATCGCCCTGCAAGCGCTCAGTGAAATATGCTACGTACGACTCACGATTAATAATGCGAATTTAGCGGGGAGATATCCAATCGATGCAAGCAGCACCGTTGCTAACGGAAGAAGCCCACCACTGGCGGTCAGATTGTGTGCTTCGAAGTCATAGGCCGTGCAAGCCCCAACTTTATTCGGCTCCCGAATAACTGCAGAAACTCCTTGATCGACGGAACGCCGGCCGCTATGCTGATTTGCATTGCTCACCATTTGGGTGACTCCTGGGGATTGGTTTGCCAAGCGCGTAAGCTCGTGTCTCTACTGCTGTAAAACAGGATTTCCGAGGGTTGCCAAATGGCTCCTGTGCATTATTCAGGTATCAGAGCCCAGTTTTTTTGCGAAATTGTTGACTCGTCCGGTCGGCTCCCCCATACAGCGCGGCCGTGTGGGTATCTTGATTTCTTCAATCAGCATGCGCAGGAATAATATCGACCTCAGCAGTAAACTATCGTTTTGCAATTTTCTAGGCCTATCCCGGCTGTAATCGCGATTGTCGACCGACAAAGCGCTCGGAAGTTGGAGAACAATCATCGTGGACCTCTCACAATACGTGCTCGAGGTTCTCCGCACGGATGAGGAGATCGTCCTGTACCGGGGCACGCAGTCGAACCACTCCGGTTTGCCATCAATTCTCCTGCTGGCTCCGGCTTCGATGCAGCCAGCGCCGGAGACTCTAAGAAAAATAGAGCACGAATATTTGTTGCGGGATGAGCTGGACTCAGCTTGGGCGGTTCGGTCCGTGGCCCGCTCCGAGCACCGTGGGCAGATGACGCTCGTGCTCGAAGATCCTGGCGGTGAGGCTCTCAATCGCTTCCTTCCCGGGCCGATGGAAATGACGCGGTTTCTGCGCTTCGCCGTCGGTACCGCAGCCGCACTCAGCGGATTGCACCAGAAGGAGCTGATCCACAAGGACGTGAAACCTGCAAATGTGCTCGTTAATCCCGCGACGGGTCAGGCTTGGCTCATGGGCTTCGGGATTGCTTCGCGCCTTCCGCGCGAACGCCAGGCGCCCGAGCCTCCCGAGTTCATCGCCGGAACACTCGCCTACATGGCCCCCGAACAGACCGGGCGAATGAATCGCTCGATCGATTCGCGAAGCGACCTTTATGCGCTCGGAGTGACGCTTTACGAGATGGTCACCGGGACTCTTCCATTCACGGCGTCCGATCCGATGGAACTGGTGCACTCCCATATCGCGCGACAGCCGGTGCCGCCAGGAGAGCGATTGAACCGTTTACCGGGCCCGGTTTCGGCAATCGTGATGAAATTGCTCGCCAAGACGGCTGAGGAGCGATATCAGACAGCAGCGGGCGCTGCAAGCGATCTTCGGCGCTGTTTTGATCAATGGGAAACGAGGGGCTGGATTGATGAGTTTCCGCTTGGCGAACACGACACGCAAGATCGGCTGCTGATTCCCGAAAAATTGTACGGGCGAGACTCTGAAATTGAGACCCTCCTCGCTGCTTTCGACCGCATCGTCGGCGGAGGCAGACCGGAGTTGGTGCTCGTTTCTGGATACTCCGGCATCGGCAAGTCATCCGTTGTCAATGAACTCCACAAACCGCTTGTTCCGCCGCGGGGCTTGTTTGCGTCAGGCAAGTTCGACCAGTACAAGCGCGACATCCCCTATGCCACTTTGGCGCAGGCTTTTCAGAGCCTCATCCGCCTACTGCTAAGCAAGAGCGAAAAGGAGCTGAGTGGGTGGAGAGATGCCCTTCGTGAAGCGTTAGATCCAAACGGACAGCTCATTGTGAATCTGATTCCCGAATTGAAGCTCATCATAGGAGAACAGCCACCGGTTCCTGAGCTTTCGCGACAGGATGCGCAGGGCCGCTTCCAACTGGTGTTCCGTCGATTTATCAGCGTATTCACGCGGGAACATCCGCTGGCCGTGTTCTTCGACGATTTGCAATGGCTTGACGGGGCAACGCTCGATTTGATTGAGGATCTGTTGACCCAGCCCGACATGCAACATTTGATGTTGATCGGCGCCTACCGGGACAACGAGGTTAATCTTACCCATCCGCTGATGCGCAAGCTCGAAGCGATCCGCCAATCCGGTGCGATAACGCAGGACATCGTACTTGCGCCTCTCGCTCGGGAAGACCTGCAACAATTAGTTGCCGAATCTCTCCGCTGCGAACCGGAGCGCGCCAAACCGCTGGCGCAACTGATCCAGGACAAGACAGCTGGCAATCCATTTTTTGCCATTCAGTTCTTTTCTGCTCTTGCCGAAGAGAACCTACTCGCCTTTGATCACGGCGAACGCCGATGGTCCTGGGACCTGAATCGCATTCACGCCAAGGGTTACGCCGACAATGTGGTAGACCTCATGATTGGGAAATTGAACCGGCTGCCCGTCGAGACCGTGAATGCATTAAAGCAGCTCGCCTGTCTCGGCAACAGCGCCGAGTTCGCCCTGCTGGCATTGGTGTACGAAGTTTCCGGAGAGGAACTGCATAGCGATATACAGGAGGCGCTACGAACCGGACTCGTTCTCCATTCAGAAGGCGCTTATAGGTTCCTCCATGACCGCGTTCAGGAAGCGGCCTATTCCTTGATCCCGGAACATTTGCGCGCCGAGGCGCATCTCCGAATCGGCAGGCTGCTGGCAGAGCACACTCCTCATGAGAAACGCGAGGAGGCGATCTTCGAGATCGTCAATCAACTGAACCGCGGCGCGGCCTTGATCACCTCACAGGACGAGCGCGAGCAACTGGCGGAGCTCAATCTGATCGCGGGCAAGCGCTCCAAGGCTTCTTCGGCTTACGCCTCAGCGCTCAACTATCTCATTGCCGGTATGGCACTGTTGCCAGACGACTGTTGGGATCGCCGGCCGGAGCTCATTCTTGCGCTGGAACTGCACCGGGCCGAATGCGAGTTTCTTACTGGCGAACTGACGACCGCGGAGGCACGCTTGACCATGCTCTCCTCCCGCGCTGCCAATGCTATCGATCAAGCGACCGTCGCCTGCCTGCGCGTTGACCTGTACACGACGCTCGATCGGAGCGACCGGGCGGTCGACGTCTGTCTCGCCTACCTGCGTCATCTGGGCATCGAATGGTCGCCGCATCCACCGGAAGAACAAGCCCGACGCGAATACGAGCGTACCTGGTCACTGCTCGGAAGCCGCGCGATTGAGCAGCTCGTTGATCTGCCGTTGATGAGCGACGCGTTGTCGCTCGCAACCCAGGATGTACTGACCAAGGTCGTTCCGCCGGCCCTGTTTAGCGACCGTAATTTGCTTTCGCTCGTAATCTGCCGGATGGTGAATCTCAGTCTCGAGTACGGCAACAGCGACGGATCCTGCTTCGCTTATGTGTTCCTTGGCATGATTGCCGGACCCCACTTCGACAATTATGAAGGAGGTTTCCAGTTCGGCCGACTTGGGTATGCGCTGGTCGAAAAGCGCAGTCTGCATCGTTATCGGGCTCGAACATACATGGCGTTCGGCAGTTTCGTTATGCCATGGACGAGGCACGTTCGGATGGGTCGTGATCTGATACGTCGCGCGTTCGATGTCGCGAATAAAACGGGCGACCTCACGTTCGGGGCATATAGCTGCAACAACCTGAATACAAATCTTCTCGCAGCGGGAGATGCGTTGGCCGAAACGCAAGGTGAAGCCGAGCAAGGTCTCGAGTTTGCACATAAGGCGCGATTCGGCCTCGTCATTGCGATCATTACTGCGCAGCTCCAGCTGATCCGGACGCTTCGTGGTCTGACGCCGGCATTCGGAAGTTTTGACGATGAGCAGTTCGATGAACGCCGCTTCGAACACGACTTGGCGAACCAAGCGGATCTGGCGCTGGCGGAGTGCTGGTACTGGATTCGGAAGCTGCAGGCTCGCGTGCTGGCCGGCGATTATCGTTCCGGAATCGAGGCATCCTCAAAGGCTCGACCGTTGCTTTGGACATCACCTTCTTTTTTTGAGACGGCGGAATATGAATTCTACAGCGGTCTCGGCCGGGCAGCATCGTGTGATTGCACATTGGCGGACGAGCGCTCGAATCATTTCGAGGCTCTGGCCGCCCACTATCGCCAGCTCGAGGTCTGGGCAGCGAACTGTCCGGACAATTTCGAGAACCGTACCGCACTGGTAGGTGCAGAGATTGCTCGCCTGGAAGGGCGAGTACTGGATGCCGAACATCTCTACGAAAGGGCCATCCGGTCAGCACATGCAAACGGCTTTGTCCACAATGAGGCACTCGCAAATGAACTCGCCGCACGATTCTACGCCGCGCGTGGTTTCGAAAAGATCGCAAACGCGTATTTGCAGGAGGCTCGGCACGGCTATCTCCGTTGGGGAGCCAATGGCAAGGTGAAGCAGCTGGACCATTTGTATCCGCACCTCGGGCAAGAAGCGCCCGATCCCGGCCCCACGAGCACAACTGTGGCGCCGGTCGAACTCCTGTTGTATCCAAAGCTCAAGAACGAGCCCGCTTCCGGTCCCACGAGCACCATTGTGGCATCGGTTGAACTCCTGGATCTGGCGACGGTGATTAAAGTCTCGCAAGCAGTTTCGGGCGAGATGGTTCTGGAGAAACTGATCGACAGGCTCATGCGCGCGGCGATCGAGCACGCAGGCGCCGAGCGGGGTCTCTTGATTGTTCCGCGAGGTGACGAGCTGCAGATAGATGCGGAGGCCACCACTAGCGGAGAGGAAGTAACCGTGCATCTGGTAGACGACTCCCACGCTCCAGCCGTTCTGCCGGAATCGCTCGTTCGGTATGTAATGCGCACTCAAGAGATCGTGATTCTCGATGACGCATCAACTCGGAATCCGTTTTCTGCCGATCCCTACATCGTTCAGCGTCGAGCCCGTTCCATTCTCTGTTTAGCGTTGATCAAGCAGGGCAAACTCATCGGTATTCTTTACCTTGAAAACAATCTGACGCCGCACGTCTTCACTCCTGACCGGGTCACAGTGTTGAAGGTGCTTGCGTCGCAAGCGGCAATCTCACTCGAGAATTCGCGGCTTTATCGGGATCTGGAAGATCGCGAAGGGAAGATCCGGCGTTTGGTCGACGCCAACATTCTGGGGATCTTCATCTGGAACTTCGAAGGTGCGATCGTCGGAGCCAACCAAGCATTTCTGCGGATGGTGCATTACGGCCGTGAAGATCTCCTTTCGGGTCGAGTGCGCTGGACCGATCTGACACCGGCCGAATGGCGCGAGCACGACGAGCGCGCCGTGACAGAACTAAGAAGGACCGGGACGGTTCAACCATACGAGAAAGAGTATTTCTGCAAAGATGCTGGCCGTGTGCCCGTGTTGGTTGGGGGCGCGCTGTTCCAAGAAGGTGGGGACGGGGGTGTCGCATTCGTGCTCGATTTGAGTGAGCAAAAGCGGGCCGAAGAGGCCCTCCGAAGCAGTGAAGCGTACTTGTTGGAGGCGCAAAGGCTGACCCGCACGGGCAGTTGCGCATGGAGTCCGGTCTCCGGCGACATTAAATATTGGTCCGACCAGTGCTACCGCGTGCTAGGATTCGACCCGGCTGAACCGCCACCGCAATTCGAGACTTTTTTCCAGCGTGTTCATCCAGATGACCAAGCCGCGGCCAGGGAACGGTTCGAGAAAGCCATTCGCGACAAGGCAGACTTCGAGATGGATTACCGAATCGTTCACCCTGACGGCGAGACCAGGAATATCCATGTGGTAGGCCACCCGACGCTCGGCCCGTCGGGTGAGCTCAGAGAATTCCTAGGTACGGTAATTGATGTGACTGACCGCTTTCGTGCCGAGGAGAGAATCCAGCGCAGCGAGAGAGAGCTTCGGACCCTCGTCGAGACGATTCCTGTTTTTCTGGGCACCGCTTTGCCTGATGGATCGGTCGATTTCGTGAGCCAAAGCTGGCTCGACTACACCGGGCTTTCCAAAGATCAGTGGCTGGGGTGGGGCTGGGTGAGCGCAATACATCCCGACGACCTTGACAAAGGGATGCCCAAATGGCGGGCTGCGTTGGCCGAGGGAACATCTGTCGAGCAGGAATTGCGCTACCGACGTGCAGACGGAACCTACCATTGGTTCTTGGACAGCAATTTCCCATTGCGCGATGGGACAGGGAAGGTTGTGAAGTGGTATCGCGTCAGGTCCGACATCGACAGCCGGAAACATGCTGAGGACCATCTTCGCGACACGCGTGTCAAGCTCTTGAAGGCTTCGCGGTTGGCGACCGTCGCCGAACTTGCAGGCTCGATCGCTCATCAACTGAACCAGCCGCTCATGTCGATACTTGCAAACGCGCAGGCGGCGAAAAGGTGGTTGAATGCAGCTACGCCTAATACGATGGAAGTGAATTCGTCGATCGAGCGGGTTATACGAGATGCCCGTGCGGCGGACGAGACAATGCAACATATTCGAGCACTCTTCAAGCAGGAGTCCTTTGACAACAAGGACGTCAACATCCCGGACATACTTCATGAAGTTGTCCGAGTTATACAGGAGGACCCGAAAAAGCGCGACGTACCCATCGAGTTCCGCTTCGAAGATTCACTCCCTCAAGTCCATGCCGATCAGATTCAAATCCAGCAGGTCTTCATAAATCTGATCGTGAATGCTATCGAGGCGCTGGAGGGGCAACCAGTGGCTCCACTGGTCGTACTACGGGCGGCGACAGACTCAAGCGGGATGTTAATCCAAGTGATCGATAACGGGCCGGGAGTCGATGATCCGGAGCAAATATTCGACGCCTTTATGACGACCAAAGAGAATGGCATGGGTATAGGCTTGGCCGTATCACGCACGATTGTTGAAGCCCATGGGGGGCGGCTTTGGGCCGAGAACAACAAAACTGGCGGTGGTGCAAGCTTCAACGTAACTTTGCCGCTCTCTCATACGGGTCCCACGGCGGCTTAAACCGAGAATGCGCATGAATCAGATCCGTTAGCGTTGTGAAGCATAGCGTTCCTGGCTCGCGGCAATTCGTTCATTTAGCTCAGAATCGGGCCTGGCGCGCCAAGCGGATCGAGCGCGGGCGTCGGTAGGGTTGAGAGAGTGAAACTTCCGCTTGAGCCGCAGTCCCAAGGCGTTCCGGCTGAGATTGCCCAGCTACTGCTCCAGAAAAGCTAGGATAAACCAGGAGTGGACGCCACCTGAGCTGGGGATTGATCTCGCTTTTTAAGGAAATCGGAGATGCGACTTCGCAAACAAGCTGCACGCCTGGGGTTCCATATCGTGCCAGCCGAGAACGGTTGAAGTCGGCTTCTCGCCTGTGTGTAGCCGATGGTCCTATGGGTTTTTCGCACGATTGCCGTGTGTGATCACAATAGCGCGAGTTGGACAAGGTCGGCGAGTTCCTGTTCAAGGACCTTGGCAACCTCGGATTCAGTCGTACTCGGTCCGATCGGCACAGTCATGGTAATTGTGCTGCCACCGAGCGGACGAGGCGTTACGCGGATGTAAGCACCGCCACGCTTGCTGTTCGGCATCTCTCGAATATAGTCGACGGCACCAGCAGAAGGATGCACGGAGACTTCGAGATTGAAGGCCTCGCCATTCCTGGTGACGCGATAATGCATGTCGGCGATGTGCACAATGGAGTCAGCGAAGACAGGAGCCCACTTTGGAATGTTGCTGACGTCCGCGAGAACGTTGTAAAGCCTGCAAGGCTCTATATCAGATTCGGCGGCGCGGGTTACGGTTTGGGTCGGCATGAATATCTTGGATGAGAGTTCGGCAACAAATGTAATGCACGATCCCAGGAAAGGATTTGTCCTGACGAGTCAAGTCCAGTCCATCTGGACGAAAAATTGCTCGGACGAGTGACTGTTACCAAGCGCGTCGGACAGCATTCTCGGTGGGCAAATCACTGAGGGCGAAGTCTAAGGGGCGAATGATCTTTCAAGGATCGCGCATGCGACTTCACAGATCCGGGTTCCGTAAACAGCAGAAAACAAGACGCATGATGATAGATTTTCGCTACAGTAGCGGTGCACACGTCAGCTCAGAATGCCGGGGCTAAATTGCCTTAAATTACGCTCACCGAGCTCCTTAGGACTACGCTTGACTACGGTATCATTTATTTTATTTTCATAAACTTACAGTTTTCGCGGAAAACTCAATATCCGCCGAGGGCAACCTCGCGGGGGTTCGCCCCCCTCAAGGCACCATAAGGTGCTAACACACCCTCCGTCCGACGCTCTAAAATCAGGTCGTACGTCCCGAGGCCTCGGTGATGTCTCTGCGCTCGCAGCCTCTAACGCGCATTCCTCTCCGCCTCCTCGCGATCCTCTGTCTGACCCTTCCGTTTCTCGCCGCCGCACAGTCCTCCCCCTCGCCTATCCGCGTCACTGTCCTCGACGAAAACAATGTCGTCGTCCCCGACGCCCGCCTCACCATCACCCAACCCAACGCTCCCATCACCGAACTCCTCACCAACCACGCTGGACGCGCCCAGTTTACCCTCACCAATTCGGCCCCCTATCAACTCCAGGCCGACAAGCAGGGCTTTTACCAGGCCCTCCAGCGCGACCTCGACCCCACGCTCCCCGCCATCGAATTAACCCTCGCTCACCAGCAGATGGTCCGCCAGCGGATCGACGTCGTGGCATCCACTTCCACCATCGACCCCCAACAGTCCTCAGACGCCAGCATCATGAGTACGCCCGAGATCGTCAACATCCCCTACCAGACCTCGCGCGACATTCGCAATCTTCTTCCCTTCAACCCGGGCGTCATCCAGGACCCCACCGGCCAGGCGCACGTCGCTGGCTCACCCACCTACGCCACCCTCGATCTCCTCGACGGTTTCGATCTCCGTTCTCCCGCCAGCGGCACCCTCTCGCTCCACGTCAGCACCGACGCCGTGCGCACCATCGTCGTCCAGAGCACCCGCTACCCCGCCGAGTACGGCAAAGCCACCGGCGGCGTCATCGCCTTTTCCAGCGGCATGGGCGATAACCGCTTCCGCTTCAACGCCACCGACTTCATCCCCTCCTACCAGGCCAACAACGGCATCCACTTCGACAAGTTCCTCCCGCGCGTCACTGTCTCCGGCCCCGTCGCTAAAAACCGCGCCTGGTTCTTCAACGGCTTCGATCTCGTTTACGCCAGCAACTACATCGTCGGCCTTCCCGCGAACGCCGACACCGACCCCTCCTGGCAGGAGAGCAATCTCTCCCGCTTGCAGTTCAACTTCCCCCCCCGCAACAACCTCATCCTTGCGCTCCTGGTCAACGACTCCTACGCTCCCTTCAGCGGCTTGTCCACCCTCACACCGCAGGTCAGCACCGTCAAATCTGACACCCTCGCCTTCCTCCCTTACCTCCGGGATCAGCAGCTGTTCTCTAAAGGCGCTCTCCTCGACGTCGCCATCGGTGTGACCCGTATCCACAGCGGCTACGAGCCCCACGGCGACACGCCCTACGAACTCACGCCCGAAGCCTCCGAGGGCAGCTACTTCGAGAACCTGACCGGCCTCTCCAGCCGCATTCAGGAGAGTTTCGCCCTTTATCTGTCTCCCCGCCACTGGATCGGCGAGCACGACTTCCAGTCCGGCATCGATCTTGACCAGGTCACCTTCGGTGAATCCTTCTTCCGCGCACCCATCTACTATCTCCGCGAAGACGGCACCCTCCTTCGCCAAAGCGCCTTCCCAACGCAGCCCTCCTTCTCCCGCCAGAACGCCGACGTCGGCGCCTACGTCCAGGACCACTGGCAGCTCCGCAACGGCCTCTCCATCGAACCTGGCCTCCGCTTCGACTGGGACCAAATCGTTCGCCGCCCCCTCTACTCTCCGCGCATCGCCACCGTCTTCGCTCCCGGCAAAGTTCCCCACACCAAGATCTCCGCCGGCATCGGCGTCTACTACGAGCACACCCAGCTCGACTACCTCGAGCAAGCCTTCGCCGGGCTCCGCAACGACACCTACTTCGCGACCGATGGCGTCACCCCAGTCAGCCCCGTGCTCCCCACCTCCTTCACCGTCAACTACCATCTCCTCCGCGCCCCCCGTGTGACTAACTGGAGCGGCGAGCTTGAGCAGAAGCTACCTTCCTCCACCTTCGCCAGCCTCAGCTATGTCCACAAGCAGGGAAGTAACTTCTTCGTCTTCGCCGACCAAAACCTCCCCCTCCCGTCCGGCAACTATCTCCTCACTAACCAGCGCACTGCCGACTACCACGCCGTCAGCCTCAGCCTCCGCCACAACTTCTCCCACGACTACACCCTCTTCGCCGCCTACACCCACTCCCTCGCCAACACCAACGCGGCCATCGAGTACTCGCCCACCCTCGGCGACCTCGGCCCGCAACAGCCCGGCCCCGAACCCTGGAACGTCCCCAACCGCGTCCTCTCCTGGGGATGGCTCCCGACACCGCTCAAGCGCTGGGACTTCGTCTACACCCTCGACTGGCACACTGGCCTCCCCTTTACCGCCATCGACGCCAACCACATAGCCTCCGGCGCACCTGACTCCCACACCTTCCCCGCCTACCTCTCCTTCAGCCCCGGCCTGGAGTGGAAGTTCCACTTCCGCGGCGCCTACTTCGGCCTTCGCGGCATTATCGAAAACATCTCTGACCGCCAAAACCCCACCATCGTAAACAACAACGTCGACTCCCCAGCCTTCGGCAACTTCACCGAACCCCTGGGCCGAGCCCTAACCGCCCGCATCCGCCTCATCGGCAATAAGTAGCCAGCCGCGACGAACCGATGATGATCACCGCCAGCGGACGATTGGATGAAGGGGTCGAATGGGTTTTTCTGACGCAGGAGAGATCGAGATTGGAAGGCAATCTGGACCACAAAGTTTTGGGCTTCTATGAAGGATCACTTGCGACCCACTACGGGTTGATCTTCGAGGACTGGAATCGCGCGATTGACAGTCAAGTGAGGGTTCTTGACCGTCTCTTGAAGACGCAGTTCCCCAACCGGCCTCTCTCATCTCTGGGCCGCGCGTGCGATATTGGAACTGAAGCGATTGGATTCGCGGCGTCTGGCCATGAGTTGGCCGCATCGGATCTGAGCCAAGCAACAATCAGGCGCGCCGGACTTGAAGCAAACATTCGCGGCATGGACATTCCCTGGCTCCACTGGATTTGCGAAAGGAACCGAAGCGGCACGCACAAAACTAACTCCATAGATACAAAGAGAATGCTGGTGATCGGCATGAGTGCATGCTCGGCGGAGGCGTCGGAAATACGCGCAGAGAAAGACCGCCCGAGCGTCCTCGGACCCGTGGTCGGAGTTGGGCCCCCATCCGATCTCGCATGGAGTGTCTTTGGCCGGTGGACACGCAACGCCGGTGAATCGAAGCCCGATGCGACCTGCTAGGCGCATCTGCCTGTGCGGGTTTGTTCGATGGTAGGTCCCGTTCCCGGAGGAAAGGTTCCCAAGTCGGGCGAAATCAGGTCCAAGATCCGAGGCGCAAACGAGACCTCTCAAGCGCGTAAAGATCCACAATATCGATTACTTGGTTTTCGGCTCTTCAGCAGTTTGCTCGTGCATGTCTTCAGCCTTTTCCCAGCTGGAATCGGGATTGAATTCCTTAAGAGTTTTCGAGACGCTGTCGGTCTTCTTACCAAGATCCTTCTGATAGACGACGCCATCCACGCCAACAATAAAGGTCATCACGCCGGAAGACCGGTATTCGGCAGGATATGCCACGAAAGCAAACCCCCCGGGCATTTTGCCGTTCACAATGTAATCCTTTGCGCCCCCCGGAGCTTCTTTCCCTTGACGCATCAATACACGGAAATAGTAACCGCGGTAAGGAGTTGGAGGGCCACCCTGGCCTTTGACATATCCTTCCGCAACGGCCGCTGCCACCAGCGGCCCAATAGGGCTTTGCGATTGGCCTGCGGCAACCTTCCAGTACAGCCCATTGTGCTGCCCTTCATCGCTGAAGATCTTCTGCGCATACTCGCCGTGCTGCTCCGAGTAATATTCCTTCTGCGCGGCCGCAAGTTCCTGGCAAACGCGAATGGCGGACAGTTCGTTCCGCCCAACTCGCCGGTACAATATCTCTTTCTTCCCGGCCTCGGTATCGAAATACCACCCATCGCCTTTCTTCGCGATAGGTATAGGCGTGGGCCAATTCTCGGCGCCGACGTACAAGCAAATGGTCCCATCCGGCTCTGGAACCAAACGGTGCATTTCTTCATATTTCTTCACGAATATCGCGCGGTTCTCTGCGTCCTCGGTATCGTCTCCCGACGAGACAGTCTGCTTCCCGTCCGGCCCAAGGATCTCGAGCATCGCCTTCTCATCGTTACTCTGCGCTGCGGCGACGAACGCCTTGCTCGCCTCTTCCGCCGACGAAAACATCTTCTGCCCGGATTGCTGCGCCAGCGAACATGCCGGAAAGGAACCCGCCAAAAAAATGACAAGCGCGGCTAATCTGGAAATATTGGCCCCATGAAATTCGCCGAAGCTCAGCTTCATCCGCCCCATATGGCTTCTCTCCGTTTCTAAAATTCGCGCTCTCCCGGAAACCTCACGAAACTGCGATTACCGACGCCCGCCGCCGTGGAATCCTCCGCCACCAAAGCTGGCGCTTCCGCGCGACGAAAAGCTCCTCGTCTCCCCGCCCCGGTCGAAGCCGCTAAACGCCCCCGAGCGTGTCCCGGTCTGGTTGTGCGGCTCGGCGAATCCTCGAGCTGCCCGGTTGTCCTCGCCGAATGGATGCCCCGCAGCGCCAGGATGGTCGAAACCTCCGCCGCGCCCACCGAATCCGCCGCGTGCGCCGCCGCCGCGATAGAAGGCGCTCCGATTATAAAACGTGGTACTCCGCGAATAGTATCGACTGTGGTTATAGAGCACCGCGTGGTTATTCCAATCAAATCCCCAGTGCCCCCAGCCCCATCCGAATCCCCCGAAGTATCCGATTCCGAATCCCACTCCGAAGGAAAGGAACGGGCCGTTAAACCAGATTCCCGGATACGGATACCAATATGGCCACGGAGCGATCGGATATCCATAAACTACCCACGGATCGTACGCCGGCACGTAGACTACCTGCGGGTCAGAAGGCTCGATGGTGATGGTCGAGCCCTCCGTCCCAACGTTTTGCTGCTGGGTGCTCTTAAGATTGCCGGCCTGCTGCGCTTTCTGACGCATAACCTGCACCGCATCCATCACATCCTGCTGCTGATTGTAATAAGCATCTCCCAGCGATGAAGTCCAGGAAAGGTTCTTGTCCATATTTCCCAGCACGGACGGAAACGCCGTCAGCGCCTTGACGCTTGGATCCCATCGCTCCTGATCCACGGCTTGAGCCAACGCGCTGTCCTTCAAATCCGGATGCGCTTGCAAAAATCGATCCGCCTCAACGACCTGCTCCGGATAGGTGGCCGCCGTCAATATCTGCGCGACCAGCGAATCCGGATAAAGTGCGATCGGCGCCACCGACTGCTGCAATTGCTCCGGAGTCTGCTGCGTATAAGGCGGCTGCGCAGCCGGTGCCTGCCCCGGCGCGCCCTGGGCCGGTGGCGGAGCCGGTGATTGCTCCTGCGCACCCGGGTACGCCGCCAGGCTCTGCGGCCAAGTCGCAAACACCAGCGCCAACTGCGCCACGGTAACCAGGATCTGCTTGCCCAATCGAGGCCATGAACTTCCTGCGACACCTCTATGAATGCTCATGCTCTTGAACCTCCGCAACAACGTCATCATGAGGGCTCTGGTCAAAATCTGGACGGTACCAAGTTCTCCGGCAGAACCATGGTCTGGACCGGATGCGATTCTTTGCAGACCGACGATAGTATCTTACCGTGGAGGGAGGTGATCAGGAGTCGGAGAGAAGGGGATTATCAGGGCGCCCTGACAAGAATGCTCTTCAACCTTCTGCCCGTCCGCAGTCCACTCGGCTATCCCATTGCGACCACTGCTGATCAGCAAACACATCTTTCCGGTCGAAAAGTCTCCAGAGTCGGCCCCCAGACGCAGCCATCAGAGCCCGTTCAACATCCCAATGGAGTTTTTTCGAGGGAGAGTTAATGCGCCCAAGGACTGCGGTGTCTGAAGCTTTCCGACCCGAGTAATCTCGAAACTTGTCATTGCGGCTCCGCCTCGGATGTCCGTGCAGAATTGCTCTCACCGGATGGCGCCCCCTGCAGCAGAACCCTGTATCCATCGCGGGTTCGTATGTGATACTTCTGCAGGTCCTTACCCACCAGGTTCACTTTGATCTTGCGCCAGCCCCGGTTTGCGTTGGCCTGCGGATAGTAGCTGAGAGTGTAGAGGTGGTCAAGGTCCTCGCGGACCGCGTTGAACGCTTGTCTCTCCTGGCGCCAATCCTTCGCAAAATAGGCTTTTCCGCCGGTTGCCCGGCTCACACGTTCAAACGCCGCGGCAGACACAGGTTCTGCCTGTGCCTCCCGGGTGCTGATGATGTAGATGATCGTTCCTGTGGACTGGGCCAGCTCCGCCACGTCTTCGGGCGGCACTGAGCTGGCATTGTCAGGGCCGTTGGAGAAGACCACGATCGCTTTTCGTCCCTTGAGCGGCGCCGCATCCTCGACTGTCAATAACATGCAGTTATAGAGTGCGGCCTCATCTCCGGCGACGGTGTTTCGCACGCCGTTCACAACGCGGAAACGGTCGGTCGTGAGTGCAGTCGCCCGCGAAAGATCCCGGCTGTAGGAATAAAACGCTATCTTGTTCGCATCATCCATCGAGCGGATGAAATTAGCGACGGCATCCTGGGCGAACACAAAACCTCGGTACATATAGTCGCTTGTGTCGAAGAGAATGAATACGTTGGCCCCGGCTACCAGGGAAGTCTTTGCGTCGGAGGAGGCAGGGGCAGGCCCCTGTTGGTCCGGGTCTGGCGTCTTGCCGGCATTCTGCAAAGCGTGTTTCCGGGCCGATTCAGTACCCTCTTCGAAAGTGGCAATCTTCTCAGGGAGCTTGTCTTCGGTAATGGTGAAGTCTTCGGGGCGAAGGCCGGCTATATAGTTCCCTTTACGATCAGTTACCGCCACGTTGAGCTGCACCAAATCGACGTTTACGAGGAAACGCGATGGCTGGTCCTGAGCCGCGGGCTGCGGTTCACTACTCAGCAGCAAAAGCAGGCCTGAACATAGCCCGATGCAGGCGTAATATCTATTTGCCAAAATCATCCCGATGCGCACTCCGTCCGCGAGATTTTTATTGCCGAGTGACCGTATTTGCAGCCTGAACGATGATCTTACCCTTGCGAAACTCTTCCCCTGTTTGTTCCATGGCACGTAGCAGTGCCGACGAATCGTCGAAATTTGTCGCGAAGATGTTAGCGATCATACGACGGGTAAGTTCGGGGGCTAGAACGTTGAGCATCACGGGAGAGTAGCCGTTTTCGTCCGCGAGTCGCGCCCAGTAAAGATTGCTGGATTCCCAGGATTCGCCAAAAAGCCGGCTGGCGTATCCTCCAAAGAACGGAAATGGCTCCGTGTTGAGCAGGGTGCTGGAGTTGCTCTGCGCTATGGCCGGGTGCGGCATGCCAAATTCTTCCGCCAGATGCTCCGGACTGGTATCCTGCGGATCTCTGTGGGAGAGGTCCTCCAATTCCTGGCCAGCTTGTCCCGAGAGTGAAGCTTGTTCCGGAAACTTGCTGCGGAATTGGGCAGCCAGATAGAAAGTTTCTGCCGGAAGCATTTGAGGAATCAGCTCAGCGGTGCTCTGCGGATTCTCAAGCGCCATTTCAGCCCGCGCCAGTCGCAGCGATGTCATGCGATCGGAAAGGATGCCGATCACCTTGTCCCGCAGCTGAGGGTTCACAGCCGAGGCAGTCAAGAGCTCTTCTCCGCATCGCTGATATAGACCGACAGCGTGCAATTCGCTCGGGTTTACGCTCCACCAGCGCGGCAGAGTTGCCCCCACCATGAGGTCGGGGACCACCTCTCTCCAGATCAATGCCTGGACATTCTCCGGGGCAATAAAATCCTCTTCCATTTCGGCCAGCGCATGGGGTAAATCGGCCAGTGAACCGATCAGATAGGCCCCACCGCCAGCAGTGGCACCGATTCCGATCAACTGTGGAGAACCCCAGACCTGATCGAAACCAAGAATTGAGGTCGTCGAGAAGTCGTGCGAGCGAACGAAGAGCGGATTGTTGTGAAGAACCTGGGCACCGGGCGGCTCATAGTAGGCGTAATTCAAGCCGACCAAGGTGTCCCTGAGAAAGGGGGTAAGCTTGGCTCGGGCAGCTTCCAGTTGCGAAGGCGATCCTGAAGACTGAATCACTTTGGTCAGGTCGGTGCGAACCTGCAATTCCGCGTGACGGCTAGCGTAGACCAACGGGGACCAAGACACTCTCTCGCTTTCCGTAAAGACGGGGCTGGGCATCTCGAATTCCCGCAGATCTCCCGCAAGGCGAAGCAAGCTGTCGCCTATGGCCGCCCCGTGTGCCATTTGAGTCAAACCATCGTAGAGTCCAAAGAGCGTATCGATAGAAACCAGGCGCTGGTCATTCATTACGGCGCCAATTCTTCCTGCCAATTGCTGGTGTACGCGTCGACCATCTGGACTTTCCTGGGAAGGGCCGGCGAGCAGGTCGACGATCTCATCCTGAGTCAGGTTCGCGTTCTCACCGGCTGCCAGCAGAAGTGACCCCAGGGAGCTCCGCGCTGCGTCGAAAAGCTGCACGGAGGTAGAGATCTCCGTAAACGGCTGAAGCGCATTCTGCCAGGATGCATTCAGCTTGCTGTTTGGTATCTGCCCCTGGCGGGCGAAGATCTGCCATAGACCGATCTCGGCCTGAAAAGATCCGAGAGCGTTCGATCGCAAGGCAGAGTTTGAGATTCCATTGATTCGATCTGCCACGTTCATAAAGCGGGTAATCGACGCATCATCCAAGGCCGGGAACTCGGCGAATGTGAGATACCACATCTTGTATTGCATAAACCTGTCGGCGAGCAATCGCACGGTTGCATCGGACAAGCGCGTTCCCGAAGCCCGGCTGCTGTTGATCGCGCTCAGCGTCAGATAAATCTGCAACGGGCCGCCGTCGGTTGCGATATTGGAAGAAGCCACCAATCCTTCGAGCAGACGTTCCGGACTATTCCAGTTTTGCGTCCGTCTAGCCCAATCTCCCATGGGGTTCGACTTGGGCTGCCGAGTGAAGATTTCCTTCCAAATTTCAAGGTTTCCCGGAACCTGGGCCTCCCCGTCTGAGTCCCACCGGACGCGAGTGAACAGCACCAGGAGTTCGGCATTGTTGGAGAAGACGCCTTCTGATGCTTGCGTGCGGGACTCGGTTGACCGATAGGCCTCGTAAAGGCGCTTGAGGCGAGCCCCTTCCGCCAAGTGGGCCTGTTGCGTCTGGCTGGTCCGCGACAGAGCATCGAAGAATGCCGCCATCCACCCGCGATCGGTTGCAAGCAGACGGGGAACAAACTCCCCCGGTGACTTCACATTTGTCCCAACCAGGTCTTCCCAGCCTCGCTCGGCACTTGCTCCTCCGGGCACCGCAACCACTCCTGAGCGAATGCGTATCTGGCTTCCATATTTATCGAGCGCACCGGCCAAGGGAAGCAGCCTCCTCAACCCCGGCGACTGCGTCAGAGCAAGCCGTGTCTGCTCGTCGCTCCTTGCCATGGCCAGGTACAGGCGGTCCACGTTGGGATCGTTCAGCAATGTATCGATTAGATCTCCACCGCCCTTCCTATTTACCGAACTGAGCTCCGTCCAGTCCTTCTCGCGAAACAGGACCGGAACGCGGGTTGCAGGAAACGAATACCTGAACGGAGTTCCTTTCTGGAGAGCCTCCTCAAGTCCGGTGAGAGGGAATCCAGAATCGATAGTCAGAAAAGCTCGTTCCGGATTTGCAGTCACCAGGGTGGCCGTATGTTGACCGCAATCCTGCTGGAACTGGTATCCAAGAATGTGAATCAACTGAATCGCATCGGCACAACCTGCAACGCGAATTGTGCCGTCCGCGCCCGCCAAAACCTGAAGCTCTCTGGCAAGACGCACATAGCGATTGACCAACAGAAGGTATTCGGTTTCTCTTTTACCCTCGTAGCCGTAAAGAAAAACGTTGCGAGCCAGCAGGGGCAGGACATCCTCGGGAGAGATTTCCTGACTCATGCCGGCCATGCGAAGGAAGGATCGCAAGGGCCCGGGAATGACCACCATATCCCCCGACGCGGAGGGCGATGCTCCGTCTCCGGGCGCCTCTGCAGGCGTGCGAACAGATACAGATGAGGAATCGGTTTCCGGCAATCTGCGGGCAACCGCAGACAAGCAGGCTCCGGTGCAGAGGAGACCCCCTGCTATCAGACGAAGAGAACGACGAGGGAAGATCATTGCGAATACCCCTCAGATGTGCGGCAGCTTAAACTGGAATTCACAGTTGCCCGCCCCACATGCTGTGCCAGCTGTGGTTACCATCGGAAGGCCACTATGCGCCCGGCTTACGTCTATACCGCTTTCCCCTGATTTCACTATCACCGGCCAAATTGTCGAACAAGATAAATGGATAATGAATTTGCCTGTCGACTAAGCCCGGTTCCCCGAGGTTGCTTCCCAAAACAGCAGCGCTTCGGGTACGTGAGCAGGGCCCGGCGCGGTGCAGATGATAAGGATGTTTTTAGAGATTTTGGGAAAGCCGTCCTCAACGGTGAGCCATTGTCGCAAATCCAATACTTTCAGGCAAGTCCTTTTGTAATTCCTTTTCTAAATCTGGCTTTTGATACCCGGATCGACTTGCGACCCCCAGAGAATGCCACGCAGAATAGCCAGCGCAAACTGTCGGCTTACACGCCCTTGTGGCCATAATTTCGGGATCAGGATTTGGGCGATTGACGAAAACTGTAGGAGGGGTCCGGAGAGACGATCCCCTGACACGCTCGTTGCGCCGTCCACAGGCGCTGTCGCGCGGAAAAGATCGTCAAGAATCTGAGAATTCACGAGGTGAACGAGCCCTTGCACCCTTCCCAGGCATATCGGGCCCCGGGCCGAGCGCAGCCGCATGGTGTGCACGCCAGTGCCAATTCGCGTTTCCATCGCTTGCCCGTCCCCAACTCCTATCCCTCATCAGGGAACCACGGAAGCTGCGAGCTCTCATCCAATCCAGAGATCCCCGGTTTCCGCCTCGGAGGCAGGCAAACTTTGAGGTTTCCGGTACTCTTCCGCGCTTCTTTGTTTGTGCTTGCACTGGAGTCGGTCATGCAGCGGGACCGGATCTGGTAGTTGCTTCTCTTTTTGGCGGCTGCGGTTAGGACCCGTTGAGCGTCAGTAACCGTGAAGCCCCCCGGCGCCTCCGAGGGAGACCTGCGCATGCTGGTTTTGCGGCCCAGGATCGGCGAACGGGCAAATCGAAGGCTCGCGTTTGAGCCGGGTTGTTTGCGCCGCGGGACCCACTGGCAAAACTTGCGGCGAAGTTGAAGTTCCAGCGCATCCTCAGTTCGGTTCGCCCGGGCTCGCATCGACTGATTCATGTGTCCTGGGCTGGACGCGCCGATGAACCGGCGCGCTGCTACGTTGGGGCGTTGAAGCGTTTGTCGACGCGGCGCATCGCAGGGCGGGCTCTCAATCCCGTAGCGGATCTTCGGAAATATGCCATGCTGCGATCATCCCGAGGCAAACGGAAGCTGGCCTTTGCGTTCAGAATCATTGACGCAGCGATGATTTGTGTTCATAATTCCGGACGTAGCGATGGTGGGTTCGATATGGAATCTCTACCCGTTCCTGTCAAGAATGCGATGGGCAAGCTCGGAAGCGACCTCCGGGATGCGCGGCGGCGGCGGCGCATCCCTGTTGCAGTGATGGCCTCACGTGTATTTATCTCACGCACCACGCTTGGAAAGCTGGAAAAGGGCGATCCCGGCGTCGCGATGGGAACCTACGCAGCTGTTCTATGTGCTCTCGGGATGATCGATAGGCTGAGGGAACTTGCCAGCGCGGGGTCGGACGAGGTTGGCCTTGCCCTGGAAGGGGAGCGCCTGCCAAAGCGCATTCAGATCCGCCCCATGCGTATGCCCATGGCCCCAGCGAGGAGGGAATGAATCGGGAAATTTGCCTTTTCGTGGACCTCAACAAAGTGCCCCACCTGGTTCGACGCTTGAGCAGCTTCGATTGGTTACCTGGAAGCGCATGATGCGTACCGGAGGCCGCGGTGCCCCGCCGGGATGAGCACCATCCGAACGGAAACAGATCTATGCAATCGTCCAGGCAAAAGGGAGTGGACCGCTCACCACGAGATTCACGGCGGAAGATATTCTTGCGTTATACGTTGGCTCTCGTCCGGTATTGGGCTCCTGGCGTCCCGATACCGCAAAGTGAGGTGAAACCCAACAACCTTTGCCAGCTCGCACCGGGAAGCGATCGTAGAAGACGTCCGGCTCCTGGCAAATCATTGGCCCAAAAGGCATCGGTACATTTCGGCAAGTCGCTCTACGGGGTCACTTCAAAAGCAAGGATTTGGCATCAAGCGAAAGTTGCAAGATGGAATCATTACGCGCCCAACCGGAACCCAGACCGAGTCAGGCGCGAAAGTCTGCTGTGTCGTGGCTCAAGCAACGGGAACAGCAGGAGCCAGCAGATCCGCAAGGCCGATCTTGTGGTACATCTCGGCACGCACGCGATCGGCGACGCCATTGACAATTTCAGCCCCATCCTGCGCGGGATCGACGTGAACCCGGAACGGACGCTTTCCGAAGGGCATATCGACGACTTTCAGGATGGCCCGGGCAACATCGGCGGCATCGGCGTCGGCCGGCGCAGTTGCCGCAAAGCCTTTCATGATGTCCTCGCCGAGGTGAGCATAGGGTCCATTGTCATATTCATCCTGGCGTGCCTTATCCGCGGGCACGCCTGCGTGGGCGAAGTGATTTGTCCCTGAAGTGAACGCGCCCGGTACGACGATGGAGGTCTCGATGCCCCAGCGATTCAACTCGGCGGCGTAACTGACAGCGAGCGCGTCCATGGCTGCTTTCGCTGCAAAGTAGGGAGCCAGATAGGGCGGTGTGCCTCCGCGGGTGCTGGTGCTGCCGACCCACAGAATGAGTCCGTTCCGCTGCTTGCGCAGTTGCGGAA
Source organism: Occallatibacter sp. (assembly GCA_036519195.1). Taxonomy (GTDB): domain Bacteria; phylum Acidobacteriota; class Terriglobia; order Terriglobales; family Acidobacteriaceae; genus Telmatobacter. The sequence goes on along the minus strand of DATDLS010000378.1, from coordinate 17,465 downwards.
GTGCAGCCCGGTTGACGCGTTGCGTGCTGACAACATTGGTGTCGTAGACCTGCGCCAACTGCTCGGGCGTAAAGGCCTCCGCTGCGCCGAAGACCATGTGCCCGGCGTTGTGAATGACAACGTCGAGCCTGCCGTCCCTTTGAACGATGGTGCGGATGGCCTGGTCGGCTGACTGCTGGGATTGGACGTCAAGTTCGATGGTACGCAAATCGACGTTGTTGTCTGTCGAAAACTGCTTTGCCTCTTCAACCTGCTGTGCATTGCGACCGGAAGTCTCGCGCATGCTGGCGTAGACGGTGTGTCCAGCTTGGGCGAGGACGCGTGCGGCCAGGGCTCCAAAGCCGCTGGATGCTCCCGTAATGACGATGACGCTGTTCATTTCTACTCTCCTTGACGACTTGTTGAACGCCTAGGGAAGATGGGTGGAACTGGGGACTCGCTGCGCCAGCGGATCAAGCGAGGCCGCCGTTGGGGCGGAGAACCTGAGCGTTGATCCATCCGCCGTCAGGCCCGGCGAGGAAGGAAACGGCACCGGCAATATCTTCCGGCTGGCCCAGACGCTCGAGCGGGACCATCTTGCTGAAGGTGGCAATCTGCTCTTCAGTCTTGTCGTTAAGGAAAAGCTCGGTGGCAACCGGCCCCGGAGCGATGGCGTTGACGGTAATCTTGTGGCCGCGCAGTTCGTTCGCGAGCACGTGGACCAGGCCTTCGACGCCGGCTTTCGACGCGATGTAAGGTCCGTAGGCTGGAAAGGATTTTGCCACAACGCTGCTTGAGAAGGCGATGATGCGTCCGCCTTCAGCGACGTGCTGGGCGGCCTGAGCGAGTACGAGAAATGTGCCGCGAAGATTAGTGGCAATGACCTTGTCGAAGGTATCGACATCGTTTTTGGCGATCGTCGACAAAGGCATGATGCCGGCGTTGTTCACAACGACGTCAATTTGACCGTAGGCCTTGAGCGTCTTGTCGAAGAGCTGTTTGACGTCGTCGGGGTTTGCGACGTCAGCCTGGATGGCTATGGCACGGCCGCCCGCGTTGACGATCTCGTTGACGGTTTGTTCGGCTTTGGCCGCATTGCCTGCGAAGTTGACGACTACCCCGAATCCGTCGGCTGCAAGCCGGACAGCGATGGAACGGCCGATTCCGCGGGAAGCGCCGGTGACGATGGCTGTTTTTCTCATGGACGTTTCTCCCTTTGCGGGCCACCGTTGATCGGTGGCTCTCTCTGAAACAAGAGTGAAGCAGGAACTGCTATACGTCCAATGCATAGTGCTAATATGAATTATGCGTATAACGCAGCTACGTCAGGCCGATCTGAACCTGCTTGTGGTGTTTGCGGTTCTGGCCGAGGAGCGGAATGTATCGCGCGCCGCCACGCGACTCTTTCTTAGCCAACCTGCGGTGAGCCGCGCTCTGCAGCGGATGCGCGATACCTTCCATGACGATCTTCTGGTGCGGACGGTGAAGGGATATGAGCCGACTCCGCAGGGAGAACGAGTACTAAGAGAGCTTGAAGTAATGCTGCCGCGGCTCGATCGTCTGATTGCCGGTTCAACCTTCGAACCAGCGACCGAGCATGCTTCGTTCCGAATTGCGGCCACCGACAACGCGACCTCCATCATTGCCCCGATCCTCTGTCGCGAAGTGTTGCCTCAAGCGAAGTACACTCGCTTTACCTTTGTTTCGTGGCGCGATGAGGTCTTCGATGAGTTGATTCACGGACGCCTCGATTTGGCGCTGATTGGTGACGAGGGGCACATTCTTCCGCCTTTGCAAACCGAGGTGATCTACGAAGAGGAGCTTGTCTGTGTGGTCGATGCGCAGGCCCCATACAGCCGCCAGATTACTTTGAAGCAGTATCTCGCTGCCGAGCACATCGGAGTGGCAGTGATGGAAGGAAATCAGAACATTCCCGAGAAACGACTTGCCGCGCATGGTGAGCGGCGTCGAACCGTGATTACGTTGCCTTACTTTGGGGCGGCTGTGCGATGCGTTCCGCAGTCGGGTCTCATGCTGACCGCGCCGAAAAGATTTGCCATGACTGAGGCGGGAAATCGGGCGGTCAAAGTGTTGAAGGCCCCTGCGGAGATCACCGGATTCAAGTATTTGATGGTATGGCATCCACGGGTGAACACCGATGCGGCGCATGTATGGCTTCGCAGTACGATGAGTCGAATTGGCAAGGATATTGCGCGCTAGCCGGCGACCCAGCTGCGGTCAGTCATGGCCCCCTTTCGATGAAGTGTTTTCGAAGATGGAGCCAAGAAAGCAGGTTCCGAGCGCTCTGAGCCGGGAACAGTCCGGGAGCGACTGCAAGTGGGGCATGCTTCCCGAGGGTTTTCCCAAATGGCGCACGGTACGTTCGTGTTTTGCCAAAGGGAGTGAGCCGGGCCAGGACGGCGTCGGCGTTCTCGATCGATCTCTAAAAAACAGGTGAGCGGAGCCCGCCTCAAACAGGGGCGCAACTTCATGACCAGCATTTTAATGATCGATGCCCGGAGCGTGAAGAACACCGACAGCGCTCGACCTAAGGGATAACCATTCAGGCCCCTCTCGTATTGGAAAACAGTCAGTGTTGACAAAACTCCTCCCCTGAGTTACTTTGCAATGTAAAGTGAGATTGTATGAATGACCTGAATAAGGCGCTCGGAGATATCAGCAGCATCCGCAGGCAGGTGGCGCGTAGCACGGAGTTTCGCGGCTACGGTCCGGCAACACTGGCTGCGACAGGCGGAATCGCGATTTTGGCCGCGTGTGTGCAGGCGGTGTGGCTGCCGAATCCGTCCGATCGTATCCCGGTATACCTGGCGATCTGGATCACGACCGCCATCGTATCCTCTGCCTTGATCGCGGTGCAGACAGTTACGCGTTCGCATCGGGTGCATTCAGGCATGGCCGACGAAATGATCAAGATGGCAGTGGAACAGTTTTTGCCGGCGGCCGGAGCAGGAGCTCTGTTGACAATTGTGCTTGTAGGTTCTCTACCGTCAGTTCTGTGGATGTTGCCAGGACTTTGGCAGATCACCTTCAGCCTCGGTGTTTTTTCATCGTGCCGGTTTCTTCCGCGCCCCATGGCTGCGGCGGGCGCCTGGTACCTGCTGACGGGGTTGACGTGTATCGCGCTGGCAGGCAGCCGTGCTCTTGCTCCTTGGTCCATGGGCATTCCGTATGGAGGGGGGCAGTTGCTGGTCGCGGGCATTCTGTTTTTCACCTCGCAGGAGGGCAGCGATGAAATCTAAGACCTCTGGCCGAGCTGAGCAGACCAATGAAGGCCGTTTCGCATACGAAGGGCTCAATCGAGTGATTCACGAACGCGCTCGCCTCAGCGTGCTGACGTCTTTGCTGACGAATCCGAAAGGGCTGACATTCGGTGATCTCAAGCAGCTTTGTGCCCTGACGGATGGCAACCTGAGCAGACATTTAAGCGTCTTGGAGAAGGCCAAGATGGTGGAGATTGTGAAGGGGCATGATCACAATCGCCCTCAGACGATCTGTCGCATCACTGCCAATGGCCGCAGACGCTATCTTGAATACTTGTCGACGCTCGAGCAGGTCGTCAAGGATGCAGCGAAAGGAACCAAGGAAAAACCGGCGTCCAGTTCGATACGCGGGCTGACCCCCAGAGAGGCGTAGGCCTCTTTTTTTACGCATTAACTTTGCAATGCAAAGTAACTTCGGAACCGGGAGAGACCAAATGAACGAAACCTCAACACTGCTACCCAGCTTGCAAAGCAGACTCAAGTCTCGTTCCATGGGCATGAAACTTGTTGTGGTCTGCGGGTTGGCCTTGCTGATGACCATCCCTGCGCTTTTTGTTGGGCGATTGGTTGAAGAAAGAACTCGACGGGCGGCCGATGTCACAACAGAAATCGGCAGCCATGCAGGCGGCCAGCAAACCTTCCTTGGACCCACGCTCGCCATTCCTTACACTGTGCCTGCACAGACCACAGGAGGCATACCGCAAGATGGCACTTATTTGGTCTTCCCTGTTCAGGGCGGAGCCACAGTCAAGACTCGCACTGAAGAGCGACGCCGTTCCCTTTTCAAGGTTCCTGTCTTTGAGGCCGATCTGCGATTCGATGCGGCCTTTGACCTGACAGGTGTGCCCTTGACTGCCCCCTTGGGCGCCATTCTCGACTGGAGGCAGGCTGAACTCGTCGTAGGCGTATCGGATGCCCGGGGAGCACTGGCCGATGGCACAATCACTGCCAACGGGAAAACAGACTCATTCGTTCCTACAGATAGCATCGACGGCCTGTCCATCGATTCAAACAGCGAACAGAACCAGCGAACACCGCTCACACTCTTCGGCGTAATGGTCACTAAACTCGCTCAACCAAATGCAAAGTTTCAGGTAAGCACTTCTTTGCGCTTCTCAGGAGCGCAAAGAATAGCCATTCTTGCCTACGGCAAGACGACACACCTCAACATCGAAGGCGACTGGCCAAGCCCCAGCTTCGATGGCGGCTTTCTTCCCATCAATCGTACGGTATCTGCGCAGAGATTCACTGCAGAATGGTTGATTCCCTGGATTGCTCGTGGAATCCCGGCAGAGGGCCGTAGCTCTTCGATCACCGGACTCGGCTCAACAGCGCTCGGTGTCTCATTCGTTGAGTTAGCTGATCCTTATCAGTCCGTCAACCGGTCACTTAAATACGTGCTGCTGTTCCTTGGCCTGTTGTTCCTGTCCTACTTCATCTTTGAGGTAACCACCGGAAAGCGCGTTCATCCGGCTGAATACATCCTTGTCGGTATCGCACAAATCATCTTCTATCTCCTGCTGCTCTCTTTTGCGGAAAGAATCGGCTTCGATTTCGCCTTCCTGCTTGCTGGCGGCGCTACGGTCATCCTTCTATCTGCAAATGCTGGATGGATCTTTCGAAGTCGCATTCAAGGACTTCGCGCTCTTCTCTGTTTCGGTCTCCTTTATGCCCTCATCTATATGTTGCTGCGTCTTGAAGACAACGCTCTTCTCGTTGGGGCGATTGCCAGCTTCTTGGCCGTTGCATCGGCGATGTATTTTACCCGCGAGGTCGACTGGTATAGCCAGCCCGCTGTGTCTGGGGTTCAGCAGCAGCAAACCGCGCCCTTGGTACCAGAGGATTCGGCCTAATGCAAAACGAAGAACGGCAAGGCCTGCATGTGGCCATCATCATGGACGGTAATGGCCGCTGGGCGATGCAACGCGGACTGCCTCGCATCGCAGGTCATCGTGCTGGAGTCGCCTCCCTGCGGCGCGTCGTCGAGCGTGCACCTGATATAGGTATCACTTGCCTCACCGTCTACGCCTTCTCCAGCGACAATTGGCAACGACCGGCTTCCGAGGTGCAGGGCATTTTCTGGCTACTGCGCGCCTTTCTGCGTCTGGAAACCGAGCGGCTCCGCCAGCGCGGCGCGCGGCTCCAAGTCATCGGCCGACGCGATCGTCTGTCTGAATCAGTCATGCGCGAGATCGACAAGGCAGAATGTGCAACTGCCAAAGGACGCCGCCTCCACCTGCGCGTTGCCATTGATTACTCATCCCGCGACGCCATTACACGTGCCGCCGCCGACGCCACGACCGCTCTGTTCTTCAAGGAAGGGCTTCCCTCGTTCGACTCGCTGGGACCGTTACTCAGGCAGGGTCTAATCGCACAAAGCGGCGATGTCGACCTGTTGATTCGCACGGGCGGTGAAAAGCGCCTGTCGGATTTCCTGCTCTGGGAGTCTGCCTATGCTGAGCTGATCTTTACCGACACGATGTGGCCTGATTTTGACGAGGTTCACCTTGAATCCGCTCTCGAAGAATTCAACCGCAGGGAGCGCCGCTTTGGCGGGGTACCGATAACCATGCTGCCCTCAGGACCGTAATCGACAGGCAGGGTCACTTGAGTTTTCTCACGATTGGAATGACGCATTCGGTCCTCCTCCCGGCGGCCGGGTCGACGTCCTGGTCCACAACTGGTTACTCTGGTCAAATCCATGACACAATTCGATCATTTTCGTCGCATTCGCTTCTGGCTCGGGGTCTTCATTGCCGGACTGGTCTTCAGTGGTCTCACGGCCTTACCACTTGAATCGGAACTGAGTTGGCTTTCATCCACCCTTCATCAAAGCTGGATGCGACCGATCGCCGAATCCACGCAGTTGCTGCCTTGGATTGAGCGTGTCTATGACGCCCTCCGTACGACAGAAGCGTCCTATCCATTCCTCGCTTACGGCACCGACTGGCTCGCATTCGCCCATCTCGTGATCGCAATTGCGTTCGTTGGTCCTTACATTGACCCGGTTGGCAACAAGTGGCTCATCACGTGGGGACTGATCGCCTGCGCCGGGGTCATCCCGCTTGCCCTCATTGCCGGTCCCATCCGCGGCATTCCGTTCCCGTGGCGTCTCATAGATTGCAGCTTCGGAATCATGGGAAGCGTCCCGCTTTTGCTCTCCAGGCGCTCAATCCGTATGCTTGAAATTGAAAGAGAACAAGCCTGATGAAACCGATTGGCAGCCCGGCAAGCGCCGGGCGCTTGCAATCCTGCCGCCCTCGCGCACGGAAGTTTGCGCTGATCATCGCGTCCATGATCGCCGGCCGGACAAGGCTATTCGACGGCGCGGTGCTCTGCCCGAACAATCCGCTCGCGCTGAATTAGCTTTGCCTTCATGACTGCCTGAATCTCGTCAAAGTGCCAAGGTCGAAAATCGTGGGTATCTACCCCCACATCCATCGACAGGGACAAGGGCTCGTCGGGCAGGTTGCCGTGTGAATGCCCATAGAGGTGCCATGCACCTTGCGCGTGATGCGGCCATACTCGCATGGCATAGTGGCAAAGGACGATCCCTTGCTTTCCCACGTGAATCTCCGCCAGCGAGCTCCATGACGCAAACAGATGTGGGAATTTTCTCGTTATCTTGTCGTGATTTCCCTCAATGAAGTGGATTGTCTTCGAGGCAAGCCGATTGCGATACGCTTGCACGTTTTCGGGCCTGCACAGACAGAAATCTCCGAGGAAATAGAGCGTGTCCGTTGGCTTCACACACGAATTCAGACGCTGGAGGATGATTTCGTTCATCTCTTCGGTGTCTGCAAATGGGCGGTTGCAGTATCGAATGATGTTGAAGTGTCCAAAGTGAAAGTCGGCGGTGAACCAGGTATCAGCCATCTTCTCGATTATGCAGGAAGCCTTCTCAGCGTCGCTCCGTCTCACTCTCAGAGGAAAGCAGATCGACCCGCACTCGGCAACATCACAAGGTTGGGATTCAAGGCTGCGAGCGCTTGGAACGAACTCCGCGCCAATAGAGGATCAGCCCCAGCAGAACCGAAGCCGCAGTGCCGGCAACCAGCTTTAACTCGAAGCCGAGCTTGTCCGCGGAGTCGCCAGGCGGCACGAGCGAAACCATGATCCCGATGAGCACCACCAGGAATCCCAGGCCACCGCAAATCCAGACGCCGGGCACGCCACCCGGTACAAGAATCGCCTGCTGATTTTCCTTCCGATCTTTGCGCCCAGCCAGCCTGATGACCGCCGCGAACATGTAAAGAAACGGAATGAAGTAGAGAATGATCGCTGCGTCAATCAGAAACTGATACGCGCCGCGGGTTGTTTCGTTGATCTGGCTACCCAGCAAAATGGCGCCGGAGACAATGGCCTGCACCAGGATGGAAATGTAGGGCGTCTTCCAGCGCGGATGAATCTTGCCGAAGGCTGCGGGCAGATAGCGATCGATACCCACAACAAACGGAACGCGCGCGATGCCGGCCACCGTGCTGCCCACGCCGCCTGCATTGCCGACTGTGACCAGCACGGCGGCAAGGACTCCAAGGAAGCCCACCCGCAGCGCAACCGAGCCGAGGGTGATGGCGTGAAAGACACCGCTCTGCGGGTCCAGATCGGGGGCTGGAACCAGCGAGAGGATGGCGAATGTGCCCACGATATACATCAGCGCGATCAGTGCGCCTGCACCGAAAACCGCTCGCGGCAGCGTGCGCCGCGGGTTACGTACTTCTTCGCTCATGGCCGAGACCAGTTCGAGCCCGGTAAACGCAAACGCGATCTGCGACCAAAAATTTACCGTGTCCCAGTTCCACGCAGGCATCATGTTTTGAACCGTGAAGTGCGTCGCCGAACCAGAACGCCAGCACACGATCCCGGCGATGCCCAGCAGCATCAGCAGAGGCAGATAGGTTCCCACACCGCCCGCATTCTGCAGCCACTTGCCGACGTTGAGGCCGATGATATTCAGCACCACGGAGACCAGCAGCAGTCCCAGCGATACGCTGACAAGAAAGGTGCGATCCTGGGCCAGCTGCGCGCCCCGGCCACCAATGATGTAGGCACTCATCGAAGCGCTGGCCAGCAACAGCCCGGGAAAATAAAAGACGGTGTAAATCCAGTACGTCCATCCGGCAACGAAGCCGTGAAAGGGGCCGAAGGCTTCGCGTGACCAGACATAGAGGCCGCCCTCTTCCGGAAACCGGGATGAGAGCTCGTTAATGACCAGCGCTCCAGGAACGAAAAAGAACACCGCCGCCAGGGCCCACAGGCTGATGGAGGATGTGCCGTTATGACCCGCAGCTGCTATCCACCGGGGCCCCAGCACGGTGGCAATATTGAACAGCAGCACGTCCCAAAATCCCATGGTCTTGCGTAGTTGAGACTTGGAATCGAGCAATGAAGGCGCTGAAATCGTCATTGAGGTCCACACATCCGGAAGAAATTCAAACCGCAAGGGGAATGATAAAGGACGCAATGGCCGCGCGGCCGGCCTTCATCCGCCCTGTGCAGAGAACTGCGGAGTAGGCGGTCAGCAGCAGGAACCCACCGCGGTCGCGGCCTGACCGCGACGGTAGAAATCCCCTTCCTTTAGCACCTATCCATTTGAATTCTGCACGTTTTTGGCAGAGAATTTTTCAACCGATGCACCATCACCGCTGTTCATGGGGCTCTCAGTGGATTTGGAAGAAGTCTCCAACTTTTGGACGTTATGCCCTTTTTGGTTCCGGCTTCGCCGGGTTAGGGATGGGAGGATGTCAACTGGCGGGTTTGGACGAGCTTAGGCAGATGCTCGCGAACCGCTTCGGCGGGTTTCTCGGTCTTCTGCGGCACCTCGGCAAGCGTCTCAGCAGCCCCGCTACTTCTGTGGGTCGGCCGCAGGCGCGGTTGGCGCTGCCTGGCGCGCCGCCTTCTGCTCGCGCTTGCGCTTGTAGTGCCGCACAATGTCCGGCCAGAACTCGATCACTTCCGATCCAACAATTCCCTCAGCCGATACCGTGAAGCCGTCCTCGATGGTATTGCCTACGGTGCGCTCTGAAGCAGGATAATAGATGCGCGAAATGGCGGCGCCAATCAGGTTGCCGCCCACGTTCGCGTAGTTCGGCCCCCAGGTTCCGTTATCGCGCCGGCACCAGATGGTGCTGGCTGCGGCCCATAAAAACCGCTTGGGAAAGCCGCCCGTGCCCTTTTGAAAATAGCGCGGATCTTCATGCATGATCGAAGTGAGCACCGCGTTGCCAAAGAAATTCCCGATAAACGCATCGGTATAAGCCCCCCCGAATCGCTTGGCATAACCCTGCACGCCCTGACCCCATTCCGGATAGGTGTTTTCGGCCTGATTGATGCCGGCAACAACCAGCGCCAGGCCAAAAGGCCACGGATCCGTCTCGCCCTTGAAGAACAGCTGAAACTTCTGTCCCGGGGACAGCGGCAGCGCGTCTCGATTGGTGGTGGTGTTGAATGTGGCCATCACGCCCATCACCCGTTGGTGCTCCTCCGCCTTCAGCTGGTCGGCTGCCTGTTGCCGCGGACTCTTCTCGGCGTCAGTCTGCGCAGCCGGGGCCTGCGCGCTGGAACTGTCTTGCCCTGCGCGCGCCCCGCTGGGTGCGGTCTGGCTGGGCGCGGTCTGGCTCGGTATTGTCGGGGCCGGCTGCGCCTGCTGGCCGGCATCCGCTTCAGAGGCGCTCAGCTGCGCCGGGGGCGTATCCGGAAGGTCCACGCCCGCCGTCGCAGCAGTTGCATCTATCTGCTGCGAAATGAGTTGGAGCGGAAGCGCCGCGATGGCGCTGCAGGTGAACAAAGCTCCATAAATCAGTCGAAAAGTCAGACGCATCAATCACCAGTTCCTGGATTCCACACCCGCACGACCGGTCCGCAAACGCGAGGTCGGAACACGCCAGACTGAAACCGGTCCAGGACCGTCTTCAAATCCCGTCCGCACTGCTCTGAGCGCATATCAAGCTAGCATATTGGTTAGACGCAATCGCGCGCGACCTGACTCGCGGTTCTCACACCGCGAAATCAATAAATCCCCGCTGCGGGTCCGTGGAGATCAACCTGACATTCACCTTGTCGCCAACGTCCAGCCCCTTGCCGCCCCGCGTTACCATGCCATCCACATGCGGATTGAGCGTACGCACAAATGTCCCGTACTTGTTCACGCCGGTAACAATGGCCGGAAAGCTCTGTCCGATGCGCGTGTGCAGAAACACCGCGGCAATGCGCTTCTGCATATCACGCTCCACTTTGCGTGCGTTGTCTTCCATAAGTGTACAGTGCGTGGCAATCGCATTCAACTCAGCCACGGAGTAGGGCTGCGCCGCCTTCAAGAGCAAAGCCTTCATCAGCCGTTGCGTGACCAGGTCGGCAAATCGACGGTTGGGCGCCGTCGAATGCGTGTAGTCCTGGACCGCCAGCCCAAAGTGGCCCGGCGATGGATCATCCGGCTTCACCAGCACATACTCGCCGGGGCCCATCAGCTTGATCATGGTGAGCGAGAGATCAGGAAAGTGGTCTGGATCCTTCTGTTTTTGTTCCAGCAGAAAATCGTTCAGCGCTTTCGAGTCGGGCTCCGCAGGCAGGGTCGTTCCCAACCGCTGCGCCACTTCCACCATGCGCTCCCAGCGCTTGGGCTTGCGCACAATGCGGCGAATGGACGCCGCGCTGGCTTCCTCCAGCGTGCGCGCGACAACACCGTTGGCTGCAACCATGAATTCTTCGATTAACGAAGTGGCCCGATTCTTCTCGAGGCTTATGATATCCACGGCTTTGTCAGCCTGCATCAGGGGACGGGTCTCCACTGTTTCCAGATCCAGCGCTCCATGCTGAAAGCGTCCGCCGACCATGCGCCGGGCGGCGCTGTCCTGAAGTGAGAGCTGTGCGGCAAGTTCAGCATTCGCCGCCACTTTGGCCGGCGCCGGCCCTGTCCCTTCAAGCCATGCGCCGGCCGCGTTATAGGCCAGCTGCGCATGGTTGCGCACCAGTGCGCTGTAAACCTTGCCGTCGCTTACCGTGCCGGCCGAGTCAACCGAAAACTCGATTACATGAGCGGTGCGATCTTCATTCTCGTTCAGCGAGGTAAGGCCTTCGGACAGCCCAACCGGCAGCATGGGAAATACCTGCACGCCGGTATAGACAGAAGTCGTCTCACTCTTGGCATGCGTATCCAGCACTGTTCCCTGTTCCACACGCGCGTCCACATCGGCCACTCCCACCAGCACGCGGATGCGCCCATCCTTCAGCTGCTCGGCCCACTCAATCTGGTCAAGATCTTTGGAAGTATCATTGTCAATCGAAGACCATAGCAGGCCGCGCAGGTCCCGCGCTCCGGGAGCATCCAGCAGTTCCGGATGTGCTTCAATGGCGGCCAGCTGCGTGTCGGTTCCTTGCGGAAAATCCGGCTGGAATCCGTGTTCGATCATCGAAGCGTGGGCGGCGGCCACAAGATTGAAGTGCACAGGCTGGTTTGAATGCATGCAGGGTTCTGCTCCTTGAAGCGACAAGCCAGCCTACCACGCCCCCTGCGCTGCGGTAGAGGCTGCTGGGAGACTCGGCAACGACGGGTGGCAAAGGGACCTGTTATCTCCGCGAATCCAGGCACGCGTCCGAGCTGCCAAATTGGAACGAGATCACCGATTTCGGCTCATTCCGTCGGGCGGCAGCAAGCCTCGATCCTGGGCATGAGTCCCTGCGTGACAGCCCGCTGGCAGCGGCGTTTGTTGCTCGCTTATGGGCATGCTGCCGAGTCAAACATTTATCATTGAAGTTGACGGTTGCCCGTCCTCCAGTATCCTCTGCACGTTCCGGGGCGTTTTCTTCCCGCGCTGTAGCTGGATGATTTGAAACCGGTCAACTAGGAGTTCAAGTTGCGAAAGACGCGTTTTCTCGTTTGTTATTCCGCTGTGCTTGTTCTGAGCGCGGCCGCGGTTGGTCAGTCACCTGCTCCGGCAGCAGCGCCGGCGCCAACCAGCGCGACCTCCGCGGCCAGCCCTGAGCTGCGCGAGTTTCAAAAAATTGAAGACTCCTGGTCGGTCGCCGTCAATGACCGCGATCAGTACGGCCTGGAACTGGTTTTGTCGCCGCTGTTTGTCGATGTCTCCGCCACGGGCGACATCACCACGCGCAACCAGCAGGTAGCCCAGGTCATCACCGGGGAAGACAAGACCCTGCATCTCGATCAGCGCGTGGTCACCGTGCGCATGCTGGGCGACATCGCCGTAGCCAACGGCACGTATGCCCTGCACCACAAAGTCGGTGCCGCTGAAGCCAACGAGAAGGGCATCTTTACCCACGTGTACGAGCGCTCCCACGGCGGCTGGCTGTGCATCAACTCACAACGCACCGTGTTGCGCGAAGACTCGTCCGCCGCCAAGCAGAAAAAGCAATCGAACGCCGAGTTGCCCTTTCACATTCCGCTTTTCACCAAGGGCGATAAGGGCCCGCAGTAAGCCGTCGCCGGTTGTAGTTCTATAGCACCTGTTGCAATGGCTCGTGCGGCAGCACGATCGCCGTCCGCCCTTCCACGCCGCTCATGGCCTTGGCGCCCACCATCGCCTTCACGATCGCCTCTTGGGCCGCTTCGACGGTCGCGAAAAACAGCGAACGAATGCGCTCGTTCGATACCACTTCCACCAGTTTCGGCCCCGGCTCAGCATTCGCATGCGGATTGGCCGTCGGGAAGGTGACAAAAACAATCGCCCGATCCGTTGCCTGAGGTGGACCCCGTCCGCGTCACTCCCCTCGGCGCATCCATGGCCGCCACACTTAGGAAGGAGCCCAGATCACCCTCTGCTTCACGCCCCCGGCCGGCTGCCGGGAGAGCGGCGCACCCGCAGGGGAGGCGGGTATCTTTGATCCTCCGCAAACGACTCGCCCGGCGGAAGGTTTTTACCCACCGGCACGCCGGCAATGGTCAGTTGCCGGCGCTGCTGGTATTGTCCTCGGCCAGCGTCCCGCCCTTGGCCGAATCGAGAGCCCGCAAAGACGTCGTCCGGTTTCACGTGGAAGCCATTGATGTCGTTGGGCAAGCCTTCCCACGTCCCGGCAACCACCGGCAGGGAGCACGGCTGCTTCCGTGTGCCGTGCTTCAGCCCCTCTGCAATCATCGCGTTGCGCACCGTGCCCTCGCTGTGGGCATGGGTGACGGCGACCGCCCCCTCGAGCAATCCCGATTCCTCGCCCCAGTTCGTTCCCGTCATTTCGCCGTTGCCGTCGAGCCAGACCCGGCTCGCGTGCGCCGGATCGGTATCGTTCGCACCGCGAGGCGGGAGAACGATCGCTTCTGTGCGTACCCAGCTCCTGGCCCGCTCTGAGCGCGCCCTCACCGCGAATCGGGATGGCCGAGCCAACTTGAACGCCGGACGCCTCCGTGATCGCATTGAGCGGACCGGGAGCGCCGTCAAACGGAACGGTGAAAAGGAACCCCCAGCTCACGGGCGCCAGCGGCAGGGCTCTGGGCCGAGACAAATCCAGATGCAACCAGCAGGCAGACGATGCGACTGAGCAGACAAGCATCATCAGCTCGAGGCCATTTACCATGGATAGGAACCTGGAATCATGGCCTACTCCACTGCAGCATCTCCCATCGCGAAATCCATGCAGGCACCCGGCCCCACTCCGGCAGCGGCCAAAGCGGTCGTCAGCATTCTTGCCGCAGTAAGCTTTTGCCATCTGCTCAACGACATGGTGCAGTCGCTGCTGCCGTCGATTTACCCCATCCTGAAGGCTTCGTTCCACCTGAACTTCGGTCAGGTCGGCCTGCTCACGCTTACCTACCAGATTGTGGCCAGCCTGCTGCAGCCTCTCATCGGCCTCTACACCGACCGCCGGCCGATGCCCTATGCCCTGGCGATGGGTATGTGCTTCACGCTCGCCGGGATCGTGATGCTGGCTCTGGCTCCCACATACAGTCTGCTGTTACTGGCCTCGGCCGTCATTGGCGCAGGCTCGGCGATCTTCCACCCGGAATCCTCGCGCATCGCCCGCATCGCCTCCGGCGGCCAGCACGGATTTGCGCAGTCTTTTTTTCAGGTGGGCGGCAATTCGGGCAGCGCGATCGGGCCGCTGCTGGCCGCGTTTATCGTGCTTCCGTTGGGCCAGCGCGGTGTGGCCTGGTTTTCGGTCGCCGCGGTGGCAGGCATTATCATCCTTTACCGCGTAGGCCGCTGGCGCGCGCATCATCTGGCGCGCGCGACGGCCAGCCATGTGGATGGGGCTCACTGCGCGGATCTGCCGCAGCGCACGGTGGTTCGCGCCATCGCGGTGCTGACAGCGCTGATCTTTTCCAAGTATTTCTATCTGGCCAGCATGGTGGGCTATTTCACCTTCTATCTCATCAGCCGCTTTCACATCTCCGTCCGCAGCTCGCAACTGCACCTGTTTGTCTTCCTCGGCGCGGCCGCGGCCGGGACCTTTCTTGGCGGACCGATCGGCGACCGGATCGGCCCGCGCTACGTGATCTGGGGATCGATTCTGGGCGTGCTGCCCTTCACACTGCTGCTGCCGCATGCCAACCTGTTCTGGACAGGCATCCTCTCCGCCATCATCGGTTTCGTAATCGCTTCCGCCTTCTCAGCCATCGTGGTCTACGCGCAGGAACTGATGCCGGGCCGCGTCGGGCTCGTCTCCGGCATCTTTTTCGGACTGGCATTCGGCATGGGCGGCATCGGCTCCGCGGTGCTGGGCCACATTGCCGACCTCACGAGCGTCATTTATGTCTACGGCCTTTGCGCATGGCTGCCGGCCATCGGGCTGCTCACCTGGCTGCTGCCGGATCTGGACAAGCCGCGCGCATGATCGGGGAAGCTCTCCGATGACCTTCGAAGCCCGCCTCGGTTTTATCGCCGGGCACGGCCGTCTGAGGAAGTCCGACGCCCCGCCGGCACGCTCACTCGCTGAGTCGCCATGCTTTTTACTTGCACACTCCGAACAAAAGTGTTCAAGTGATCCGATCGATCAGTTATTGCTTCATCAGCCGCTTGGACCCCTGCAAGCGAATCGACACATGCACCAGCGCCAGCGCCGCCGGCGTTACACCGGGAAGACGGCTGGCCTGGCCGATCGTGATCGGCCGCACCCGCTCCAGCGTTTCTCGCATCTCGCGCGACAACCCGCTGATGGCGCCGTATTCCATCCACTCCGGAATCGTGACGGATTCGGCCGCTTTCAACTTTTCGATCGACTTCTTTTGCTGTTCCAGATAGCCGGCAAACTTGATCTCCGTCTCCACCGCGCGCGCCTCATTGCGCAGCACCGCGGGCAGAGTTGTTGTTCGAGACGAACCGTTGTCCTCGAATCCCAGAGCGGCAGACAAATCCGCCAGCAGCGGCTCGCCGGCGAGAGTCTCCCGCACGGCTCCGAGCAGCGGCTCAATGGTCACTTCGGGCCGTTTGAGCAGCTGTGCCCAGGTCAGCCCCGCGGTCGCCGGCAGGCCTTCGAATCCAGCCACAGCCAGCTTGTCGGCGTCTACCTTGCCGGTGGTCAGCAGCCGGCTCAACACCGCCCTGCGCGCCTGCTTCTGCTCGTACTCCGCCCAGGCTTGGTCGCCGATCAAACCCAGCTTGCGCCCGTATGGAGTAAGCCTGCGGTCTGCATTATCAATCCTCAGGTGCAGTCGGAACTCGGCACGAGAGGTGAACATGCGGTATGGCTCGTTGGTCCCCTTCGAGATTAAATCGTCCACCAGAATGCCGGTATAGCCCTCGGTTCGATCCATCGTGAACGGCGCCTCGCCCTTCAGCCACAGTGCGGCGTTGATGCCCGCCATGATGCCCTGGCACGCGGCCTCCTCGTACCCGCTGGTTCCATTGATTTGTCCGGCAAGATAGAGGCCCGTGAATGCCTTCACGCGCAGCGTGCGATCCAGCTCCGTTGCGTCGACCGAATCGTACTCGATGGCATAGCCCGGCCGCAGCATCTCCGCCTCGTCCAGGCCAGGGATGGAGCGCACGATCTCCCACTGCACTTCCATCGGCAGCGAGGTGGACATGCCGTTGACGTACACTTCATGCGTGTTCAACCCCTCGGGTTCGAGGAAAAACTGGTGCTGCGTCTTGTCTGGAAACTTGACGATCTTGTCTTCGATCGATGGACAATAGCGCGGCCCGATGCCTTCAATCTGTCCGGAATACATCGCCGACCGGCCCACATTTTCGCGGATGATCCGCAGCGTCTCCGGCGTGGTGAATGTGATGTGACAGCTGATCTGCGGCTGCACAATTCTTTTCGTGCGGAAGCTGAACGGCGTCGGGTCGGCATCGCCCGGCTGCTCTTCCAGGGCATCCCACTTGATCGTCCGCCCGTCCAGGCGCGGCGGTGTGCCGGTTTTCAGCCTGCATGTCCGCAGGCCCAGCGCACGCAGCGCCTCGCCCAGCAGTACGCTGGCCGGCTCGCCGCTGCGACCTGCCGGATAGCGCTCTTCGCCGCAGTGGATCAGCCCGTTTAAAAATGTGCCGGTAGTGATGATGGTGGCGCCGGCCAGCAGTTGCCGCCCATCGCGCAGTTTCAATCCCAAGACACGGCGCTTGGCTTGGGTCGGCTGGCCAGGATCCGCCGTCCCATCGCCCGCAATTGCCGAGTCGCGGGTCCCGAGTCCCTCCGCAAGTACCAGACCCACCACTTCGGCCTGACGAATATGCAGCCCTGACTGCGCCTCCAGCACCTCGCGCATCTTCACGCGATAGAGCTGCTTGTCGCATTGCGCGCGCGGACTCCACACGGCAGGTCCGCGCGAAGTATTGAGCAGCCGGAACTGAATTCCGACCGCGTCGGCTACCTCGCCCATCACGCCGCCCAGCGCGTCCACTTCGCGCACCAGATGGCCCTTGGCCACGCCGCCAATAGCCGGGTTGCAGCTCATTTGCGCAATCAGGTCCATATTCATGGTGATCAGCGCCGTCTTCAGCCCCATGCGCGCAGCTGCCATGGCCGCTTCGCATCCCGCGTGCCCGGCGCCCACCACCAACACATCGTATTTTTCAGTGAAAGCCATTCCCTCCTTATTCTACGGATTCCTGCAATTCCGCGCAGAGAACCAGACCGATCGCAATCCAGGCGCACTTCTAGAATGGGTTCATCCATCCAGCCAAATAGAAAAGTGCTCGAGCGCATTGCCAGCCTGCGAGTGCGGAAATCCTGTCGACACCGGCGGCACGCTCTGACCGCGCTGCCGGGCCCGGTGGGAGCTCGAGCTTGGCCCCGCCGCCTCCGAGGAAGAGATCA
>DATDLS010000377.1:0-2257 GCA_036519195.1 Occallatibacter sp. | reverse complement strand
ACTCACAATGCAGACGTAGAGAAGGCTCTCGCGCTCAAGCAGCAACAGCAAGGGTCGGACAAGGAGACATCAGGGAATCTCACTCGGAACGTTCGCAAGCTCACAGAGAATGACTCGAGCACGGGACGGAAGACTGTTCCTTCCGAGCCTCCAGTAGTTGAGGTGGCCAATGTTCCTGCTGCGGATGGCGCCAGTGGGAATCTACAGCAATCCAATCTGTTGCTCCAGCGAAGAATCGAGGCGATGCAGAACACAGAGCAAAACCTGAAGCAACGTCTCAGCCAAACGACCGCCCTTCTCGATCAGGAGCGCCGCCGCAATGCCACCCTCAAGGGCGCATAGAAAGGCCGATATGCCCATCCGGAGCAGAACCGAATTTGCCAGCCAGGACGAATGGATCGCATACGTGCGCGATTTCGTCCCAGTCGTTGAGCGTGAGTACGTCCTCGCGTGTGGACGCACCGAACTATTCAAGAGCTTCTACGAAGTGCGGAAGCAGGAATTTCCCGCTGGATACACAGAAGAATTGGGGCGCATTCAAACCCTCTCCGAACCTAGCCGGACCGACAGCCTTGAGCACTTGAATGAGCGAATCTTTGCCGGCCTCACGGAATTGCTGTTCCACCAGACACAGCTCAAACGACTCGAGGCAGCCCCACTCGCTCCCGTTTCTCCGAAGGAAAAAGTCCAGGAGTTGCTCAATCATCTTGCGGAGAAGAACCCGTACTTCGCCCTCTGGGTTGATTACAAGCGCGGACTTGCGGAGAACTTAGAGACACAAGACTGGGATCAATATCTGCGGAAGGAACTCGGGCCGGCCGACGAGGATGCCATCGTCTTCGCCAAAGCGATGGCCGATCTGGACAAGCTCCTTCTCTATTTCCAGGACCAGAACGTGCCATTGCCGCGTTATTTCTTCGAGCGTGCCTGGTTCCTCCACTATCTGCGCGGCCCGGAACGGATGGTCCAGACACGAGCTCTCTTGAACACACTTGCCACGGAGACCGGGGAATGTACGTGCGCGTGATCAACTTCGGAACGAACTGGTGGATGATGCACCCATCGGATAAGGACGATCCTTACTGCTTTCGCCGGCGCGCGGCCTACTTCAATGCAGCAGCTCTGAAATCGGGCAGGCGCCTTCATCACAGTGCGATCTATCCCGGACAAATCAGGTTCAACACACAAAGCGGATTCGATCCGGAGTTTCCATCGCGAGCGATCGGTAAGACATTTCTCTGCTCGGGGCCTAACCAGTTCGCCGGAAAAGTACACCTCCTGTTCCAACGATTGGCGAAGGACGTCGATCCAGACGGCTATTTGGTGGTTCTCAATTCGTTTGAGCATGGCCTGATTCGGTTCCGCAAATCGGGTTGGATGTCGTCTGGTGTGAGACCGATCTCGATCAGCATGAGAGGTCCGAGGTTCGAAGCCATGCTGTTGCTTCGGGCAGACGATTGGATTGAAAGCGATCTCGGGCGCTGGCGTGTAAGCGAAAGCGGTGACGGTCTCTCACTCTTCTACGGGCAGGACGGTAGGTTCTCATGAGGTATTACAAAGGCTATATCGCTCTATCCGAAGCATGCGACGTACCTGTCTTGCTCCATGTCCGCAACGCTCGCGCCATCTGTTTTGACCAACTCTTCGAGTTAATCTCGCTCGAAATGGAGGCGCCCCTGGTGCGATCTCTCCGTTGGCGTGTCGCGCGACTGGTGAAGGCCGGCCTCGTTTCACGGCTGGAGACATACCGACATCTTGGGAAACCAGTCCTCGGAATTACGCAGCAAGGTCTCGAATGCCTTGAAGCACGCGGCCATTATCTGCTCTCCCTGCCAAGCAACGCCGAACAGATTTTGCACCCATCCCAGGTACCGCATGCGTTGGAACTCGTGAATATTCGCATCGCTCTGGCGAAGGGCGGCCTGCTTCGCTCCTGGAAGTGCGAACTCGAAATCACCTCGCGGAATCTGGTTGTCGAGAGTTCAGCAACCAAAGATTACGACGCCATCGCGGAGATCGCGTTTGGTGGAGACTGCAAACGGCTGGCAATTGAGTATGAGAGGAATCCGAAGGCGGCGCAGCGGTATCGCGCCATTCGTGACGTACTCGACAAGGACGAGACGGCGGATACGATTCTCTATCTGACTTCGAACGACGATATCTTGTACCTTCTCGCTGTCGAGATGCGATCTTGCCGGAGACAGATTGGCTTCGCGCTGAGTGAATCCTTCCGGCGATCCTTGCTCGAAACGCGCAC
>DATDLS010000376.1:0-14870 GCA_036519195.1 Occallatibacter sp. | reverse complement strand
CTTCTACGGTACTTTGGTTGTCGATACCATCGGCATCGGCCTGGCCGCGGCTGGCTTTCTCAACCCGCTTCTGGCGACCTTTATTCACGTCGCCTCCGAGTTGGCCTTCATCCTCAATTCAACACGGCTGCTTCCCCCCAGAGAGAAAGACGACGCTGCGAAACAGGCACGAGCTTCTGTACACGCCTGAAAGGTCAGTCCACTGCGTGAGTCAGATTTCATAATCCAGAGACAACTGAATACGGCGAGCACCCGATGCACGGTTAAGCTGGGCGAAGCCTGCGCCTGATTGAGTCCCTGCGCCGGATGCGGCATTGAGCGGAGAGAGATTCGGCTGATTCAAAAGGTTTTGTTGATGAAAGAAAGCCCAGGCTTAAGAAACCATGAAGATGTTCGTAACAAATCCGTGTTATGAATATAACAGCGATGCGCGAGGACTCGAAGTGGCTCCTGCTGGTGTTTACCTTGCCCAAGAGCAAGGCGAGCGAACGCGTCCAGATGTGGAGAAAATTGCAAAGATTTGGCTCCATTCCGTTTCGTAATGCAGGTTCGCTCTTGCCGAATACGGCTGAAAATCAGGAACGTTTCGAGTGGCTCGCGACAGCCGTCAGAGCGAGTAAGGGAGAGGCTTCCATTCTCCAGATTCAGGACATTGATGACGTGTCCTCCGGCGCCCTCCAGGACCAGTTTCGTCAGGCTCGCGCCGCGGATTACACAGTGCTGTTAAAGGATCTGCAAAAGATAAAGCCAGCTGCCAAAGGGCCGTCCCCCCAGGTGCTGCGGCTAAGGCGGCGTTTTGAAGAGATCGTCGCCATCGATTTCTTCACGAGCCCTTTGCGCAGGAAAGCAGAAGTGGTATTGTCGCAAGCGGAACAGACCGGAACTAAACCTGATTCGACCAACAAAGGCAGCGCTTCCAAAACGAAATATCAGAAGCGCACCTGGATTACTCGTCCGCGCCCTGGGATCGACCGGGTCTCGTCCGCATGGCTGATCTCTCGCTTCATCGATGCAAAGCCGAAGTTCATCTTCGATAGCACTCCCGCCGCTCACCCAAATGGGATTCCGTTTGATATGTTCCAGGGAGACGGTTTCGGGCACGAGGGCGACCACTGCACTTTCGAGACGTTGTGTCTCGCGTTCGATATATCCGACAAAAGAGTCCTGGTTCTTGCGCAGGCGATTCACGACGCGGATATCGAAGACGGGAAATTTGGGCGTCACGAAGGACACGTAATGAACCAGATATTGCGGGGATGGGCGGCCCAAAACGTTCCCGACGATCAGCTGCTCCGGCGAGGCATGGAGCTCATCGAGGGCTTCTACCACTCCCTCCCGCAGTCCGAGGAGACTTTGCCATGAAACGTCAGAATCTTTGCCTGCTTGTCCTTCTCTCAGCTTCCTTCACTTGCGGGCAATCATCAACGCCAATTGAAAAGGTCCTGACGAAGGTCGCAGATATCCCAATGCCGGGTTCAGCGGTACGATTCGATTACCAGACCTTCGACCCATCGAGCGGGCGGCTGTACATCGCGCACATGAACGCCGATCAACTTGTTGTCTTCGACACCGCGAAGAGGCAGGTTGTGGCCAATCTTGACGGCTTCAAACGCGTGCATGGCGTGACCGTAGCGCCGGAAATTCATCGCCTCTATGCGTCGGTAACCGGGAATCATCAGGTCGCCGCCGTCGATACCGAATCGCTCAAGACTTTGGGAACTGCCGGACCGATCACCTACCCGGATGGGCTTGCATACGCTCCAAAGCAGAACAAGGTGTTTGTCTCCGATGAGCACGGCGGAGTAGATGCGGTCATCGACGCCGCGAGCAATAAGCTCGTCGCCAATATTCCACTCGGCGGCGGCGCAGGAAACACCGTTTACGATTCGGTCTCCGGCCACATCCTGGTCGCAGTTCATGGTGTGAATCTGCTTGCTGTCATCGATCCAGCGACGAACCAGATCATCAGCCGCATACCACTGGCCGGAATCAAAAACCCACACGGGATAGCCCTGGATACAGGCGACCGTACCGCTTTCATCGCCGGAGAAGCGAATCACTCACTCGCTATGGTCGATCTTGAGACGATGAAGGTTCTTTCGACCTACGTGGTGGGCGAAGATCCCGATGTTCTGGCCTATGACCCCGGCCTGAAGCGCCTGTATGTCTCCTCCGAGTCGGGGACGGTCACGATTCTTCAAAATCAAGTAAAGAACCTCGCGTTGCTGGGCTCCTTCGAGATGCCGCACGCGCATACGGTGTCCGTCGATCCAAAGACCCATCTCGTCTACTTCCCGCTGGAGAATATCGACGGGCATCCGGTATTGAGGATTATGCAACCGGCCAATTAGGTCGTCAGCAAGCGAGGGCTAAAGACATGAACACTCGAAAGACACTGATCACGGCAGCTCTCGCGCTGCTGCTCCTAGGTGTACTCTGCGCAGGCGTGCTTAAGTGGCGAGGTTTCCGCGCTACGTCCACACCATCGGCGATTGAAACAGTCGCAGCCCGATCGATACGCGACTTTGCGATCCCGGGAGCGGAGCGCCACAAGGAGAATCCCGATGCCAACGATTGGACCGCGATCCAGCAAGGCCGCGAAGACTTCCTCACTCGCTGTGCTTCCTGTCATGGTGTCGATGCTCGGGCACGAACCCCCATCGGGGCGAACGTTTATCCCCGTGTTGCTGATCTGCGCTCCGACTCCACGCAGAATCTCACTGACGGAGAGATTCATTACATCATCGAGAACGGGATTCAATTTACGGGAATGCCCGCGTTGCCAAGCGCGCACCGGGAATCGGCAGCGGAAAGCTGGAAACTCGTCACGTACATCCGAAGCCTTCCTACTCCTACCCGAGAGGAAAAGGCTGTCGAGACGAATACGTTGGCATCGGCGCACTACACTGGCTCGCAAGCGTGTCAGAAATGCCATGCGGACATCTACGAACATTGGAAGAAAACGCCGATGGCCAATGTAGTGCGCGATCCGCGGGAACATCCTGACGCAATCATCCCTGACCTGAGCACGAACAACGTCTCGAAATTCACCAAGGAGCAGGTGGCGCTCGTTTACGGCAGCATCTGGAAGCAGCGCTACTTTGGCAAAATCGGAGACGACTACTATCCTCTCCCGGCGCAGTGGGACATCCGCAACAAGAAATGGCTCAAGTACCACGTCGCAGATAGCGGCGCAGACTGGTGGGCGGTTTTCTATCCTTCGGACAACATGCAACGACCGACTGGCCCGACCTGCGATGGCTGCCACTCCGTCAACTACGACATCCACACCAAGCAGGTCACGGAATGGAACGTTGGCTGCGAACGCTGCCACGGTCCCGGCAGCGAACACGTCGCCCATCCCACGAGGAACAATATTCTCAATCCTGCGCAGATGGATGACGTAGCGGCAAACGACACCTGCATTCAATGTCATTCCCAGGGGCAGCCTCTTACCAAACAGATCGAGGGCAAAGCCTACGACTGGCCGGTTGGATATCACGTCGGTCTTCATCTGAAGGACTTTTGGAAACTCGAAGACATCACCCTGGGTCAAACGACGTTCACCCACTTCGCGGATGGAACCGCACACAAGAACCGGATGCAGGGCAATGACTTTGTGCAAAGCGTAATGTACGAGCATGGTGTCACATGCTCTTCCTGCCACGATGTGCACGGCACTGAGAACTATGCGCAACTCCGAAAGCCAGTAGACAAGCTATGCCTGGATTGTCATGGGCCAACTTCGCCGAATGGCCCCCACACCGCGACCCTGGAGGAACATACTCACCACAAGAACGGCAGCCCCGGCAGTCAGTGCGTGGCTTGCCACATGCCGAAGATCGAGACTCAGGGCGTACCGGCGACTTTCGTGAGTTCACACACCTTCAAGTTCATCTCACCGGCAATGACAGACAAGTACAAGATTCCGAACCCTTGTACTTCCTGTCACACGGACAAGTCTACGGATTGGGCATCAAAAGAGCTGATGAGTTGGAAGACCACATCGCCGTGGCGGGTCGGGCAATGACCAATACCTTTCAATTTCACGAGGGAACTCATGCAGACGGTGGCATAGCGTTCGATCAGAAACTCCGACATATCGAAGTAGCGGGTACGCAGGCCGTTCTCCTGCGGCATTGTGAACCTCAGTGCGGACTAGATGATCTGAACAGAAAGCCGCATTTCTTCAGAGGAGATCAACGACGGGCGGAAACGTCAACAACAGGCTCAGGCTGAGCAGCGCGAGAGCAACGGCTGTGATGCGCCCGGCGGCGACCGTCCTGCTCCGCCAGCGCCATTCCAAAATCGCCCAGGTGAATAACCAGGTAAGGATGGCTGCCGTGGTCACGCCGGAAAGCGGCCCAGTTGGTTTATAGAAAATGAGGCTGTTCTTGACGGCCGCCGATTTGTCGCCGGCGCAGGCCAATACCGCCAGAGCAAATGTTCCAACGCCAGCCGCAAGAATGGCGGCTGCGCCGGAACCGTTTGTCAGGGTCGGAGTGTTGGCTGAGGCGGCATTGTTCGGTATGGTCATTTTTCTTTCCCCTGGCTCAGTTGGATCGTGTGACCGCCCTGGACTGGCGCATACTTGTTAATCATCGCGCCGTAGAAGCCCGCGATCCCCGCAGCAACAAACGAAGCCGCGGCAAAGGAGAGTACCGCGGCACGTAGTTTCCGATGGTTCCTGAGGTCGCCGCCGTACCGGTTGAAGACAAACGCGACCATCGTGATCGAAATGGGAGCGAACCAGGCGACGTGCTCCTTCCACTCCATCCCAAGCGAGTGCCAGCCGATCGTTGTGGGGCTGGACATCAGGAGACGTTGCGGAAACATCGCGAGGTCGGTCGTCCCCGGTGGAGGCGCAGCTCGATACCACGGGTAGATGACGTAGGCTCCGGTCAGCACAACGGCCCATGCGAGGACAACCATCGTGAGCAGGTAAACCTTAAGGAAGCGTTGCCGGCCGAGAGTGGATTCGGACGAAGAGGACGACGTGGTGACGCGATACAACTCCACCAGAGCTCCGGAACATGCCAGCAGATAGAGCGCACCGAATCCCAGGCCGTGTATCAAAGTCCAAAGAGCGCGTGCCGTAATTTCCATCTTTCGTGTCCTCCGCTGTGGGCGGCCTCAAGGCTGGCCGCGTTCCGCAGGTTATTGAAATCCGTTTCCCCGCATCGGCCCCTGCATCCAGTTGTTTCCTGCCGTGCTCTTCTTGTCGTCATCGGTCCCTTTGTCGTCTTTTCCACCCCAGGTCCAATACATGCCTGTGTAGGCGTAATTCTCTGTCTGGCCTGCGACTGAATGGCCATAGCAGAACAAAAACTGTTCATTGGGATTGCGCTTGAAGTGGTAATAGCCGCCAACGTCGATCATCGCCGAGCGCCCGGTCTGGGCGGCAGCGAAACCTTCGCGTCCGTGCGCAAAGAGTTCAGCGCCCAGCTCAAGCCGTTCGTTGAGTTCCCGTTTCACTAGCCATCCCGTATAAGGAAAGTCGCGATAGCTGGCCTGTGGGACCACCTGATATCCGCCACCTCCATCGAAGAGCCACTTGCCATAGTTCTTTTGTAGCCACAGAGGCAGCTTGTACCAGACTTTTCCCACACCTAGTCCCTTGTCATAGCTTCCGGTAGGCATTTCAAACATGGTGAAAGTGCCGATTTGCGGGATGTATTTGGTTTCTTTGATGATGGCGAGTTTCACGCCTAGTTCCATGTCGGTGAGACCGAACGCGCTCGGCCCCGTTCCACCGGGAAGGTAAACGGGATTGTTCGATGGGAAGACGCTTCCCCAGGGTAGGATGGCGTGCAGTTGCACCCTGGGTATGGCGCCCCAGTTGAACTCAAAGGCGGGGCCCGTCGAGTCGATTTCCGCCGATGTGCCATCGACACCGCCGAAGATATAGAACTCGTAGTGATGCAAATCAACCGGCACCGGATCATCGGTTTGATATGGAGGCCCCTGAGCCAACAGGCGCGAAGCAGCGAGTACAAGCACCGGGAATAGCATTCGTTTTGGGCAATGACTGCGACCTCTCATCGGCGCTTCCGCCTCCCACCGAAATCGAGATGAACCTGGCGCTATCAAAGTTCGATATTATACTATCGGTTATCGATTTGGGTTAAGCGGAGGCATATTTGATTTGTGTCGAACCACCAGCGGGAACTCTTTTTCGGACTCATACGGATTCATGTGCTCGTCCATGCTTCCCACGAGCCCATTTTTGGGCTTGCGATGATGGAGGAGCTGGCTCATCACGGGTATCGCATCGGACCGGGTACTCTCTACCCGCTCCTGCACGGCCTGGAACGCAGCGGTCTGTTGAAGTCTGTCCTCAAAAATGTTGGAGGGCACAGCCGCCGGATCTACAAGATCACCGCTGCCGGCAAGAAGGCTTTAGACAAAGCCAGAGCGAAGGTTGACGAGCTACACCACGAACTGCATGAAGAGCATCCTCGCAAGATCTCGTCCCTGAGCGACAGTTCGTCGAAAAACTGAACTGAGATCCATCACCATGCCCGCAGATCTAGCTCAGACAATGCAAAAAACAATCCAAGAACCTGATAGAGGCAAAGCCAGCCCGATGTCGCTAAAATCGCTGCGGTTCAAGCGAACGGCAGCGCGAGGATCGAGTGTTCCCACTTGATCAAGGTCACTCAGCCCTTATGCAATGCTTGCATTCGCTTACCTGTTAACCAGTGCCAGAGAGTGAGGAGCTTCGATCTTCCCTCCGGTCTCACGAGGCCAGGAAATCAACAGCAATGCCCCTCCTTCTGGACGGTTCGACGCCCTCACACTTCCTCCGTGAGCGCGCACTACTGCTTCAACAAATGCGAGCCCAAGGCCATGCCCCTTGGAGTCTCTTCCTTTCACCCTTTGCTCGAACATGTGGACGCCAATCTCCGAAGCAAATCCCGGGCCATCATCCTCCACCGTCAGCGTCGCAGCATCCTCGCTTGCGCCAAGTTTTATGGAGACGGTGCATGACGGGGGCAAGTGGTTAAGTTCGTTATCGAGTAGGTTTGCGATCACTCGATGCAGAAGTGCGGCGTCTGCCAGTACAGTGGCAGGACCAGAGCTGCGCAGATTCATTCGAATCCCTTTCTCGGACATGCAAGGCTCGTACAGATCCATCATGACTCGAATCAGTTCATCAAGATCGACTTCTGTGAGCGAAAGCCTAAGCGCGTCAGCTCTCGCTTCAGCAACATCAAGAGATGTATTGAGGAATTCCGTTAGTCGATCCAATTCATCGATGGCCGAGACGATTGGTTCACTCTGCTCGATTTGTAGGTCGCCCGATAGAACGATTTCCAGTTTTCCACGAATTGCCGTCAACGGGCTACGAAGATCGTGGGCAAGGGACTCAGTGATGGTGTGCAGTTGATACATAGAGCTTTCTATCCGGTCCAGCATGCGGTTGAGCGTCAGCGCAAGGTGCCCTACTTCGTCGTTCCGCCTACTGGTCGGAACCCTGCTGCTCAAATCAGATTGCCCGATCCGGGATGCTGCTTCGGTTATCTCGCGAACATGGCCCATCATACGTCGGGTCACGAAGAAGACAATCGCGGAACCGAACAGCACAATGAGTAGCCAGAGGCAGAAAAAACGGAAGCGGAGAATTTTAAGTACACGCAATTGATCTCGTTCCGAAAGCCCAAGATAGATGTGGCTCCCATCATCGAGCCGTACCGATGCTACTCGAAAGGGATGATTGAATCCTTTGACATTCAAGTCGTAAGGAACGTCGGAAATGAACTTGCGTGTGCGAATCGCGGCTAAGTCTGGCATCCCGTCACCGACACCTACCCAGAGTTTCAGACTCCCGTCGTCCCCAGCCTGAAGAAAGAAGACGGAGTCGTTCTCATTGCTGTTGGAGCGGAGTTTGTCAGGCACCTCTCTGCTTGCAAGTTCTGCTACTTCTCTCACGACCCTACCGTAGAGGCGGTCTTTCGGCGTTCGACCAGCAACATCGCCGAGGACCGCAACCTCTCCGGAGAGCCAAGCGTCACTCCGCCTCTGGATGTCGTTCGCGACGAAGCGATGAATCATCGCAAAAACCAACATGGTTCCAATAGCAAATGCCAGAGTTGCCCACAGAGAAATACGCCATGCGGCGCTATGCATAACAGGATTAGCGGTCTTTGAGGACATAGCCAATACCTCGTAAAGTCTTAATCAGCGGCTCACGGCCTTCTGTATCCACCTTGCCGCGCAGCCGGTAGATATGTACATCAACAACATTGGTATTAGGTTGAATTCGCATTCCCCACACTTCTGAGAGAAGCATCGATCGAGTAACAACACGCCCAGCGTGCCGACATAGATACGTCAGAAGCACGAATTCCTGCGGGCTTAGATTTAAGACCTCTTCACCGCGAGAAGCTCTACGGCTGATGAAATCCAGCTCAAGATCCAGCACGCGGAGGCGGGTCGCCTCCTCACTCGTACCAAGATTGCGTCGCAAGAGGTTACGCAATCTTGCTAGCAATTCTGCGAGTGCGAAGGGTTTTGTCAGGTAATCGTCACCCCCTTGTTCCAGACCCTTGACCCTGTCGTCGACCGATCTTCTGGCTGAAAGTATCAATACGGGGCTGCTCATGCCAGAGCGTCGAAGCTGAAGAATCAGGTCAATGCCATCTTGATCCGGAAGTCCAAGGTCGACGATCAGAACGTCATATTTCTTTCCAGACGCGAGTTGGATGGCGGTTCGCCCATCCTTGGCGGCATCCACCTCGTAGCCTGCATCGGCAAGGGGTTGCTCTAGGAAATCCCGAATCTCGAGTTCATCCTCGACCAGCAGAAGTCGCATGAGTTATGGTAAGACATTTGATTCACGATTCGCATGCTCCAGGAAGCTGCAAGATGACGATTCGGTCATCTGCGTCCACTCAGCAATCCGCGAGGCGGATGGATTGGAGTGATGATGCAAAAGACATTTGGGGGCATCGACCGCTCAAATCTTAGGATTTGGCAGAGCGCTGAACGGCCGATTCCGAACAACCTCGTGGTCGCGCATCTTGCTTTGTTGTCCCGTAACTTGGCAAGTGGATGGACAAAATTCAGGGGGTCGCTCCGCTCATTGCGTGCTCCATGAACAAATTGTCATCCTATTCCCCTGCGACAAAATGCTATCAAAAGAATAAAGGTCTCGTCTCAACGAGTAGCCGCTGAATTGAGAATACGGAGCCTGTTCTCTCGAGTAGTCGACTATCGCCGGATTGTCGTCTCCTCGTGGTCCAGTTTCCCCAACACACACATACGCGACATCTAATCCCTATGATCCGGGCTGAGGGCCTATTCCGCTTGACTACGGCTTACCTGAACCCCATCGTTACTAGGGTACCAGAGCACGATTTGCATGACGCCTTCGACGTCTTAGCAGAGAAGATGCTGGTCAGCCCGCGGCTGCGCTCGGTCTCCCCCCGCATGGTGAGCCGCCCCGATATCGCGCATCGCTCTACATTGCCGGATCCGCAGAAATGGTCCGGCCAGTTTTCGTCCCATGACGCGAAGGAGTTTTATCGGCCAGGTAACTTTCCCAACACGGAACGGCGTATGAAGATGTCTGAGCACAGCGCTCGGGTGCTGGTCGGGAAGGCCGTGGACTGGCTTGCGCTGAGCGAGGAGGAACGCTCCGGTCTTACGCAAGTGCTGGTGACCTGCTGCACGGGGCTCAATGCACCGGGGCTGGACTGTGAGATCGTCGACCACCTCGGGCCTTCGGCGGGTGCGGAGCGCACCATGGTTGGATTCATGGGATGCTATGCGGTGATCAATGCGCTGAAGCCGGCGCGGCACATTGTTCGCTCAGATCCGAAGGCGGGTGTTCTGATGGTCAACCTGGAGCTGTGCACGCTGCACTTCCAGGAGGCACAGCATCTGGAACAGGTGCTCTCCTTCCTGGTCTTTGCCGATGGCGCGGTCGCGAGTCTGATGGCTGCTCGCGAGCAGGGTTTCGCGCTGGACAGCTTTAAGGCGGTGATGGTGCCGGAGACAGGTGGGCTGACTAGCTGGAAGATTCCCAGACTAGGTTTCGACTTGCTGCTCACCGGGCAGGTGCTGGGAGAACTGGGCCACGCTGCATGAGGGCGAACTGATGGCGGCGCGCGACGGCATTGATCTATGGGCGGTGCATTCTGGCGGACGGTCGATTCTGGATGTGGTCGAGAAGGGACCGGAACTGCGGACGGATCCGCTGGCAGCGTCGCGCGAAGTGCTGTCGTGCTTCGGCAACATGCCGTCGACGACAGTAATGTTTGTGTTGCAGCGAAGAATGCAGCAAGGGCGCCCGGGGCAGCGTGGGTGTGCGATGTCGTTTGGGCCGGGCCAAACAGCGGAGACTGTGCGCTACCATGCGGTTTAGCGAGGGATTGACTTCAGACGGCGGGTCTCACCGCGCGAGTTGCCGGAGCTGATGGATGGTGTGTAGCTATGAGGATTTCCGTGAATGCCTGCGCAGCCCGGAAAACGTCAATCGCTGGCTGCTGGGTTATCGGCCGACGCTGGCCTGGCCGGCGCGGCTACGGCGCGGGCTGCGTGAGCTGATAGACATCGTCGATGTTGTCAGTGGCGGCGGGATCTACCGCGCCGGATTGCAGGCTGGGCAAGGAGACGAAGCATTGCTGTGCAGTTTATGCGGATCGACTTGAATCCTTATGCGGCGCGTGCAGCCGCGGAGTCCGTGCGGAAGGAGCTCGGAATCACGTGCGGGGATCGGCGATGCTAGGTGTATCGGCCGGAGAAGCCGATGGATATCGTCGTTAGTTCGCTGGTGGCACATCATCTGGAGGACGAGGAGATCGTCGCGCTGCTCAGGCGGATGGAAGCGAGCGTGCCGCTAGGTTGGTTTATCAACGATTTGGAGTGGACTGAATGGAGTTGTCGGATGTTGTGTTGGGTGCGGTGGCACCGGTTTGTGCGGCATGATGAGCCGGTGTCGTTTCAGCGGGCCTTCCGGAAGAAGGATTGGGTATGCCTGCTGGCTGCGGCTGAGGGCCCCCAAGAGGCGGCGACGGTGGAGCAGTGGCGGCCGGGACGGTTGTGCGTGGGCGGTGGAAGTGAGGTCGGTGATTCTGAAACGTCTCGTTAGACTAAGAGGTATGAAGCCTCTCACCCCCGTCACCCTCATGGCGCACCCCCTCACGTCTAACCATCTGAGAAGCGAATGATGCCAATTTCCACTCTGCTAGCTCCCAGTTCCGCCCGTTCCAGATTCAAGACTATTCTCTGGGTCTCGCTTGGTCTCACCGTACTCTTCGTCTTCATTACCTCAGAGCTGCTCCTCATCACCGACTATCCGATGTACCACGCCTACCGTCTGCAGGTCATCGCCGACCGCCATCTCCTCTTCCCGCATACACTCGCCGGAATCCTCGCTCTTCTGATCGGCCCCATCAATTTCTCCTCGCGGATCCGCCAGCACCACCTTCAACTCCATCGCATCCTCGGCCGCATCTATGTCATCTCCGTGTTTATTGGTTCCTTCACGGGGATCGCTCTCGCTGCCGGCCGCCCGGGGCTTCCCGGAACCTCCATGCAGGCCGCCGCCTGGATGGTCTGCACCACCGCCGCCTTCATCACCGCGCGCAACCGCCAAATCACACAGCACCGCCAATGGATGGCGCGCTCCTATGCCGTTACCTTTACTTTCGTCTCCAGCCGCGTGCTCAACCTCTGGCCGCGTTACTGGAGCCACCTGGGAGACGTCTTGTCAGCCGTCGGTGTGATTGCGTTCACACTTGCTTCGCTGCTGATCGTGGACCTCGGCCTCAACTGGCGCGAGCTCACCACCCGTCGTGACTGATCGTCGGCTTGGGGTTGTGAGATTTTACGATGAGGGTTTGCAAAAGGCTCTATTTCCCGAAGCTGGTTCCTTCCAGATCCGAGCTGACCACAGGCCCGTAGCCACCTAGCTGTCCAACGATCCTCACGACCGCAGGTTCCTCACCCTCCAGAACCCACACGATCACATCTTTCGGCTGAAGGCCGAGCAATGGAGCAAGCACGCCCACGATGCCGCCCAACTCCGGATGGATGCGAAACATGGCCGCCTTCAGGGTCTGTCCTTCGGTGTGAAACTGCTGCTCGCCCTCCGGCGAGATCAGTATATGGATCAGTCGCCCGCCGGCGACTGGCGCAAGCATCCCCACCCGAAACGGCGTCGTATTGTGCGGCACATTCAGCAGCAAGGTTCCCACGAATCCATTCGCCAAGTCATCCGGCAGGTCAATGTGGTGGCTCTCGACGTGTATGTTGCCATTTTTGTCCGCTGTGCGGCTGGTCGCTATGCCGGTGGCGGCCTCCACGGTAAAGTCGACCGGCTTCACAAAGAACGGCCCTTTCTCTATGTGATGGTTGCGTACTAATCGAAACGTGCCCCGCTGTCTGTACGTTGTCGTCTCATCGTCAATCGACCCATCCACAAATTTATAGGTCAGGCGCATCGTCACTTCATCGCCCTGCACGAACTGCGAAAACTCGCCACTAGCGATGATCGTTCCAGCCTCGGAGCGGGCCTCCATAAACCGATGCATCGGGCGTTGGATATGTCTTACTGGAATCGCTTCCGCCAGTGCTGTGGTGCCCAAGGTAATCACGACAAAAGCGGCTACAAAAAAACTGCGTCGTTCCATCAAATACCTCGTTCTGACGTTCAGATTTATGAGACGCACTATGCTCACTACGGGAACGGGTTGCTTAACAGTCCCAAAATGACGATTCGTACAGAATGACGTTTCCAACTGTTTTCTTGGACGTCTATCAGGTTAGATAGGAGTAGAGAATCTCGCTAAGGATAGATTGAACATCCAGTGAATTAGGAGTAATGCTTTGCAAGACGAAGTTCTCATCCTTGGTGGTGGAGTGGCAGGCTGCGCCGCTTCGATCGCGCTCGCCCGCAAGGGACGAAGTGTAACGCTGATAGAACGCGAGCCGACACCTCGCCATAAGGTCTGCGGAGAGTTCCTAAGCGGTGAGGCCCTTGAAGACCTGCACGCACTTGGTATCGAGGTGGCATCTCTTGGCGCGGTGGCCATTGATTATGTTCGCCTTGCCGCAGCCAGACGCGCCGCAGAGGCTCCACTGCCTTTTCCCGCGGCCTCGCTCACGCGCAAGTCGCTGGATGCGGCGCTCATCGCCGCAGCCATCGCCGTGGGAGTCCGCATTAAGCAAGGTTGCAGTGTGCAGTCGCTCAGCCGCGCGACCGCCAACCTCTGGCAGGCTAAGCTCGACGACGGCACCACATGCGAAGCTCCAACCGCCTTTCTCGCCACGGGCAAGCACGATCTGCGCGGCCACGGTCGCCCGAAGGATCCTCACCAATGGGTCGCCTTCAAGATGTATTATCGCTTGTCTGCCGCCCAGGCCGCTGACGTGGCGGACGCCTCCGAGTTGACGCTCTATTCCGGAGGCTACGGTGGTATCCAACCGGTGGAAGGCGGGATTACGAATTTCTGCTGTGTGGTGCAACGGCGGTATTTTGCCCGTGCGGGTCTTCGCTGGGAGGGCCTCCTTGCGAAGATGCAGCAGGACTGTCCCCACCTCGCGATGCGGCTTGACGGTGCGGAGCCGCTGCTCGGCAAACCGATCACCATCACTCATATCCCGTACGGTTACATCCGCCGCGCAACCGAGGATGGGCTCTACTGTGTCGGCGATCAGGCAGCCGTAATCCCCTCGTTCACCGGCGATGGGATATCCATCGCCCTGCATACTGCCCGCCGTGCCGCCGCTGCTTATCTTGCCGCGGAGCCGGCGCCGGTCTTTCAGCAAAAAATGCGCTCCGCACTGCTGCCCCAGATGCGTCTTGCCGAGATCGCCGCCGACGGTTTAAACAACGCACTCGCGCGCGCTGTACTGCCGTTCTGCCTTAGGGTCTGGCCCGGCGCGATGCGCGTGACGGCTAGACTCACGCGTGTCACCCAGCCTGCCGCTGTTGCTCAACCGGCGATCGCCAACTGAAATCGAGCCCGCCAAAACAACTCTCGGCAGCTAAACCTTTTAGGGGATGCATGCAATGAAACCCTTCGCAGTCGTAGCCCTCGCGGTCATACTCGCTCCAGCCGCACTCGCGCAGCATCAGACCTTCACGGTCAACCCCGATGCCAGCGAGGTCAAGATGAAGCTCAACACGACCCACGAGGTTGTCAACGGCACGTTTCACATTCAGTCTGGATCGATCAATTTCGATCGCACCGCTTCCCATATATCGGGGATAGTCATCGTGGCAACGGGCAGCGGTAAGACGGGAAACGATAGTCGCGACAAAAAGATGTACAAAGACATTCTCAAGGTGGACCAGTTCGCCACCGTCTCTTTCGCGCCTAAATCGTACAGCGGAACGGTTGCTCCTTCCGGTGACTCAACTATTCAGGTGAGCGGAGTATTCACTCTGCTCGGCACTGATCACGACTTGACAATTCCGATGCAGATACACATCGATGGCTCGAAGGCAACAGCGAGGGGGCAATTCGTCATCCCCTATGTACGGTGGGGCCTCAAGAACCCAAGCTTCCTGATCTGGAAGGCTGAGAATGATGTAGCGATTGATCTCAATCTCGTCGGCCAGATCTCAAACCAAGGAGATTCTCGCCAAAAATGAATATGTGTGCGATCGGTTTGGCCACTCTTTGTCTCATCTCAATGCCGGTGCTGGCTTGTGCGCAAACCGACGAGATCCAGGTTTACGACGGAGAGATTGCACCCCCAGGAATATTCAATCTCATGATCCACAACAACTTCACGCCTAAGGGACGGACCGTGCCTGACTATCCTGGCGCGATCATCGCCAATCATTCGTATCAGGTCACCGCCGAATGGGCGTACGGCGTTACTCCGTGGTTCGAGCAAGGACTTTATATGCCCGT
>DATDLS010000375.1:0-44542 GCA_036519195.1 Occallatibacter sp. | reverse complement strand
CTCGGACGGCCTGGCTTGTGCGGGTTGTAACCCACCTCTGCCCCCTCCTGCTTGCCGTAAAGCGGCTTGATCGTCGTGTCGATGTCCAGGATCCACGGCGTCTTCAATGCCTCCCCCACGCTATCGAGCAACTGCGGCTGGAGCCACGCCTGGCTTTCCTCCCCGCTGATCCGCGCCAACCCCCGCCGCAGTGCATCTTCACTGACTGTCTTCTTCATCCCAAGGATCTCGCAGCTCACCCCATCCCCGCGCAACCCGGTAACGTGCGTGTATCGATTGTGCCCGGCAAGAATCGATAGAAACAACGTCCCCAATACGTCACCCTTCTCAGGTGCGTTCGGGCTGCTGTAACTCAACGGGCAACTCTCCACCCATTTCCGGTAGACACCGCTTATCTTCAGAAATTCCGCAAAGAAAGCCAATTGACCGCTCGGCGTCGCCTTGGCCTCGTAGTCCCACTGAATCTGGATCCGCCCACCTGGCGTCTCCACGGTAAGAGGGGCTGCCTCGTCAATTAACGGCGCCAGCCCTTGCTGGCTGATAGAAAATATCGCCTTCGGCGTCTCACCCATTTGGTGAATGCTCCTGGTTTAGTCAAACCCGCTCCCAGTCTACCTTTTACTGCTTTTCTGCCGCTTCAACTGCCGAATCTAGGATTAAGTCTGGGGTCGCCGAAAATCTTTTCCTGCCAGGTAGCTTGGCGGAGATTGCGCAGGATATCTTCAAACGAAACCGATGTCTTGCGCGTGTACCAAGGCCGCTCGATAGCAGATTGTGGTGCGAGGCGATGGCCGGATTGTGCGTGCCACAGCAGGAGTTCTTCCGCCGCAACGATCTGGGTGCAAACGCCTTTCTGTTGATCCGTCATACCGGCATGCGGATCGGAAAATGCGCCGATCTATCCAATGACTGCTTGCGTCCCATCAGCACCGATTGCTGGGCGATTCATGTCCCTATCGGCAAGTTCAAAAAAGATCGCATGGTCCCTGTTGACGCATTCATCCGTAATCTTGCCCGGCGCCTGCGCTTCTTCCGATCCTTCGACCCGGTGCCTCCTGACGGATACCTGCTGGCACGCCCAGCGGGCAAAGTAGCTCTCGTTGTTCAACTCCGCACGCGCACCGGCTCCGAAGCTCCGCCGTATCCATATGTCTTTCGTTCTTCGAAAGCGATGACATTGCACTTTCATGGAGGAGGATCTTCGCATTCAGGCCGCTCCCCCGCGTACCTTCACAAATCCCGACAATATGGTCGAGGTGATTCGCCGCGGCAAGGGACTCTGCGACCTGGCTTCTAAGCAGGCGGTCGGACATGCCGTCATGACTGGCCGTGGCGATGTCGATCTTGCTGACGCCGGAACAATATGGACGGCTGGTGGGATAGAGATGGTGGATTCTGCGATCAATTGGCTGTCTGTCGATGAGTGAATTCGCGATGCACAAACTGAGACCGCACCGGCTGCTATCGTCGGGTGAAGTTGCTCAAAACCCCGTTTTACAGGAATCTCCAAAAGAGGAGCCGTAGAAAGTAGGATGGTTGGTGTGAAATCTCTTCGCGCCGCTACACTGCTGCTCTTCTCTCCCGCGCTGCTCGCGCAGCAAAACCAGTGGGTCCATCCGGGAGCCAAAGGGCACCTTATCTATGGCCGCGATAAGAGCGGCGCCACGATTCCCGACTACTCGTTCGCCGGCTACCACGCAGGCGGCGTCGCTCTTCCCACGGTTTCTGCACAGATCAACCTCTCGCCTGCGGGGGGAGACGACACTGCCGCCATTCAGCACGCCATCGATACCCTCTCTGCCCGTCCGCTCGACGCCAGTGGCTCCCGCGGAGCTGTACAGCTCGCCCCAGGCGTATTTCACTGCTCCGCTGCGCTTGTACTTGCGGCCTCCGGTGTAGTGCTGCGTGGAGCAGGCAGCGGGGCAGGCCATGATGCGACCACCATCAGACAGACCGGAGACCCGCACGCCGGCATCATCATCAAAGGCAACTTTGCGCTGAGTACCGTCGCCCCCGCCACCAACATCACCGATGCCTACGTTCCCTTCGGCGCGCATACCGTCCATGTCGCGGATGCAACGCACATCCATGCCGGCGATCTGGTACAGATATCGAAGCCGGTGACCGCTGCGTGGATCGAATATATGGGCATGAGCAGCTTGGAGCGACCGGACCGCGAGGAACAATGGATTGATGGAATTCTTACGGCACGCCGCGTTGTGACTGCCGTCGACGGCCATGCCGTGACCTTCCAGATTGCGCTGATGGACTCCTACGATTCGAAGTTTCTCGGCGCAGAACACTTCAATATACAACCCGTTGCAGTAACCGGACAGGTGAAAGAAGTGGGGATCGAAGACCTTCGCATCGTCGCGCCGGCGGTGAGTGTGGGGTTCCACGACGCGCACTCTGTCGGGATGGAGATCAACGCCGCTGCCGACAGTTGGGTGCGCAATGTCGCCATGATCGACACTACGGAGGGCGTTTACATGGACTTCAACTCCGAGCGCATTACGCTCACGAGCGATGACGTGGAGGAGAGCAAGACTGTCACCAGCTCCGCCAAGTCCTTCGATTACCTCATCGATGGCACTCAGGTGCTTGTCGACCGCGCTACCGCCATCGGCGACAGCGTTTTCTACTTCGCCACCGGGCGACGCCAGCAGGGGCCGATCGTCATCCTGAACTCGGTGTTTCGCGGCAACGGCAACCTGGAACCTCATCAACGCTGGTCGACTGGATTGCTGGTCGACAACTGCGCGGTGCCAGAGGGCGGCATCCACTTTGTCAACCGCGGCAATATGGGATCCGGCCAAGGCTGGGCTATCGGCTGGGGCGTTGTGTGGAACAGCACGGCGAGCGATTTCGTGATTCAGCAGGCGCCTGGAACCATTACATGGGCGATGGGCAATCGCGGTGAGGTTAAAAGCGAAGGTATACCTGATGGTAAGGGAGGCCGCGTACACGGTACTCCGCTTCCCTCGGGGGTAATCGAATCTCAGGGCAAGCCGGTTACTCCGCAGAGCCTCTACCTTTTCCAGCTAGCGGAACGCCTCGGCCCCGTTGCTCTCAAGAATATCGGCTACACAAGCGCCGATCCCGTTCACTGAATTCGTGACACATTTCTGCCGCAAGCCACGCCAGGCCGAACGACTCGTTCAGTCCACTCGGCCTCACATCTTTCGGACTCTTCGCCACTTTTGTTTGATACGGCCCAAATCGACTTTATGTACGGCAATCTGGATTCAACGACTCCTCAATTACGTGCCAAATCGGACAATGTGCGTTTTCAGGATAATCAGATGCGATAGGGAAGACGGTGCACCCGCCGTATCTTGATCGGTCTGCGGCGAATTACGAAGGTAGGACATTTCAGCTTTGTTCTGGCCGGCTGGCAGGCACTTTAAATAAGGGTTCTTATCGGTAATAAATATTTTATTATCAATATTATACAGTTTGTTGGCGCTTATTGTTAGTTATGGGCCGCGAACGGTCCTCAACAACCCGAATGAGGCTGGCAGGAAAGATCTGCTGCTCTTGCGGGCGCGATCTTGATCGAACGCTCGGGAAACCGCCTGGCGAACGAGCCTGCGCTTGGCAAGTCGGTCGGTATCAACTGGAATCTCAGGGACAATAACGGAATTAACCTATTCCACGATCTGCGTGTTTGCGGGAAACCGGATATCAGGAGGACCTTCACTCCGCTTCCGATCCGATCGAACGCGATCTTTTCAGCTTCGCTCGTCGCATTCAGAGGCGGTCCCGAAGTCCGCTCGGTGTGCAGGACGGCAGCAGCAATCGAGGTGAAACCGACACCCTTGCCCACGGCGCCGGCGACGCTCATCCCGAGCTTGAAGAAATCTCTCCTTTGTATCGAGTCCTTCCGGGCTCTGCCTGCCAGTCTGGTTGATTCTTCGTTGTACCAGCGATCCATGGCTATAGCTCTTCCAGCCGTTCCTGCTGGTGCTGTGAGGACTTCAGGCGAGATCTTCAGGTGAGGACTACGATTTTCCCGCCGGCCTTGTTCTCCTCCATCAGGCGATGAGCCTCGACAATCTCGTCCAGATGGAAAATCTTGCTTGCCTGAATGTGCAGCGTGCCTGCCTCAATCTGCCTGGCAAGGTCATTGAGGGGCGTCTGCATGAAGTCTTCCGACTCGCCGGCATAGACGGTCAGACAAACCGCTGTGGGGATTACGTCCATTGGCGCAAACTGATCGAAGGACCACTTGTTTCCGACGATGCCGGTCATGCAAACAATGCCACCCTGCTTGGCGCAGCGGAGCGAATCCTCCAGGGTCGTCGTGCCGATCATTTCCAGTACCTTATCGACACCTCCGGGGTACTTGTGCTGAATCTCGCTGGCCAGGGAGCCGGTGTCCACGATGACATCGTCAACGCCGCTTGAGCGCAGCAGCTCGGCGCGGTTGGGATCGCGTGTAGTGGATGCGACGAAGACGCCGTAGTTCTTGGCAATGGCTGCTGCTGCAAGTCCGACCGAAGTCGTGCCGCCGCGGACCAGAAGGCGCTCTCCGTTTGCCAGCCGTAGCGACCGGAACAGCGAGCCCCATGCCGTTTCCAGCATCTCCGGCATCGCCCCCAATGTTTCCCACGGCAGCTTCACCTCGATCTTCTGCACCTGGCTCGCTGGCGGACAGGTGTATTCCGCATAGCCTCCGTCGAACTCGCGCCCCATGCCGCCCATTGCGCTCGCGACCACGTCGCCCTTCTGGAACTCGCCGCCGGAAGCCTCTTCCACTACGCCGACCGCTTCTATCCCAAGGACCCGAGGAAACTTCACTCCCGGCGAAAGGCCCTGGCGCGTGAATAGTTCGGAACGGTTCAGCCCGAATGCCTTGACGCGAATCAGCACTTGTCCGGTTTTCGGAGTCGGGATGGGACGGCCCTCGACCTTCAGAACCTCCGGTCCACCCGCCTCATAAGTCACGACGGCTTTCATCTCAGCCATGGCTCGGCTCCTTCCTCTGGGCTAATGCCTCGGGGGGATTCGTAGGAGAGAAGCTGTATCGCGCAATCTTCCAGGAACCATCTCTGCCTTTGCGGAAAATAAAGAGTTCCTGATTTCCCTCAGCGCTTCTGGTTCCCGTCGCGTGGTCAAGCGTCGTTCCTAAAGAATTGGTGCGTGCAAAAGCCCACTCTGGAGTCAGCTCCACGATCTCAGCAATGGTGAACTTCACGTTCAGCGTAATCGCCTTGAAAACCGCATCGTAGGCATTCCGCACCGCATCTGCGCCAATCGCAGACGGACTATACGGAGCCATAAACACGCCGTCTTCCGCGTAGAGCGGCATCACCGCATCGGTAGTTGAGGCGTTCAACGCATCGTTGTACTTCGCCAGCAGGGCAGTCACAGCTTCTGTTGTCACGCTCATCCGCGCCTCCTGAATTCGTTTGACACGAATATAGTCTTTGCAGGCAGAATCCCACTAGACGAATAGATGGAAATGTATTTTCCAAATATGGAACAATATCCCAGCCCCCGATCAGTTAGGCAGGCAGCTTCGGAAAGAGCCGCGGAGCCATTTCGGCTGCGAATTCCTTGAACACGCGCACCACGCGCGGCATGGGGTGATTGCCCGCGTGGACCAGGGAGAGATCAAAGTTGCGAAACCTCCTCCTTGGCATGATCTCCACCAGCCGACCCTCGCGCAGCAGGTCTGGTTGCGCCACCGGTGGTAGATCACCGATGCCGACGCCTGCAAGAAGCGCCGTCGCAAGTCCGGCGTAATCGTTCATCGAAAAATAAGGTTGAAATGTCAGCGTTTCTTTGTCTGTTCCATTTGTATGCACGAAGTTCCATTGGCATTTTGGTTTCCAGAAGGAAAATGCCAGCAGCCTGTGGTTGAGGAGATCACTCGGATTTTTTGGGGCTCTGTATTTCTTCATGTATGCCGGGCTCGCAACAAGCTGATGCCGATATTTCAAGATCCTGCGGGCGACAAGGGAGGAATCTTCAAGATCCCCGACCCTGAAGGTCAGATCAACACCTTCGGAGACATGGTCGACGATTCGATCGGTGATGAAAATATGAACACGAACCTCGGGATATGCTTCCTGGAATGCTCCTACGATCGGCGCCAGCAAAGTGTCAGAAATGCTGGGCGGAGCTGCGAGCCGCAGCGTGCCTGAGACATTCGAAAGGAGATTGGAGGCAGCATTATCAACGGCATCGCTGAGTTCAACCATTCGCCGCGCATGTTCGAGGACTTCCGATCCAGCATCCGTCAACCGCAGTCTCCGCGTGGAACGTTCGATCAGACGCACTCCGAGCTGATCTTCCAACTCCGCGATGCGGCGGCTTACAGTCGAGGTCGGCATCTTAAGAATGCGGGCCGCTCCTGAAAAGCTGTTTGCCTCCACAACGTGTGCGAACACGATGAGTGAATTCAGATCGGTCATGATCTTCCCAAAGATGGGATTCTAATTTCCGATATACCGGATGGTAGACGGTCCAAGCCGCCGTCTGCCGGGTGTCCGCGAAGAAAAGTATGGATGAGTTGATTCCTATCCGATCCGAAATTCGCCATCCCACTCTGCCTACAGATGGCCGATCCATGCGCAATTGCGTATTCCGGTCCAAGTGGGCCGGAGATTCCATTGGATGTGGGCCGCTAATTCCGGTGTGATGTGGGCTGCGATTGGGTTGCGATGTGGGCCGCATTTTTTGTTTCACCGTAATCGTGGCCCACACGGCGTAATCGCGGCCCACATGGATTGGAACGATGACCCAAATGCAACATAATCAACAGTCATGCCCCCTGAAGGGGAGAGAAACGAAATGATGCTGACGCCGGAACAATATGAACGGCTGGTGGGATAGAGATGGTTAATTCTGCGATCAATTGGCTGTTTGTCGGTGGAGTGCTTCGGCGATTTGAAGCCAGAACTTTAAGGGCTCCATGGGCGTATTTCAGGAGTAACCTCGACAATCGCGCATAATCGGCTGTCAATGAGCCGGTCATGGCCTGTTGGCATCAACAGAGATCTGGGCGGGATTCGGGGAATACTTGTCGCCAGCCTACATCGGAACCGACTCGAGCACGGCACAGCGGGTTGAGCAAGATCACCGGTCGAGTCGGTTTCGATTAGGAGACAAGAAGGAAGACGCAGGCGTTTGCCGTGGTCGCGGTCCTTGCCGGGGTTCTTATAGATATATCTATGGAATTTCAATAGCCTTTTTGCTTGATAGGGCTGCACTCAAGTTTCGAGTTCGCCGAATTCAGATCGATTCGCCATGGCTGCTTCAGCATACGCCTGTTTACCGGCCTAAAAACTACTCGCCAGCCACTGCTGCAGCGACCGCGGCGCCTGCGGCTTCGTTCTTGTCGGCTATCGAGACACAAACTGTGTGCACCCACGCAATGGCTGCAATCAAATGCAGGAATTTAGGCTCTACTTGGCCGATCCTTCGTCTTCGGACAAGACGCCTCTCAGATACAACGTCAGCAACTTCTTAAACTCAGCCACAACGAGGACTTTGCCTTTGGAATCTGCCTCTCCATAGAGTGTCATCATGCCTCTGACTATCTGGAGAGATAGGTTTGCAGCAAGTAGAGACTGTTCCTTTGAAAGCGACGGATTCTTTACCTGAAAGGCGTTTGCTATTGCGATTCGTGAAGCCTTCCGGGCTGCAGGGTCGCGACGAAAGCGGATTGGCGCGGCCAACAGGCTCAGATAAGCGGGACGCTTCTGGGCGAATTGGGTGATGCGCTCGATAAACTGATCGGCGAACTCGGCATGGGTCAGTGTCTCTGCCTGTTCCACCAACGGCTTCCAATGCGCCTCCACCTCTTGGGTATATTGGTTCACCAGCGTGAACGCGATGGACTGTTTATCCGGAAAGTAGTTGTAGAGCGCGCCGATAGAAGACCCGCTTCGCTCCGCGACTGCCGTCATAGTCGCTGCTTCGTAGCCGACTTCGACAAAGAGTTCCGCGGCTGCGTCCAGAAAACCGGCCAGCCGGCGCATCGAGCGTTCCTGCTGCGGTGCGACGCGAACGGGATTTGACAAATTCGAGGGCATCCTCATATTATAAATTCAGAAAACTCGAGGATGCACTCGATTTTCAAATATTTTCAACAAAGAGGAACCATGGTAGAACTCCAGCTCGACCCCCAAAAGACTGCACTCGTCCTCATCGACCTGCAGAATGCCATCGTCGGCATGAACCCCGTGCCGTATACGGCCGCACAGGTCGTCGAAAACTCCAAAAAACTTGCCGACGCCTTCCGCGGTCAGGGCGCTCCCGTCGTCTACGTCCGCGTCGATCTCAACGACTTCATGGCGCTTCCCGTCGACCAGCCGTTCTACCTGGGCGACAAGCCGCTGCCCGCCGCAGCGTCGGAGATCGCTCCTTCCGCTGGTTTCCAGCATGGCGACATCCTCGTCACTAAGCGCCATTGGGGAGCCTTCGCCGGAACCGACCTCGAGCAGCAGCTTAAATCCCGCGGCATCGACACGGTCGTCCTCACAGGCATCTCCACCAATGCAGGCGTCGAGTCCACCGCGCGTCAGGGTACCGGCCTCGGCTTTGCCTTTGTACTCGTCGAAGACGCCTGCTCCGCCCAAAGCGCCGAAGACCATCGCTTCGCCTTTGAAAATGTCTTCCCGCGTCTCACACGCGTCCGTACCACCGATGAGGTTCTGGCCGCTCTTGCCTAAGTCCTCCAGCGAATCCAGCGGTCTCGACCCATTGGTCTGGAAGATCACGACCGTCGCGGTGCTCGGCTCTTTTCTTTCGCAGCTCGATGCAACCGTCGTCAACGTATCGCTCTCCAGTCTCGCGGTGGATCTGCACAGCAGCCTCACCGCGATCCAATGGGTTACCAGCGGCTATCTTCTGGCACTCGCCCTCATGCTTCCGCTGAACAGCTGGCTGGTGGAGCGCATTGGAGCCAAATCTCTCTACCTCTGGTGCTTCTCCACCTTCACGCTCGCCTCTGCCTTATGCGGCGTGGCATGGTCCGCGAATTGCCTGATCGCATTTCGCGTCCTCCAAGGCATGAGCGGAGGCCTGATGGCCCCGATGGCGCAGATGATGATGGCGCGCGCTGCGGGAAAGCAGCACATGGCACGCATCATGGGCTACGCCGCCGTGCCCGTGATGCTGGGACCGATCCTCGGCCCGGTTATCGCCGGCGCCATTCTGCAATACGCCTCCTGGCGCTGGCTCTTCCTGGTCAACCT
Organism: Occallatibacter sp.; assembly: GCA_036519195.1. Taxonomy (GTDB): domain Bacteria; phylum Acidobacteriota; class Terriglobia; order Terriglobales; family Acidobacteriaceae; genus Telmatobacter. The sequence continues at coordinate 35,336 of DATDLS010000375.1, read as the reverse complement.
GCCGGTCGGTGCGTTGGCAATCGTACTGGCGGCTCTGTTTCTGCCCAAGGACCGTGAAGAAATCAGGTCAAGAGAACTGGATCTGACTGGCCTGGCTCTCCTCTCTCCCGGACTTGTGCCTTTCCTCTACGGATCGGATCATCTCGGCGAACGCATCGGTCTTGTGGCTCTGCTTATCTCCTTGGTTCTGCTTGCGTTCTTCTTCAGGATGGCAAAAAGCAAAGAAGATCGAGCGCTCATCGATCTCCGGCTATTCCGAAGCAAGACTTTTTCTGCATCCGCCACCACGCAGTTCATGTCAAACGGAATCTCGTTCGCGGGCCAAATGCTGATTCCGATCTATCTCATCCGCGCCTGTGGCCAATCACCGAGTGCGACGGGTTGGTTGCTGGCTCCGCTTGGAGTGGGGATGATCTGTTCCTATCCATGGATAGGAGCCCTGACGCAGCACTTCGGGATACGAAAGGTATCAGCTGGAGGCGCATTTCTGGCCTTAGCAGCCACGCTGCCATTTATCTGGCTGGCCAGTCACGGACTTGTACTCACCGTGCTCGCATGTGCTCTGTTTGCTCGTGGAGTGGGCCTGAGCGCAGTCGGCATTCCCTCCCTCTCGGCGGCATATGCTTCCGTCAGAAAGCGTGACCTGCCAATGGCGACAACATCGCTCAACATTGTGCAACGTCTCGGCGGACCGACTTTCACTACGCTCTGCGCGACCTTCCTGGGATGGAGGCTGGAGTTGGCACATTCCCTTGTCTCTCTCTCAAGCGCATTTGCTGCGGCCTTCTTTCTGCTTTGCGTGCTTCACGCTTTTCTGTTTGCTGCTTCCCTCCGACTTCCACTCTCGATCGATAAGATGACGGAACTGTCTTCCCCAGAAGAAGCGTCCATGATTTTGGAGATGACCGAATAGAGTCAGCCCATGCATTTGCTGCGCGAACGCAACACGCCTGCCGATAAGAGAGGAGGTTCTATTCACCGCGTCTAGCTAAGTGCGAAGACGAGTGAGCATCCGAGCCCGTCGGTCACACAGAAAGACCTCCGGACTCTCTCAATTGCCGATTGAGCAAACATACCCGCAGCTCTGACGGTGTGCCCGCGGGGCCATTGTTCTGCCTCACTTGCCGAGCGAGTGTCATGCGGGCGCTCAAATAATCTTTGCTTCTTTGTGCCCGATGCTTTCATCTATAGGCCATCAACGAGTGGAAACAGATCCCGGTACAAGATGCGAGAAAACCAGAACTCAATTCGACTGAATGACCGGCCTCTGCCAAAAGGGCATGATGAGGAGCTTCTTCGTCTCTGGCATAGATTGGAGGTTTATGACGATCCCGAGCAGCTTATGCAGGCTCTGCCAGCAGAACTATTCGATTGTTTCCGCGGAAACAGCTTGGTACTTGCATTTCGTGGGGGATCGGAGGTTACCGCTTGGCTCGCGATAGATAGCAAGAGAAACGCGATAGAGCCCACGCCGAAGAGCCTCGACGCGCAGAAATCCCTGCACGCATGGATCGAGGAGCGACGGAAGCCCTTCATCCTTTCGTCGCTCAAGGAGGGAAATCCTTTCCCGCAGCTCACGGAACTATTTGGCGAATTGGGAAATCAATCGTACTGCGTGTTCCCTCTGAACACTGCGGCCCATTGCCTGGGAGCACTTTGTATTGGTCGAATCGAGCCCGACACCTTTTCTGAAACGGAGGTTCGCTTCTTTTCCCTCGTCTCGGACTTTGTGGCACTGGCCGTCGACGATCGAATGGTCCGCGCTCAATTGGAGAGCGAACGCACCAGATTGAGCCTCATTCTGGACCTGAACAATAGTGTCGTGGCCAATTTGAAGTTGCGCGACGTGCTTCAGTCCATCTCTCCCAGCATTCGTAAGGTAATGCGGCTGGATCTCGTGTCCTTAGTCCTCCCGGACAAGGACTGCCAGCATATCCGACTCTATGCGCTGGACTTTCCAGACAGCAAAGGCCTGGTCCGGGAGGATGTGCTGACTCCCTTTGATGGTTCCGTCTCGGGACAGGTGTTACGTTTTGGGAAGCCATGGGTGGGCGATGTTGACGAGTTGCCCAACTTGAGTGTCGGCCATCAGATTGTGCGGGCAGAGGGCCTGCAGACCCTCTGTATGCTTCCGTTGAGCCGCGGCAGTCGAGTTCTCGGTGTCCTTTGCCTGGCCCGGCTCCAGAAGAATGCTTTCACCCAGCCTGACGTCGACTTCTTATCGCAGATCGCCGGACAAATAGCGATCGCCATTGACAATGCGTTGGCCTATCGTCAGATTTCGGAACTCAAGGACCAGCTCACTCAAGAGAAGCTCTATCTTGAGGGTGAGCTACGTAGCGAGATGAACATTGAAGAGATCATTGGGAATAGCGCTGCGCTGCGAAAAGTGCTGCGTCAGGTCGAAGCGGTGGCTCCGACCGGTTCGACGGTTCTTATTTACGGAGAAACGGGTACGGGGAAGGAACTGATTGCTCGGGCAGTTCATAATCTCAGTGACCGCCGCTCAAACGCCTTTGTGAAACTAAATTGTGCAGCGATTCCAACGGGGCTGCTGGAAAGCGAGCTCTTTGGACACGAAAGAGGGTCGTTCACTGGCGCTGTCTCACAACGAATTGGACGGTTCGAACTGGCATCGCCCGGGACGATATTTCTGGATGAGGTGGGCGAGATACCGCTTGATCTGCAGCCAAAGCTATTGCGTGTCCTGCAGGAGCGGGAGTTCGAGCGTTTGGGCAGTTCCCGTACCCTTCGCACAGATGCCCGGCTCATTGCGGCGACCAATCGCGATTTAGCCGCAATGGTTGAAATGCAGACATTTCGCTCCGATCTGTATTACAGATTGAACGTATTTCCAATCCACGTCCCTGCTTTGCGGGAACGCCCAGAAGATATTCCCTTTTTGGTCCGGCACTTCGCCCAGTACTTTGCTCGAAACATGAAGAAGCAGATAGACACAATTTCTTCTGAAACTATGAACGCATTAGTCCGGTATCCCTGGCCGGGAAACATACGTGAAATGCAAAATGTCATTGAACGGGCAGTGATTCTCTCTCGGGGTCCGGGGCTCCATATTCCGTCGGCCGATCTCAAGCCGCGCGTCCCTGATGGTGGCGAGATGAATGGATTTGGGACCCTTGAAGAGGTCGAAAGAAGGCACATTTTATCGGCCCTGGAGCAGACGAATTGGGTCTTAGGGGGGCCGAATGGCGCAGCAGTGCGTCTGGGGATCAAAAGACCCACACTCCAGTTTCGTATGCAAAAGCTGGGTATCACTCGTCCACAGCGTTGAACTTCTGCGAGAACCCGGGCGCAATCGATCTAGTGCAAATTGACTGGCGATCTGCCGATGCATCGGCGTCCCTGGGTCCTCCCTGGAACTTGGTCCTCATAACTTGCCCAATCTGCGCACAAACGATATGGCGGACGCGCGAGGCACGATTACTAAAACAGGCCTCGACGCCATGGGCCACACGCATTCCCTCAACCCGCAGATTTACCGAAAGCTCACGGAGCTTTCTATAATCAATCCATGAAAATCTCAGCACGTAACCAATTGCGCGGTACGGTCGAAACGGTGGAACTAGGGGTAGTCACGGCAAAAGTGGGCGTTCGAGTTGGTGAGAACCTGATCGAAAGCGTCATCACAAAGCAAAGCGTCGAGGATCTCAACATTAAGGTGGGGAGCGAAGTCACAGCCATCATCAAGTCCACCGAAGTGATGCTGATGGTCGACTAGCCACCCTGATTTGTGGACTTGTAGGATCCCGGTCATGGATCATCGACGTGACGTGCCGCTGATTCCGGTGTGATGTGAGCTGCGATTGGGTTGCGATATGGGCCGCATTTTTTGTTTCACCGTAATCGTGGCCCACATCGAATGGAACGATGGCCCAAATGCAACGTAATCCTGCACAAGCGCAGCGCGGGAGATTGGGGACACGGCTTGCGCGCGCGAGGGGCGGAGCTCCCCTTAGCAGGCTGTTGCTGTTGCTTCTGCGAGGACGTGGCCGGTTCTTCTCGCCTGCGTCGTCCTCGCCGTTCTCGGGGTCGGCGTTGCGGGCAGAAACGAGCTTGAATAGCGCGTTTTTCAGGGAAGAGGGGTCGGTGCAGGGCAGGATTCGGGACTGTTGCGGAACTTTATCTCGGCCGAAGATGCTTGCCGACGTAAATTCCGAGTCGCCGGATAATCTGAAACAGTCGCTGAATCATTTCCGGACGTCCAACAGATTATAAGTCTAGTGTTGACGGAGTTTTCCTTGGATCATCGTGGTTTTGTCGCTGACCTCTGGTCTACCCGCGCGCATGCCGTCGTAAGAACCGCATTCGCTCTTCTTGCTGCGCATGGATTTTCATCCGCCAGCCTGATAGCCCAGCAAGCTAGTTCTTCGCCCATGTCAGAGCCATCAGTTGCGCCTGCCGCAGATGGAGTGATGTCTGCCTTGCAAACTCACCGACGGATAGGGATGTGCGATTCAGGAGGGCCGTCGCCCTCGCAGGCGAATGGCTTGTAACTCAAATTCGTTCGCCTTTCATTCAATTTCAGGAGATGACATATGCTGACTCGCCGCAGGCTTCTCGGAAACACACTCAAGGCCTCCGCCGGCCTGGCGCTGGCCCCCGCCGCTCGCGGCTTTGCCGATGCAAGCCCACAACTGGTCCTCAGGCCGAGCAAGGCCGCGCCAGTGCATGTTCCGGCCAACTTCATGGGCCTGGGCTACGAGATGTCTTCGGTGGCGCCATTGGGTCTGCTGAGCGCAACCAATCATCGCTATGTGGAACTGATCCACGGGCTTGGAGCCAAAGGCGTGCTGCGTGTGGGCGGCATTGTGGCGGACTATGCCCGCTATGAACCTAATGGAACCATCGTGGGGGAACGACAGAACACCGTCATCGCGCGGGCGAGCCTGGAGCAATTCGGCGCCTTTCTCCACAAAATCGGATGGACAGCGATCTGGAGCGTCAACTTCGCGCAGGGGAGCATTGCGGATGCGGTCAACGAAGCGCGCGCTGTCTCCTCCATTCTTGGATCGCGGCTGCTGGCGCTTGAAATTGGCAACGAAGTGGAGAACTACAAACGCGGCGAGAAGCCATTCCGTAAGCCGCCCTACGAATACGAGACCTATCGCGCCGAGTATAACCAATGGCATGCCGCCATCCTGAAGGCGGCGCCGGGCTTGTCCTTTGCCGCCCCGGATACTGCCTCCAACGTGGAGTGGGTGGAAAAGATGGCGAAGGACGCAAAAGGCGACGTGCAGCTGCTGACGACACACTACTATCGCAATGGCCAGTCCCGCGGTTCAGCCGAGCAACTGCTGCGCCCCGATCCGGCATTGAAAGACACTCTTGTGCGCCTGCGTGCCGCTTCGCTGCAGAGCGGTATTCCATGGCGCATGTGCGAGACAAACTCGTTCTCAGGAGGTGGCCGGCCGGGTGTGAGCGATACGTTCATCGGTGCCCTGTGGACTCTGGACTTCATGCTTCTGCTGGCCGAGCACGGATGCGCCGGAGTCAACATTGAAACCGGCGTCAACCAGCTGGGCTTCGTCAGTTCCTATTCGCCGATCCAGGACGACGGCAAGGGTCTGAATACGGCCGGCGTTCCCTATTACGGAATGCTTGCGTTTACTGCCGCCTTGGCCGGCGATTCCGAAGTCTTGCCGGTCGACATCGATACTCAGGGCGTAAACCTGACTGCCTATGCTCTGGGGGCCGGTGGAAAGCCTCGCTCGGTTGTGATCGTAAACCGGGACAGTTCGCAGGATGCGCATGTTTCTTTTGCAGAGTTGGGGATGGGCAGCGCGTCGGCCCTGCGGCTGCTTGCGCCGTCTCCCGAGAGCACAACCGGGGTGACATTCGCAGGCGCGTCCGTCAATTCCGAGGGGAGGTGGACGGCGAAGGAAGAAGAGTACATTCACGATGGAGTTGTGAGCGCGCCTCGGATGAGCGCCGTTGTGCTTCATTCCGCGAATCGGCATGCGGGCGCTTAAATCTTTTCGGGTCATCTCCATCAAGACCGATGACTCGCCGGCACAGCACTCACCGGACGCTCCCTCCTTGCATGATCCCGGACAGTAGTGCGGGAGATATATTTTCGGTCGCCATCGCGCTGATCTGGCAAACAAAGACAGCCGCATGAATTGATCATGCGGCTGTTTAGATAGCGATCGAGCGCTATTGGAATCTAGTGTCCGGCGTAAGCGACGACTTCAGCGCGCTCAGGTCTTTCTTCGGCCGCCCAGTCGATGATGCTGTGAGCGGCGCGGATGAAATCGTCGGGAGCTCCATTTTCATCTCGCGCGATCACGATGTTTCCAATTACCTTGGCATCTGGGCTCGCCTTGTCCAACATGTGACGACGGCGAACAGGCTCAACCTTCGAGTACTTGGCGACTCGAGCGAGGATGGCAGCATCGGTTCTGTTCAGATTTACCATCTCTCGATCTTACTCCTCATCGTCAGGCCCGTGGATCATCGCGATCATGCGACGCTCGGCATGATCGCGAATCGTTGCCATACCCCTACACGCTCGCCGAGAGCTTCGATGCCGCTTCGCGCTTTGTGGGCTGGGACGACGTCGTTACTGGCGACCCATTGTGCACCTGCGTCTTGCCGGAAGCGCAGCGAACGGCTCGCATCATGAGGCAAGAGGGCAAAACCCATAGCCAGACCGAGACAGCAGCAGCCTCATCACGGAAGGACGGGCCTAGCATAGTGGCAGTCGAACAGGCGGAACCGGAAGCAACTACTACTTCTTTCCCGCAGCGAACTTCGCGGGCTTCGTAGCCGGTGCCTTTTTGCCGACCTTCTTGGCCGGCTTTATCCCGGGTCCGGTCTTTTCTGCTTTCTTCCCAGCCGAGGCCACGGAGGTCGACTTCATTTTCATTTTCTTTCCCGGCGGCGTCGTAGGCTTGGTCGGCGTTGTGTTTGCGGGCGCCAGCAGCGGGATCAGCTTGTTGGCGATGGGCGAGCCCAATCCTGTACACGCATCCCATCCCGGCCCGGCGGAAAACGCCCCATTGTTTCCCTTGGTGATGTCATGGAACGCCGATGCAGCCTTGGCCGCATAAATTGCCGGCTGAAGGAACCCCACCTGCGTGCCCAGCTGCTGGTTGGCCACAGCGACGAGTCCGGCCCACAGCGGCGCTACAGCGCTGGTGCCGCCAATGACCGTTGTCTGGCCATCCACGCGAATTGTATAGCCGGTGTCGGGGTCGGCGTCTCCGCCTACATCTGGCACGCCGCGGCCGCCGGTCGCGCCGGAAGGCGCCGGTACATTGGCGTTTGCCTGCCAACTGGGCAACGCGAAGAAATTGCTTACGCCGCCGCCGGTTGCGCCATCGTTCTCCGCCAGATCATTCCACACCACCTCGGAGACAAGCGTGGACCCATTGGCGTCCAGTTTGGTTCCTCCGCAGCTCAGCACGTGCGGGCTGGACGCGGGAAAGTCCACATTGTTTCCCGTCAGGCCATCGGTTGATCCGTCATCGCCCGCTGCCACCGTGATGGTCACGCCGAGCGCCGCCGCCGACTGGCACGCCGCATCGAGCGCGGTCATCGCCTGTGCCGTCCAGTTTGCTTCCGCAGCGCCCCAGCTGACCGAGATTACGCTCGGCTTATTGACCGCGTCATGCACGGCCGTCGTAATGGCGTCGGTAAATCCCTGGTCCGTATTGGGCGTGAAGTAGACCACGATCTTCGCGCCCGGCGCCACGCTCGCGGCCACTTCAATGTCCAGCATCACTTCGCTGTCCGCGCCTGACGGCGTTGTGGGCGCGTTCTTGGCCTTGTCCACGTTGACCGCCGTAATCGCCGGCGCCTGAATTCCCAGCGTCTTGAAGTATGCCTTGAGATCAGCCTGTCGATACCCGCCGCCTAACTCGATAATGCCGATCGTCTGCCCGGCCCCTGTGGCATTGGCCGGCCACTGATACACCTCGGCCACCTGCGGCGGGGTGTAGCTGGTGGGGGCCTCAGCAGCGGAACTCAGCAGCCCGGCTCGCTGCTCAAGCTTCTTCACGCGGAAATGCGGCTTGGCCTGGGGGCGGTTATCCAGTCCCAGCACAGCCAGGACGACGCCGGCGAGCGCAGCGGGCACCTGGATGTTTCCTTCCCGCACGCGATACTCCACGCCGTCAATGTTTTTCTGATTGAGTTCGACACTGAAGGCCTCCTGGAGGTTGGCCGCACTCCCTGTCAACTTCACCGTCCGCCGCGTGGCCGCGGTGGGATCAGTCTCCACCGTCAAGTTGAACTGCTTGGCAAAGGCCTTCACCAATTGCAAGTCCGCGGGGGCCGCTGTGTGGTGCTTCTTGTACTCAGCGCGGCTCACGCGCACCGGGCCGGCCGCGCGGCCGCCGCGCTTGTTGATCTTCAGCGGCTCTTTTCTTCGTACGACGAGTGAAACAGTAATCTGCGCCTTGCCCGGCGTAGCTTTCACATGGACCGCATTGGTCGGGGCAGCCTTTTCGCTGCCTGCCAGAACGACGCGGGCCTGTTCTCCGAAACGTGGACTGCGAACGATGGGGGACTTCGCCATTACACACTTCTTTCCCGTCCTGGCCGCCCTGGGGTTCAACGGTATGCCATGGAGACGATGAATCCAAATCATAATCGAAAACCTGCGGTTCGTGTGCAGGTACCTTTCCTGGTTCCTCAGGCGGGCGAATCAACAGGCTAGATCAGGGTTTCAAGCCGATTCGGGCAAAATGCAGATGGCGTAGGGCAGAAAAACGAAGTCGAATTCAGGAACTGATTTGGCGAAAGCCGCTCTCAAGAAAGGATGAAAGCAAACAAGCGGGAGGAAACCCGTGACGCTTTGCATCGCCCTGATTTGCACCAATAAAAGGCAGATGCAGCGCGTCGTCGTTTCATCGGGATTGGCTCGCCGAGAGCTGGGAACTCTGGCTGCCGCCGGGGTGCAGATCAAGCTTTCTTGGCTCTTCAAAGGCAAGTGGTGCGTCCTGATCGCCGGAAATGTGCCAGCAGCCTTAAGCCTACTGAGAACGATTCAACGGTCTATCGATTCCAGGAAATTGAAACGGGGAAAGATTGAAGATGAATTGAGCAAGGCTGTTTTCAAACACCGGGACAAGCTCGTGAAGCGTTAGGTCAAGGAACGGCCTAACGTAACGCGCAAATATTTCCGGACGCACAAATCGGAATTTGATTGGGGGACAGTGGACGGAGACTCCGACGGGAATAAAGGGTCTGTGCCTCGAATGCTCGCTCTTCGTTTACGCGTTCATAAAAGGCGAGGCCTTGATCCTCCAGCTGGGCTGCGATCGGTCGCGGCAGTGATGTGGCATATGATCTGCTGTGCTACCGCCAGCAGGGTGACCACCTCTCTCTGAAGGAAACGGTCTGCCAAGTCTTTGAGAAAACAAAATTCGCACGCAAGGCGAAAGCCCCCCGGAGTCGGGAAGCTCCGCGCCTTTTCTGTTCTTTACCCTGCCCGTAAGCAACGGAGGCTACGCCAGGGGGGGGGCATAGAGAAACTGAGCAGATATTCCGATGATTACGGCCCTCGGGTTGTGAAAGAGATCGATATACCAAAGAGCTCATGGGAAAATCATTGACCGCGGTCAAACGCGTCGCCGAATGCAAACTCGAAAAATCCAACTGCTTAACTGGCTCCCCAAGCAGTGGACACGGCTTCAGACCCCACGCATCTCTCTCTAGCGCCTGTCCTTCCCATAGCGCTCACAGAAATTTCACTCTGTTCTTTCCCCAGCGAGAATCCTTGCCGCTTCGGTGACCGTATTCATCAGGGTCATCGGGTCCGCGGGCGAAGGGATAAATCCGTGCTTCTCACAGAAGCGCTTGGCCTGCTCCGAGATTGAATGGACCAGAATCGCGCGAATGCCCGCGATTTTGGCGGCCTGGATCGTGCGAAGAACAGCATCCCTGAGGAGCGCCGCGCCGATTCCACGGCCTTGAAATCTGGATGCGATGGCGAGCCTTCCGATGATGATAACGGGTCAACACAGACTTATGGGTCCAGAGATTCGAGATCGGGAAGGCAGAATGTGCTCGCGCTTTGTTCCCGCCTGGTATGAGCCGCCATGTTCAATCCAGTTGAATAGTGAGAGCAGGCGTCGAGTCGCTTTCGGGCACAGTTTGAATTTAACCGAATTTTCATTTTGCGGGCAGACCCGCAACACCTGGCACAGGCAAGGCGGGCGCCGTGCTTCGCTCCATGGTTGCCGGAGAAAACTCCCAGGTATCCGCTGTCAGAAATCTGCCCTCCGGAACCTGATCTCTCCAACCGGCATCACTTCAGGTACGCACGCACCAAGTCGATCAAGTCCTCGGCCAGCTCCGGGGCAATCTGTTCCTTTGCTCCATCGACCAAGTGAAAGCGGATATGCGTTTCCAGCACCTCACCCATCAGCCCGTTCACCCCGCCCCGCACCGCCGCCAGCAGCATCAGTTGTCCGCCGCATTCTTCATCGGCGGCCAGCGACCTCTCGACCGCATCCAACTGTCCGCGCAGCTTGCGGACCCGTTGCAACAACTTAAGCTTTTCCCGCTCCTGGTGAGACATGGCAGGGCCTCCTGTTGACGATACCCACGTCCGGTATGGTGTCAGGGGTGGGGGGTAGTTTCCAGGTTCATTCTATAATCGCTTGCCGCTGCTGCGCACATTCGGCTGCAAGGCTCGCCTGAGGCCGGGCGGTCTCCGGCTTGCTGCTCAGCGGCGCCAACCTCAACCGCGGCCGCGAAGACATTGTGGAGCGCGATTCCACATCACACTTCCGCCGCGGGCTTGTCCTGCTCGCTCGATGTGTGGCAGGTTGCCAATCCCGGCCGCAACCGCGACCGCGGACCGGCTTGGGGTGGGTTCGGTGCGGGCCCATGTGGATTTCTCGTCTTGAGCCGGGGTGCAACCTCGCATGAAGAATCTGGCGCAGGAAGGGGAAGCAATTGCCCCCCAGCAGCAATTTCGAAGCTCACACGAGCGCTGCGGTCGCCGGAAGTCGTTGTCACGAAATTCGGATCTTGAATGGACGGAGCACAAGGGAGCAGCCGGCCCCAAAGGAACTGATCTGGTTCGATGGGATCAACGTTGCTGGGGCCGACGGGACGGCTGGCTTAGTTCCGGTTCGTCGGCAACGAGGGGAGAGGAAAATTCGAGGATAGGACGAGCGATTCTGTCGTCTGGATCCGGTGGACTGGAATCAACTGCCCCGGGCCCCAGTCCGAGCCAGACACCCCCACCCCCAATCTCCTTCAGGAGCAGAGCATTTCAGGCGACAGGGACCCCGGAGGAGATTTTCAAATATACATATACATTCCAGCCCATGGTTTGTACATGTTTTTTTGCACTGTCGAGGCAAACAGGCAAAAATTTCGTTCTTATTTTGCGAGTTCCACCGGAAATCAGGCCTATTTGCCGCCTGCAGGCGGGCCCTGAGCCTCTGACGCTGGCGGCATGGCCACGATCACCTCGTTGGGCTTGGCATAGTGGAGCTTTTCGCGCGCCTCATGTTCTATCGCATCCGGGTCCGACTTGAGCCGCTCTACATGGTCACGCAGCTGCGCGTTTTCCCGCTTCAATTTATCGATCTCCGCCTGCAACTGGAGATCTTCCGCCCGCTTTTTGTGCCACACGGTCAGGCCGTTCCTGCCGTTTACCACGTGCACCATCAGCATGAGCGCCAGGCATACCGCTACGGCCGAACCGGTCGGCCGCCACGCGCGCTGGGCAAACTCCAGCGCCCGGCTGCTCAACGGTTCAATTGCGACTTCCTTTTCAGCTCCAACCTTTTCGTCCGTCATCCCGCCTCAACTTCCTTGATGAAAGAGGCGCAGCCGAAGCCGCGCCCCTCTCAACGCCAAGTCTTTGACTTCCAATCCCGAACACTCCCGGTCCCTAAGTCCCTGCTTCTACGCCAGTACAAACTTCTCCGCCGCCGCCTTGAGCGCTTCCATATCCTGCTCGCTGCGGGCCTCTGTATAGGCGCGCACTACCGGCTCGGTTCCGCTCAGCCGGTAACAAACCCACGACCCATCTTCCAGAATCAGCTTTAGACCGTCGGTGCGGACAACGGAACTCACCTTGCGTCCGCTCAGCTCGGTCGGATCAGTCTTCAACTTCTCAGTGAACGCGGTCTTCACCTCCGGGGTCAAGCGGAAGTTCTCGCGAACGGGATAGAAGGAACCAACCTTGGCAAATAGCTCCTTCAGTTGCTCGCCCAGGCTCTTGCCGCGATTGGCCACCATCTCGGCCACCAGCAGGCCGGCAATGATGCCGTCCTTCTCCGGGACGTGACCGCGAATGGTGAGCCCGGCCGACTCTTCGCCGCCGATCGCGATCTTGTCCTCGATGATCAGCTCGCCGATGTATTTGAACCCCACCGGCGTCTCGTAGAGCGGTACCTTGTGGTATTCGGCCAGCGCATTAATCAGATTCGTTGTCGCCACGCTCTTGGCCACGCCGTTCTTCCAGCCGCGCGTCTCCACCAGGTAGTCGAACAGCAGCGCGACCACGTAGTTCGGTTGTATAAAGGTCCCATCCGCATCCACGATGCCGAAGCGGTCCGCGTCGCCGTCGGTCGCGATGCCGAGCGCCGCACCAATCTCTTTCATCTTGGCCTTGCAGTCGCCCAGCAGGTGGTCATCCGGCTCCGGCGCGTGTCCGCCAAAGAGCACGTCGCGGTAGTCGTGGACCGTTTCTACCGGCACACCCGCCTCGCGCAGCACGTGGCAACTGTATCCGCGCCCTGCTCCCCAGAACGGATCGTAGACGACCTTGATGCATGATTTGGCAATCGCTTTCAGGTCCACCAGTTCAGCCAGCCGCGCCAGAAAGGCCGGCTTCACGTCCGTGGTCTCAAAGCCGCCCTGGGGAACCGTGCCGTCCGGGATGGGGCCATTCAGTCCGGCGATGGCCGCCTCAATCTGTCTGGTCACTTCGGGCAGCGCGGGGGCGCCGTCATGGGTCGAGAACTTGATGCCGTTGTACTCCGGCGGATTGTGCGATGCGGTGAAGTTGATGGCGCCGGAAGTCTTCATCGCCCGTACCGCGTAGGCAATGGCCGGCGTCGGTGCGGCATCGGGAATCACCACCGGCGTAACGCCGGCCCCGGCCAGAACCTTGGCGGCGATGTCCGTAAAGTGCTCGCCGAGGAAGCGCGGGTCGCGGCCCACCAACACGCGATGCGGCTCTGGTTGCGTCTTCACATAGGCGGCGATGCCGGCCACTGCCAGCCGGATATTGGCCACGGTAAACTCGTCGGCCACAACGGCCCTCCATCCGGAGGTGCCAAACTTGATCGCTGTCGTCATTTTCGTTCTCCCCGATATGTCCGCCGCGAAACCGATGTCCCCAGGAATCGATCCCGATCCTGATGCCGTCGGCGGACCGAAATCATCATACTTCCTTAGTCAGATGCCGTCGGCAACAGTTCGCGCTCTTTCATCGATCAAGGCTGGACCGCCGGGGCTGGACCTCCGGGGCTGGACCGCCGGGGCTGGACCGCCGGAAAGGTTCGTCGCGATCTCCCGGGGAGTGGTTTCGGCCGGGAATCAGGTCGGCTCGGTAGCCAAAGGCTGGCCAGCAATCCCGGTCGCGGACTGAAGGCGATATCCCAATGAGATGACCTGCTCGATTTTGGCGGCTTCACCCATCTTCAGTTTTCATTGTCCCCGATCGCCAACACCCGTACACTGACCGTGAGACCGCCCGTGCCCGCTCCGCCAGTCCGCCTCGTCCTCACCACCTGCGCCAGTCCCGGCGAGGCCAGCCGCCTGGGCCGCACCCTGGTCGAGGAACGCCTGGCCGCGTGCGCGACGCTCATTCCGGCCGTCCAGTCGATCTATCACTGGGAGGGCAACGTCGAGTTCACCACGGAAACCATGCTGCTGCTCAAGACCGGCCCTGACCAACTCACTGCTCTTGAAGCCCGCCTGCATCAGCTCCACACCTACCAGACCCCGGAGTTCCTGGTTCTCGGCGTCGAGGGCGTCAGCCACCCCTATCTTGAATGGTTGCAAGCCAACCTGCGTCTGCCCTGAGACCGGGCCCGGGCGGGCGCCGCCGTCTGATATTCTGGCCGATAGCGGCGATCGAATTTCAGGCGACCGGAGCCATTCCCCCCAAAGGGGCTTTTTGATTGAGAAGAAGCCAACCTGCGCGGCGGCGGCAAGGCACGATGAATAGGAAAGACGCTTTTGTTTGGTGCCATGCGCTGGTTGATGATTGCTCTTCTCGTTTCCGTTGCGGCCATGCTGGTGGCTGTCGCAGGCTTGGCGCGCCATATCTGGCTCCAGCGCGCACAGCATGGCGGCAAGCCGGGGGCGGGGACCGGCGGCGGCCCGATGGATCACGCGACGATGGATCCGGTCGAAGAGATCGACCACGAAATCTGAACGGAGAAGGAAACGAAAGTGAACCAGGAATTTTCAACTCATTTGAATCCGGCAGTTATCCTCCCCAGTGTTCCAGCCTCCCGCGCCTCCGCGGGGCTGCGTTTTACCGGCATTGTGCTTGCGGGGAGCGCTTTGGTCGCCATCTGCGCGCATCTGGCTTTGCCTCTCTACTTCACCCCCGTTCCGCTTTCGATGGCGCCGTTTGCCGTGCTGGTTGTTGGCCTGCTGCTCAGTCCGCGCCTGGCTGCGTCCACTCTGGCTGCCTACCTGATCGAGGGCGCGATGGGCCTGCCCGTCTTCTCCCCGTCGCCTGCCATTCCCGGCTATGCCCACCTGATTGGACCCACTGGCGGCTACCTGCTCTCCTACCCGCTGGCCGCAGCGCTCATTGCTTGGCTGCTTGGCCGTAGCCGCCAGAAGATTGGCCCAAAGATGATGTCCGGCTTTATGGCAGCCGTCTTCAGCGCCACATTGGGCAGTTTGGTGATCCTGGCCTCCGGCGCCACCTGGCTGGCGGTGCTCACCCATGCCACTGGGCAGTCGGTTTTCAATCTCGCAGTTTTGCCTTTTCTGCCCGGCGACGCGCTCAAAATAGTTGCCGCTGCTGCGCTGTCTGCCGGATGGACGCGTCACCGCCGCCGCTCCGCATAGACGACTGGCCGCTCAACCGGCCGGTTGCACCTAAAACCGCCATCGTATTTGGCCCGAAAGGAAATTTGCCTACCGTGAGTCCCCAAACATCCGGAGCTGCCGCCCCCGCCGTGCTCGATATCTCCGTCGCCCATAGTCCTGACTCCGATGACGCGTTCATGTTCTACGGCCTGGCCACCAACAAGGTACGCGTGCCCGGCTATCGCTTCAATCACACCCTCTGCGACATCGAAACACTCAACCGCAAAGCCCGCGAAGAAGCCTTTTACGACCTAACCGCCATCAGCTTTCACGCCTACCCGTATATACAGGACAACTACGCCCTGATGGGTTGCGGCGGCAGCGTGGGCGAAGGCTATGGCCCCATGATCGTCTCGCTCAAGCCGCTCAGCACCGACGACCTGGGCAAGATCAAGATTGCTGTTCCTGGCACGATGACCACGGCCTACCTGGCGCTTAAGATTTTCAATCCCGCGCTGGAAACAGTGACTGTTGCCTTCGACCGCATCATTCCCGAAATCCTCGCCGGCAAATTCGACGCCGGCCTCATTATTCATGAGGGCCCACTCACCTACTCGTCGAGCGGGCTCCACAAGGTCCTCGACCTGGGCGTCTGGTGGCGTGAGACCACTGGTCTGGTGCTGCCGCTGGGCGGCAATGCCGTGCGCCGGTCGCTGGGCGCCGAGTCCATGCGCATTGTGACCAAGGCCGTGCGCGACAGCATTCAGCATGCGCTCGATCATCGTGAGCAGGCGCTCGAATACGCCATGCAGTTTGCCCGCGACCTGGATGCGCGCCTGGCCAATCGCTTCGTCAGCATGTATGTGAACGACCGCACGCTGGACTATGGTCCGGATGGCCGCGAAGCGATCCGCAAGCTGCTCCACCTGGGGCACGAGCGCGGCATCATCTCCATTGCCCCCAAGGTTGAATTCATAGACTAAGCCTGTTTTCAGACTTAAGCTCCGCCTCCGCCTTTGCCGGAAGGCAAACCAATCCCGGCAAAGGCAAAGTCTGCCCTCTTGAATTTGCGGGGCGCGGAAGCTCTAAGTTGAGACAGAAAGTGGGTCGCTCGTATGCGTGCCATATGAATCTCGACCAGGCATTCGGTTTCTAAAACGCCGGCGACGTCACGGAAACCGACCGAGACCCTTTGCAAGCGCAGTCACGGATATGCGCAATCTGTGGCGTAGAGGGTGAAGCATCCGGCCATTCTTTAGATCTGGATCGGAATGGGCACTCGACGTCATTTCGTGGGTTCCCCAATTGCGGCACAATTGCTCTCGCAGACTCCTGATGGAAGGACTACGCCGTCCAATGGATGACCGCGCTCTATCGATGCCGTGCAGTTCCCGCCTCAAGCATCTGACCTTGCTTTGAGACAAAAACGTGCTCCAGAAAACACCCCCCCCTTAAGCGGAACGCTTCGATGGCGAGAGTGAAATCTCGCCATCGAAGCACAGGCGTCGATTAGAGCGACGGGATCGTGGGCCCGGACGGAGCGGCAGGGATGGATTTGCCGGCCGAGCGCCAAGAGCCGACGAGGTCCGAGGCGAGAAGCTTGAAGAAGTCGTAGCTCTCATTGTCTATCTCGCTGCCGAGCTCGAAGAGTCCACACGGGGTCGGGATGGGTGGAGTGATGACCGGCAGAGCCGGGGCAGATGCGGCACTCGGGCTCGAGAAGTTGAGCGCAAGGGCGAGGTTTGCAATGTCGTTGGAGGCGTCACGACTGGTGAGTGGCGGCAGATTGTAGCGCCATTCGATCAGCTTAAGGACCGAGGTGTGGTCGTAGAGATTCGAATCAATCCGCGGGGTTGCGGGAGTGCCCAGGGTGAAAGGCGAAACGACCACGACAGGGACGCGGCAGCCGAGGAGCGCGTTGCCGTCAACCAGGTCGGTATCAACATCATTGGGGGCGATGACGCGTGTGGGCGGAACGGTGTCGAAAAAGCCACCCCACTCGTCGCGGTTGAAAACGACGACGGTATTGGCCCACTTTGGCCCGGAGGTGACGGCGCGGTAGATCTGGCCCATGAAGGCTTCGCCGGCACGAAGGTCGGCATGCGGATGGTCGTCGTTGCCCTCGCCGTCGTCAAGGATGGTAAACCTGGGGTCGACGAAGGAGACGGCGGGCAGAGTGCCTGCAGCTGCATCAAGGAGGAACTGCGAGAAGAGTTCGGAAATGGAGAGGTATTTGGTTCCCCAGAGGGCGAGAAAGGGAACATTGTCGAAGTAGTATTTGGCGCTGACGCCTGAATCAGCGAGCGTATCGAAAATCGTCGGTAGCGTGGAGATATCGAGTGTGTTCGAGAGCCGATCCGTCTGGGCGGCAAGCTGGAAAATACGATTGGGGAAGGTAGGGCCAAGGATGGAGGCGAAGTAGTTATCACACGTGGTGAAGTTGCGGGCCATTGCGCTAAAGAAAGGCAGCTGATCTTCACTGTAGTAGCCGATCGAGAAGATGTCGTTGGTGGTGGTTTGAAGCCATCCGTTCATCAGACCGCCGTTCACCTCGCTCCGGCCGCCAGCATAGGAGTGGTCGGGGTCCGGGTGTGCGCACCCGACGAAGGTCGTGAGTTGGGTGGTCGAGGAGGAGTTGCCGGAGCTGTCGAGGAAGGACAGACCCGCCTGTTTGCCGTTAGCGCCGGGCAGCCATCCGAGCAGGTGGTCGAAGCTGCGGTTCTCCATCATGACGACGATGATGTGTTCGATCTGCGAAGCCTCGGGCGCAGGCAAGCCGACTGTCTGGGCCTGGGCGGAGTCGCGCAAGGTGCCGACCAGCGCGGCCGTAGAGGCTGCGCCGGCCATTCCACGTAAGAAGTTTCTGCGATTGATAGACATGGCTTGATCCCCTTTGGGGGCGACCAAAAGGCAGGGCCGCCTTGATTAAGACAGATGCAAAGTGATGTTAACGGCGGCTTAAAGGGAGATGAATTTGGGAGCGAACAAATGCCGGACCTGAACAGGCCGACCAGCGCCCGATCCTGAGTGACTTGTGGCAATACCCTGTGGAGAGCAAATCGGCAAACGGGCATGAAATTCCGCCACAGGAGATGCCCCGTCTTTTTTCAGGAGCAGGCTTCCGGGTAGAAATCCACACCCATAGGAGGATTTTCCAATCTTCACCGGTCGAACCGGTCTTCCGCCGATGAGCTGCTCGCCTGGCAGAGACGGGGAATCAGCGCGGATTGCGGGCAATCCTGCTGTAGGCCCCGACAATCCCGATCCCGGCGAGGGCGAACACCATCGGGAAGCATTCTAATGTGTATCGCGGCTCGGGAGCCCCGATCGTGGTCAGCAGCGCGCTTCGCAGCAGGAAGTAGAGCAGCATCCACGGCCAATACCTGGGTCGCATACACAAGCCCACGAGCGCCATCACGAGATAGGCTGCGTTCAAACCCGCGTAGGCCCAGCTGAAGCGGGTCTCGGCATAGTGATGGCGATAAACCCACCAGTCGAGATCGATGTTCAGGTTTTCCACCCGGGGTCTGAGCCACATATCCGCCGTGCGCCCCAGGGGCAGAAGCAGATAGTAACGCATCAGATGCCCCTTGATCCGCTCCTCGGCCAGATGCGCGAACCCGGCATCGATCTCCGGGGACAGGTCCTGCCCATTGTCGTTATATGCCGCATCCAGTGCGGCCGTCTCGGCATATTGATGGGGCGAATCGAAGGCACGCGCCGGCAGCTTGCTCAAGTCAAATGGGCTTCCCGGCACGTTCCAATAAATTTCGTAGGTAGAAACGAAATCCAGGCACCAGGTCTTCATCCAGCGCTCCCAACCGGAGTTGATTGCTTCGCCCGGATCGGTCGCGTAGCGCGGCGCCAGCGGCTCAAACACATGAAAAACGCGCCAGTTGCGCGCTGTCCAGACAGCAAACGGCACCACGGCCAGCAGCAGGCACACCGTTCCCATGCGGGCCAGCCGAACCGTTGGAATCGCCTGGCGCGGCAGGTTGACGAACAGTGCCGGAACCAGAGCGACGCCGACCAGCGCCCCGTCCGGCCGCAGCATGGCGGCAAAGGTGATGGCAAACGTAAATGCCAGTGCATGGCCCCAGACCGGCCGCACCTGAAATCGCCCCAGCGCCCACAGTGCCAGGGCAATCGCGAATAAAGTGGGGGTCTCGGTCAGCGGAGCCACGGCATAGGCCGCAGTGAACGGGCAAAGCGCCGAAAGCCAAAGCGTCCAGTGCGCGGCTGCTTTTGATGCGATGCGTCGCACAAAGGAGGCCAGGAGCAGGCATCCGAACAGTTCCAGGGCGATTTGCACGTAGCTGACTGCCGAGTAGTTCCCGACGCCGAACAGCCGGAAACACAGCGCCAGAAACAGGGGATATCCCGGCAGGCGGATGAGCGTCTCATGGGCTACCCCGCTCTGGTCGTTGATGGCATACTGGCCGTGAAGCAGAAGGTTCCTGGCCATGCTTCCGTAGAGCAGTGTATCGGACTCGATCTGCGGGAACGCCTTCAGCATCCACAGCCGCATCCAGGCGCCTAGGGAGACGGCGAGCAAAACGCTCAATCCGCTCCACTTTCCCTCATTCGGTCGGCCCATCGCCGTCAATTGACTCTCCGTCCTACGTTCAATACGATTCCTAATGTATAGCCTAAGCTGTTGGCGCGGTTTTCACCCAGGCGGCCGGCAGAGTAGCCTGAGGCAGAGTAGCCTGAGAGAGAGTGGCTCAGAGCACGGAACTACGATTCGGCCTTGCCGATGAGCCGGGCAGAGGCCGAACTGCGGTCCGAGCATCCGGTTCTGAGCTCCGCGGGCTCGGTGGTGGCCAAAAGCGCATCCAAGGGCTATTGTTGCCGTAATCCTGCGGCGCCGCTTCAACTTGCAAGTTTTCGATAGGATCAGTAAAAGCCTTCATGCCGGATAAACAGATATTTTTCGATCCCCAACGCAAGCGTTGGAAGCGCCTGCGCCGAGTGCTCGACGTTGCTGCCGTTCTTTCGACCATGGTGGTAGCCGGTTTTATCTTCAATGTTTTTCGATCGCAGCACCTGCCCGAGCTGCTATTGCCCACGCCCAAGCATAATTACAGGGCATTGCCCGACCTGAGCCTGCGCGCTATCCGTCCGGCCCGCCGCAAGTCCAACCGCAAGCCTTCTGAGATTCCATTCAACTCCGGTGAAGGCCTGCGGGCCGCCTACTACATTCCTGACGACCCTGCCAGCTACTCCTCATTCAAAGAGCACGTCCACCAGATCGACTTTCTGTTTCCGCAATGGTTTCACGCAACGGCTCCCTCGGGAACGCTGATGGCCACAAACGGTGATACCCATCGCGAGTACCCGGTGGTCGATGGCGCTACCGTGCATGATCCGGACGAGGGAGACAAAGTCAAGCATGTGATTCAGCAAGCACGGGAAGATACCGAAGTCTTTCCTCATCTGAACAACTACGACGCTCCGGCCGGGGAATGGGATTCGAAGTTCGGCGACCTGCTCAAGGATGAGGCCAGGCGCGCCGCGCTTCGCCAGCAGATTGGCCGCTTCTTCACGGCGTACCCTGTGTATCACGGCCTTTCGCTGGATTTTGAGAGCCTGAAAGACGATGCAGATCCGGCTTACATGGCCTTCATTCACGAGTTGTATGGAGACATGCATGTGCGCGGCCTGCAGTTGTATGTCAATACCGCCGTCGCTACCTCCGACAGTGACCTCAAGCAGATTGCCGCGAACTCTGACGGCATCATCCTCATGAATTATGACGAGCACCAGACCACCAGTGATCCCGGCCCCATCGCCAGCCAGGACTGGTTCGTCGACAACCTTACCCGCGTGCTCAAAGTTGTTCCCAAGAAGAAGCTCATCTGCGCGGTGGGCAATTACGGATACGACTGGACGCTCTCCAATCCGCCTGCGCCCAAGAAGGGAAGCCACAAGAAGCCGGCCAAGCCGCAGGTGGTCTTCACGGAAGATTTTCCTGTCGCCGAAGCCTGGCAGCGGGCCAGCGACGCGGACGCCGATCTTGACCTGGACGACGACTCGCTCAATCCGCATTTCGAATACATCGATGAAGACACCAACCAGCGCCACGTGGTTTGGTTTCTCGATGGCGTCACCATGTTGAACCAGATGCGCGCCGCGCGCCAGCTGGGTCTTACCACCTTCGCGCTGTGGCGACTGGGCGGGGAAGACAATTCGATGTGGAGCATCTGGGACAAGCCCAGCGCGCCCGAGTCCCTGCAGGCACTCAACTCCGTCCAGCCCGGCCACCATATCGACATCGAGGGTGAAGGCGACATCATGCGCGTCACCGGCCTGCCTCAATCCGGCACACGCACCGTCACCGTCGACAAGGACGAGCCCGACCCGCGTAAAAAACTCATCGACGATGAGCACATGGATGTTTATCCGCGCACCTACACGGTGGAGTACTACGGCTATCATCCCAACGAAGTTTCGCTTTCATTCGACGATGGCCCCGACCCCGATTGGACCCCGAAGATCCTCGATATCCTGAAAGAGAAGAACGTCAAGGGCACCTTCATGCTCATCGGTGCTGAGGCTGCGGAAAACATCGGCCTCATGCAGCGCCTGGTGCGCGAAGGCAACGAGGTCGGCAACCACACCTACACGCATCCCGACATCAGCATCATCTCTCCGCAGCAGCTTGACCTGCAGGTGCGCCTCACCGAGCGTCTGTTCGCCAGCAAGCTTGACGTGCAGCCGCTTTATTTCCGGCCGCCCTATGACGTTGACGAAGAGCCGGAGACCGATGATCAGGCAGCTCCGATCGTGCCCATCCAGGACCAGGGCTACATCGTCATCGGCAACAAAATTGATACCGACGACTGGAACGAACATCCGCGCAAGTCGCCACAGGAAATCACCCAGTCTGTTCTGGACCAGTTGCACATCATGAAAACCAAGCCGCAATTCCGCGGCTCGGTGATTCTTATGCACGATGGCGGTGGCAATCGGTCCGCAACGGTTGCCGCACTGCCGGTGCTGATCGACACCCTGCGTGCGCACGGCTACACCTTCGTCCCTGTCTCGGCGCTCATGGGCAAGACCACGGCCGAGGTGATGCCGCAACTTACCTTCCGCCAGTACCTGCGGGCGTTGCCCGATTCGGTCGCCTTTTCCGGCGTGCAGATTGTCGGCCGCTTCATCGTTTATGTCTTTTTCGTCGGCGACATTCTCATGTGCGCGCGCCTCATCCTGATCGGTCTGCTCGCCGTCTTCGATCGCCTGCGCAGCCCGCATGCCAAGGCATCGGCTGGCTTCAATCCGCGCGTGGCAGTGCTCATCCCCGCGTACAACGAAGAGACGGTGATCGTACGCACGATTCGTGCCGTACTGAACTCCGATTACAAGAATCTGCATATCATCGTGATTGACGACGGCTCAGCCGATCGCACGGCTGAAGTGGCCCGCGAGGCTTACGCCCGAGAGATCGCCGCCGGCCGCGTCCAAGTGCTGTCCAAGCCCAACGGCGGCAAAGCGGCGGCGCTCAACTATGCGCTCGACCGGCTCACGGAAGAGATTTATGTTGGCATCGATGCGGATACCGTCATTGCCACCGACGCTATCTCGAAGCTGATTCCGCATTTTGAAGATCGGCGCATCGGCGCCATGGCCGGCAACGCGAAGGTGGGCAATCGCGTGAACCTGTGGACGCGCTGGCAGGCTCTGGAATACATCACCAGCCAAAACTTCGAGCGCCGTGCTCTCGACGTATTCCACGTGGTCACGGTGGTTCCGGGAGCCATCGGCGCATGGCGCACAGCGCCCGTCAAAGACGCTGGCGGCTATCCCATCAACACCGTCGCCGAAGACGCCGACCTGACCATGAATCTTCTCGAGCAGGGTTTCCGCGTGGACTACGAAGACCGCTCGCTGGCCTTCACTGAGGCGCCCATTGACGCCAAGGGCCTGATGCGGCAACGTTTCCGCTGGTCCTTCGGAACCCTGCAGGCGGTCTGGAAGCATCGCGCCGCTTTCATTCGCAACAAGGCCATGGGGCTGTTCGCTCTGCCCAATATTCTGGTCTTCCAGATGTTCCTGCCGCTGGTGTCGCCCTTTATCGACGTGATGTTTCTCTACGGCGTCGGCAACTATTTCATCGATCGCCACTACCATCCGGATAGCGTCTCTTCGGCCAGCCTGGACAAGCTGCTGGTTTTCTTTCTCGGTTTCCTGGTGATCGACTTCATCACGTCGTCGGTGGCGTTCTCTCTCGAGCGCCGTCACCCTGCCAATAAAGGCGATGGATGGCTGCTGTTCCACATCTGGCTGCAGCGCTTCGCGTACAGGCAGGTCTTCTCGATCGTGCTGTTCAAGACACTGATGCGCGCCATTGACGGCAAGCCTTTCAACTGGGACAAAATCGAGCGCACCGCCAAGATGAGCAAACATACCGAAGCGCTGACCGAAACCACCTAGCATTTGCCCAAAGAACTCGATGCAACAGCCGCGCCACCTCCCTCATCTCAAGTTCTGTGGAGGATTCATATGGCAACCGCAACCGCCGAGAAGGCGACGCGTAAATATTCCCCCGCCGCGCAAAAGGACGTTGAGACGGAAATGAGGGCGATGAAGAGGGGTGAGCTGAAGAGCGGCCGCAGCGGGAAGAAAGTTACCGATCCCAAGCAAGCCATCGCCATCGGCCTGTCAAAGGCGCGTAAGGAAGGCAAGAAAGTTCCGCCGCCGAAATCCTGAACGCGTCAACGTGTCGAAGGCTATTTTCTGGCTTCAGCCGCGAGCCCACCGGTCTGAACAAGACTGGTCCGGCACTTTGAACAGCCGATGGGGATCGGCTCGACCTTGAGTTCAGGCCAGGCGGTCGGAATCGGCTGTACGCCGGTCTTTTCGTCCTCAATCGGCAGCAATTGCAGTCCCGGATAGAGATTCTGAGCAATCTGAATTCCCGCTTGCTCGGGCACACTCCCCGGCGGCGGATGCACGATCATTTGCTGGTCCGGCGCGGCACCCGCAGCGAGCTGAGGCATGGTTGTGCTCGAGAGATTCTTCGCGACTTGGGGGACTTCAAGAGAGAATTGCCGGGTCTGCGGGACCTGGCGGCGGTCCAGGCCTGTCCAAGCCCCAGAAGGCGGGATGAGCAGTTTTTGTTGAAAACTTCCCGGCCCAGGTGCCGCCGCTTGGCCAAGCGCCAAAGACGCTGTCGAAAGAACAACTGCGAGAATCGAAGGTCGCATAACACCCCCACCTGAAGAGATGCACGCCTGGCCGAAAGGCTAGCAAACAAGTGGTCGTTCTGCAAGCTCAACTCTGGACCCCTCTGACGCGGCGCACAAGCGGCTGAAAGACATCGATTTCTGAAGATCGGAGGGCCGGGTCCTGATTCCCCTTAGCTAAGTGAAGCAAAGTACGCACCCGGCCGTTCCGAGCGAATCGTGGCATGATGCTCTGGATTTCAAAACCGAATTCGTTTCGGTTTTGAAATGACTCTAGGCAAGCTGAGCGGATTCATGGAATTCTGCCGCGTCAGATTGTTTTCCGAGCCGTTGCCTGCCATCGGGGACACATCACTCTTTCAGTTCTGCATCGACCGCCATCGAGTTGGTCCTCGTCCCGATGCATCCCGCTGCCCTGCCTGAATTTCTCGCCCTTTCGCTCCCTGAGCACCGGTCGGTAGAGCATTCGAGAGAAATTTCATCGTCCCGGTAAACGCTATGCCTGAGTTAAAAATGGCTGCCTCAAATGCCCGAGAGCTTGGCACTATCCAGCAAGGGTTGGCCTGTCTCACAAGCCTTTTCCGGTTCCTCGCATAGCATTGTTGCGCATCTGCGAGGATGGAAATTCTCGGCAGACTCCCCCGGCCCAACCGGCCGACCGGGTGCCATTCGCCTTCTCCCTGCATTTCCGACTACACTGGAAGGGCTATGGCTACCGTATCCCTCTCTACGCATATTCAGCCGCGCACGCCGCAAGGCGGCTTCGCCAATGAACCGTTCGTCAATTTCAAGACCCCTGCCAATGCACGCGCCATGCAGGCCGCGCTCGACCAGATCGCCAGCCAGCTGGGCCGCGAGTACGACCTCATCATCGGCGGCCGCAGCCTCAAGACGGAAGGCAAGATCCGCTCATTCAATCCGGCCCGCCCGTCGCAAGTGATTGGCGTGCACCAGAAGGCCGGAGCTGAGCATGCCGAAGAGGCCATGTCCGCGGCGCTGAAGGCCTTTGAAAGCTGGAGCCGAACTTCTGTCGATGAACGGGTTTCTCTGCTGCTCAATGCGGCCGATATCATTCGCAGCCGGCACTTCGAGTTCTGCGCGTGGCTGACGTATGAGGTGGGCAAGAACTGGGCTGAGGCCGACGCCGATGTGGGCGAGACCATCGACTTCCTTGAGTTCTACGCCCGCGAAGCGTTGCGCCTGGCAGCCGCCACGACGCCCATCCAGTACCCTGGCGAGCGGAACCGCCTGCTCTATATCCCGCTGGGCGTGGGCGCCGTGATACCGCCGTGGAACTTCCCCTTCGCCATCATGGCCGGCATGACCGCAGCCTCCATCGTCAGCGGCAATACCGTCATCCTGAAGCCCTCCAGCGACTCACCCACCATCGCCGCCAAATTTGTTGAGGTGCTCGAAGAAGCCGGCATCCCGCCGGGCGTGGTCAACTTCTGCCCCGGCTCAGGCGCCACGTTCGGTAATGCCATCGTCGAGCATCCCAAGACGCGCTTCATCGCCTTCACCGGGTCCAAAGCGGTCGGCCTCGACATTCATGAGCGCGCCGCGGTAACCAAGCCCGGTCAGATCTGGATCAAGCGGACGATTCTTGAGATGGGCGGCAAAGATTCCATCCTTGTCTGTGCGGACGCCGATCTTGATGCCGCCGTCGATGGCGTGGTGGCCGCAGCTTTCGGATTCAGCGGACAGAAGTGCTCGGCCTGTTCGCGCGCCATTATTGAAGCGCCGTTGTACGACGTTTTTGTGGAGCGCGTGCGCGAAAAAGTGGCCGGGCTTACCGTCGGAGATCCAACCACCAACGCCAATCTCGGCCCGGTCATCAACAAGGCAGCGCTCGATTCCATGCTCGAATACGTTGAGACCGGCAAGAGGGAAGGCCGGCTGGTGGCCGGCGGCAACGCTCCCCAGACCGCCGACGGCGGCTACTTCCTGGAGCCGACCGTCTTCGCCGATATCGCCCCCGACGCGGTACTTGCCCAGGAAGAGATCTTTGGGCCGGTCCTGGCGCTGATCAAGGTGGACAGCTACGAAGAAGGCTTGGCCGTTGCCAACAACACGGAGTATGGCCTCACCGGCGCCATTTACACTTCCGATCGTGACCGACTGGACCACGCCGCCCGCGAGTTTCATGTGGGCAATCTCTACCTGAATCGCAAGTGCACGGGCGCTATGGTTGGTGCGCACCCCTTCGGCGGCTTCAACATGAGCGGCACCGACTCCAAGGCGGGCGGTCCTGACTATCTTTACCTGTTCACGCAGGCCAAGAGTGTTGCCCAAGCACTGCGGGCGCCGGACGCTACCTAGGGAAGCGTTCCATGAATGCCTGGATTGATTGAAGAAGTAGATGCGTCGTCGCTACGCCGTTCATCGAAGATGAACGGCGGGCTTTGTTCTCCGCTCTAATGGCGGCCTTCAGCGACTTAAGGTCGATTAGGCAAGCTCTGACCAGGGCAAGTTCCGGTCGGCTATATAGATGCGCATAATTCATAGTCTTTCCCAATCTCCGGCTTTCGCCAGGGGGATACCGCCGCTCTGCCGGGCTAAAAATGCTCTGCATCCGGTCAGTCGCAACATAGAGAGCTGTAATTGTGGAAACGGCTCATGGCTGCGAGGTAGTTGGTCAGGGCGTCAGAGTGTCCCACCTCCAACTGCTCGATCAAGAGCTTGAAGTTGGCGGCGACAAGCTCCCGTTTGGTGCTTGGCGTCGTTCTGCTGTTGGTAGTGGTCTGGTTGTTGATGGTGGCAAGCACTGCTGCAGCAAATCGAGCAGCGTGGCTTCACCCACCAGAACCGCCCAGGTCGCAGTCTGACCGCCGGCCATCTGCCTCCGTCATGACCCGAGTGTGACAATCGAACATGAATTCTTACGTGAGTGCTAATATTCGTTCGTGACCGATTTACCCGATTCCTGGAGCCCCGCCACCCAGGGGGGCTACAACGCGTCGCCGGCCGATCCGGCAACCCTAACTCAGACCCAAACGATCCTCCGGGGCATGGCATCTCTGTTTGCGGTCAGGTTGCTCCCCGGACTCCCATTCTCAACCATGCTCATTTTTCACAACGATCATTTGTTGAAGACCAGAACCCCAAGAAGGGTTCGCGGCATCATGATCACCTTTACGGTTTTGGTGATGATGCTGGCTCCGTCTACCTTCGCCGAACAGGCCTTAAGCAGCGATACAGGTGGCGTGGCCATCCGAGGCACGGTCCTAGGGGTTGATGGCAAGCCGGTGAGTGGAGCAGTTGTCCACCTGGGAAAAAGGGATCTGCCGAACATGGCAGAGACGAAAAGCGATGCGGTTGGTCAATTTATATTTTCTTCTCTGCCAGAGGATACATACCAACTCAGCGCGGA
The DNA here is from genome assembly GCA_036519195.1 of Occallatibacter sp. Taxonomy (GTDB): domain Bacteria; phylum Acidobacteriota; class Terriglobia; order Terriglobales; family Acidobacteriaceae; genus Telmatobacter. The sequence continues at coordinate 7,793 of DATDLS010000375.1, read as the reverse complement.
GAAGCCTGGATTGGAGAGCCCTATCGTCCGAGTCAGCACAAGATCGACAGATATCGTTGCAAGTGTCGATCTGGTCTTGAAACAGCGCGGGATGACGCAAGCCGTTCGCTCGACACCGGCACCTGAAGCGCAAGCCATGGAGTTTTCCGACCAGCCAGACTTTGCCGTTGCTGGCGTTACCGATTGGACTGCCATCGGTGGTCATGGATCGGATTCCATTTTGCGAACCAGTGAGGCTCTCGCTGACGAAACAGCCGAACTCAAGCCGCAGATGGGAACGAGCAGTAAGACTGCTGGTGTTGATGCGGGCAAAGCAGATGAATCGGAGAGTGAACTGCGCGCGATGCTTGCACGCGCTCCGGGCAACTTTGAGTTAAGTAAACGGCTCGGAGAACTGTATCTTCATGACCAGCGATATCCTGAAGCAATCCCCCTACTGGAGAGCGCCTACCAGAGCGACCAAACAAGCGCGGCGGTTCAATACGATCTTGTGCAGGCATACGAAAAAGCTGGCGAACTTCCTAAGGCTGGGAAGTGGGTGCATCAATTATTGGCAGAGAAGCAAAGCGGCACTTTATATCGGCTAGCAGGTGATTTGGATGAGAAGTTGGGTAACCCTCTCTTGGCAGTACACGAATATGAGCTGGCGGTAAAGCTGGATCCGAGTGAGCAGAACTACTTTGCGTGGGGGTCTGAGTTGCTGCTGCATCGTGCTGTCTGGCAGGCACAGGAGGTTTTTCAAAAGGGCGCAGCCACCTACCCAACGTCTGTCAGGATGCAGACGGCGATTGGTACATCACTCTTTGCAGAAGCTCGTTACGATGAGGCGGCGTTTCGTCTCTGCAATGCTTCCGATATGGATTCGGCGGACTCCACCCTTTACATCTTTATGGGGAAGATCCAGATGGCGGCCCCCAACCCGTTGGCTTGTGTCGGGCCGAAGTTGGCTCGCTTTTTGCATCAGCAGCCTGAAAACTCAACGGCCAACTACTTGTATGCGATGTCTATTCTGAAGAGTCTGGAGCAAGCGCCTGACAAACAGGAAGAGCAGAAGGCAGAGGGGTTGCTGCGGAAAGCGGTGGCGCTTGATTCCAAGTGCAGCGGGGCTTACCTGCAACTTGGAGTCATCGCTGCGTCCCAGCGTTTGTTCGATAAGGCCATTGACTTCTATGACAAAGCGATCGAAACGGATCCTCAGCTTGCGGATGCTCATTATCGCTTGGGTGTGGCTTATGAGCGTATTGGTCAGCCAGCAAAAGCGAAGCAAGAGTTTCTCCTTCACGACCAAATCGAGAGGCAACAGGCAGAGGTTGTCGATAAGCAGCGACGAGAGGTAAAGCAGTTCATGATGGTCCAGGCGGGAACTGCTCATTCAGCTGTCCAGTGAAGAAGTTACAACGCGTTTAGAATGCTTATCTGGCTCTTGGCATGTAGGATGCGACGATTCCGTCGCCTTCACGAATGGTGAGGATTTGGTTCGCTTTGACGTGTGTGAATCGTTCGATCTTCTGCGTAGTCTGCCATCTCACTTCTACAACATCCACTGTATCGATGCTTCCCAGGCCAAAGTGAAGCCGCAGGTCGCTTTGCGACATCACACTTGTTCCGCTATGGACCTCATCCATCTGCATATGCTTGCCTGTGATAACGCGAACGCGCGCTCCTATCGCTGTACGATTGCATTTGGTCCCCGACAGCTTGAACTTGATCCAGTTTTGTTTGTTGCCTCCGTCATTGCGCAATAGCGACGGTAGATCGTTCAGGTTTAGCACCAGGGCATCCATGTTGCCGTTGTTGTTGTAATCTCCGAAAGCCGCGCCTCGACTGGAAAAGCGTTCGCTGATGCCTGGGCCCATCACTGCGGAAACGTCCCTAAATCTTCCGTTCCCCAAGTTCTTGTACACGATGCGCTGGTTCTTGAACGACTCGCCGAAGTTGTAGCGGTCTACCTCGGGGTAGACATGTCCATTGACTTGGAGGATGTCCTGCCAACCATCGTTGTCATAATCGATGAAGCCACAACCCCACGCGACATAACGATTGTTGACTCCAATGCCCGAAGGAAAGGTTACATCTGAGAAGGTCCCATCGCCGTTGTTGTGATAGAGGTTGCAGGTGTCATCGACAAAGTTCGTCTTGAAGATATCGAACCAGCCATCGCAATCGTAGTCAGCGACTGCCACACCCATACCAGCCTGCTCATGGCCATCGACATTATAAGCGCAGCCAGCCATGACCGCGACGTCAGTGAACGTGCCATTGTGATTGTTTTGGAACAGAATGCTTGGCTCAGAATCTACAGCAACATAAATGTCGGGCCAACCATCGTTATCGAAATCATAGGAGACCGCAGTGATGGAATATCGAGGACCTGGTTTCAAGATGCCCGATCGCTCGGACACATCCGTAAACGTCCCATCACCATTGTTGTGATACAGAATGTTGGTGCCGCCCGGAAGACCGTGCGGTCCGCAAAGGACCGGCATACCTTTCCATTGGCAGTAGGTCGTGTCGCTGGAAGTAGGAAGGTTGTCCAAGTCCAGCTTGATATAGTTGCAAACGAATAAATCGAGATGGCCGTCACGATCGTAGTCGAGAAACGTACAACCGGCTCCCCAGCGGCCCTTCTCTCGATAAAGACCCGCTTTGTGCGTGACGTCGGCAAAAGTGCCATTCCCGTTATTATGGAAAAGCATGTCATGACCAAGAAAGCAGCAGTAAAGGTCATCCCAGCCATCATTGTCATAATCTCCGACACATACGCCTGTTTGCCATCCTGCAACGCCTAGCCCCGATTTCTCCGTAACATCGCTGAAAGTACCATCGCGGTTATTCTTGTAAAGATGAGAGATTGGCGCCTTTCCGGTTGGCCAAGTTGTGTTGAACCGGTTCCCATTGGTTATATAAATGTCCAGCCACCCATCCTGGTCGTAGTCGAAGAAAGCTAACCCGCTTCCTTTCGTCTCAATGATGGATCGTTTGTGCTCGACGCCACCCCACACGTTGAGCGCATTGAGCCCGGACTGCCCGGCCACATCGATAAACTGCACTTCGGACTCGGAATTCGAAGCCTCCGCTTCGACGGCTATCGGATGCTGCCATCTCCAGAGCGGGGTAGCCAGCGCATCCGTCAATGAACTGCTAAGGACCAAGAGGGAAGACCCTAGGAAGCGCCGTCGAGGAAGGTGCATATATGGATACGAGTATAACCGTGGAACCGAGCGCCACGAGACGGTACGACTCCTTGGAACACTCCGCAGGATGGATTCGTTGCCTTCATCGCTTGGGTGTAGCAACTTTAGAGCGACGCTCCAGTGGTTGGGACAAAGTAGGTCCTGCTCCTTTTGAATATGGAAAGAGCAGTAGGCATCAAAGCCTCCACTCAAATAGATGGCCCTGGGTTGAGCGATGGTTTCAGCCATTTCCTCAGTCCAGCACTTCCCCGAGCGCTCAATCCGGTCCTTGATCAGATTTTTGCCGCGCTCCCTCGACAGAACCACTGGCGATGGGTTAGAGGTTGGCGAGATATTGGTCATGGTGCATGCGGGCGTGATTGCGATTGAGTTGGTTCGCTACCCCTTGCACTGTTTTCCGGTCGGCCCCGTGGGGCCCGCGTCTGGTCGCGCTCTGGCGGAGGCCCCTGGCGACCTGAGCGGTATGGCCGGACAGGATACCCAACGTACGATCCTTCACCCGGAGCTCGGCTTCCAGGTTTCCCTCGACATGGAATCGATATGCGGCTTTCGAGAGTCTTTCCAGGACGTTGAGTCGATCCACGATCAATTTGATGTGCCGGGTCCGTTTAACCAGAATCGGCAGGTCTCGCTCTCCATCGCTGAGCGCCATGCGGGTCTTCACGACGCCCGGATCACCTCGGTGCACCTGCTGGCCACACCCGTTTGTTCTCTGGACGCGGGGGAGCCGGTGAGTCCGCTATAGAAGGACGGCAAGTACGGAACAGACTTTCCGCCGCTTGGAGCGTCTGTCGCAAACCGTCCTGCGCCTTCAGGCCAAGATTCCCCAATTCACCTCCCCGCGATCGATCGAAAAAGGGCGGGATACTTTCATATTCCGCCTTTCAGCCCCCATCAGAGGCGCACGGCACTGGCTGGCTGTTCGTTGAATACGTCAGTGAATCATATCCAATGCCTGCGCGGCCGCTGCGTTGCCAGGTTGTCGTTGGATTAGTTCCTGCAAGACCTCGATCGCTTTAGTCTTCTCAGTTTGTAAGACGTATAGGCGGGCAAGATTGAGATATGCCTGATCATTGACGGGAACAAGCCTCATGCCGGCCTTGAATTGCTCCTCTGCCTTTGCGTATTGCTGTAACTTCACAAAAACAATGCCAAGGTTATTCAAGGCATCAGGATATGCGGGACGAAGCGCAATGGCTTTCTGCAAGTAATCAGCGGCGCGCTCCATTTCATCTTGCATTGCATAAAGCATGCCGAGGCTATACGAGACTTCGGGATCGTCCGGTTGGAGCGACAAGGCACGGGTCAGACACTCGTCTGCCTTGGCAAAATTTCTTTCCCGCCGATAGACATTTCCCAGATTCAGCAATGCAATTTCGTAGTCCGGTCGTAGCTGCAATGCCTGTTGAAAGTTTTCAATGGCCTGTTCCGCATGGCCTTCCTGCGCGGACATCATCCCCAGGTTGTTCCAGGCGTCGGGGTAGTTGGGGCGTATTTTGAGCGTTCGCTCAAAATACTGTCGTGCCTGCTGGAAATCATTCCTGCGTAGGTTGAGCGTGCCCAGATTGTAGTAGCCCTCGGCGTCGTTGGGTCTGGTCGCAATCACTTGCAGGAAGGAGTCCGCTGCCTGGTCTAGATAGCCGTGCTGGAACAGCGCAACGCCATACGTGAAGTCGTTACGCTGGAACGAGCCTTGGTAGAGACGACCTTCGAATGGGATAGCACGCCGTATCCTCTCGGCTACTGTCGCTGGGGCGTTGCTCGCATCTTCCAATACGCGCACTGGGTCGATTGGGCCTTGATACACCTTGATGATCATGCCCTCTTTATCGAGCAGGAACGACGTTGGAATTGCCAGATCTCTGCGGCGATCGAATAGATATCTATAAATAATATTGTAGATACCCCCAACCTCTTCGGTCGCAAAGACAATAGGGAAACCGAGTCTCTCCTGTTTTGCGAACGACTTCGCATTGGGGAGATCGGATGTTTCATCGATGTTTACTGCGATCATCTCTACATGCTTTGCCAGAAACGCCAAGCGGTGCTGCTGCAGGTTTCGCAGTTGCTCGCGGCAAAGGGGCGCCGTGCTCGCCCAAAAGTTCAGGAGTACGAAACTACCTCGCAGTTCCTCAATTCCATGCATATCGCCTGCAAGATCGGGCAATGAAAACTCCGGAGCCTTCAGCGGGGCGATCAGCCATGTCTCCACCTTGGAAGGTAGAGGCTCTATGACCGGAGGTGCTTCCGCACGTTCGTAGGCTTTGGGTGTTGCGGCAAAGGCCCGGGCAGAGAATGTCTTCTGGCCTTCCTCAAGCTCGATACGATGGTTCACCGGCAGGGAGTCAAATTCCTGAGTGAGTCCACTTGGCCAACGTACGGTGGCCTTCAAAGGTCCCTCCGGTCTGCCTATACCGAAGGTGACCTCTTTAGAATGTTGTGCGAGAAATCCCTGGCCAGCCTGCAGGTACTTCGTTTGACGGAGGGCGCCAGTGTCGAGGGTAATCGCAGTGCCGATGGCATCGCGATTGCTCTGGTGGCCGCGCAAGCGGAAGACAATCGAGTCGCCTATCTCCTTCATCGCATTGTGCAGAATCCGTAACTGAGGCGCGTTGCGGTTCTTCAGAATTACTTCCAGGCGTCCATCGTGGTCAATATCGGCGAGTGCAAACGAGCGGCTGTCCTCGAGAAAATCCAGTTCGACAACGCCGGAGACTTCTGAGAATGTGCCATCATGATTATTCGCAAACATCACATTTCTTTCATACGCGTTCCAAGAGCTATCCGAACGGACCAACTCATTAATGGCGTTCCATCCATGCTCGTATGCCAGCGAAGGGGTTCCATTCTCGGGCGACTTCGCCACGACCTGGCGCCAGAAGAAGCTCGCGATGTCGCTTCGATCTACCGCGGATATGTATCCGTTGGAGACATACAGATCCGAGTACCCGTCGTGGTCGAAATCCCAGAAGTCCGCTGACCAGGACCAGCGGCCCGTCGCAACGCCAGCAACGTTTCCAATGTTCTTGAACTTCCCATCGCCCTGGTTTTGATAAAGGGCATTTCCGCACGCATGCCGCTGGTAGAGAGCACGAATAGCCTGTGGCGCAGCCTGGTGGAACTGTGCTTGCTCTGAAACTCGTTGGCCGGCAGCTTCCCACATGCTTGTAATGTAGATGTCCTGGCGGCCATCGTTATTGAAGTCAGACCAGCAGGCGCTCATGCCGGCGCCCACATCCTCGATGTGAGATTCCTTGGACGCGATGGTAAATGTTCCGTCACCGTTATTGCGATATAGCTGAGAACTTCCGAAATCGTTTGCGACGCAGAGATCGGGCAAGCCACTGGCTTCTGCAACACCCCACGCACAGGCAAAGCTGTACCGGTTGTTCTCGACGTTCAATCCTGCCGCTTCTGTCTTTTCTATAAACTGTCCGTTGCCTTCATTGTGCAAAAGACAATTGGGCGGACCGTTGCGGGCATCGTAGTAGGGCACCGGATAGTGATACTGGTCGAGGCCAAGATAGTACATGTAGGTGCAGAAATAGATGTCGAGGCGACCGTCTCCATCGTAGTCGGCGATTGCAGCGTGGGTGAACGATCCTTCAGGCGTACCAGCAAACTTGAAGGCGTCGCGCTTAAGCGAAAACGTTCCATCTCCTTGATTTTGGAACAGCAGAGGACCGCTCCCGCAAACGACAAGAAGGTCTTGAAGTCCTTTGTTGTCGAAGTCCGCGAAGAGAGCGCACGCGGTATTGTCCAGTACGTCCACGCCGGCTTTCCCGGTTACATCCTCAAAGGTCCCGTCGCCTCGATTGCGGTACAGTCGATTGGGTAATCCCGCAGGCTGGCAGACGTAGAAATCATCAAATCCGTCGTTGTCATAATCGCCTGCAGATACGCCATTGTTGCCATAGAGATCGATGCCGCAGCCGCCATCCAGAACGGTGCGCCAATGATCCATCCCTTGAAGGAGTTGGGCCTTGTACGATGCAGTATTGCCGAGGGCTTGTGACGTCACGTCGAGAAACGCAGATCCGTTTCCAACGGTTATTACCTCATCGCCGGCCTCCCACCTGCGCGCCTTCCATTGGCCCGTTCCATCATGCAACCATGTGGTTTGCCAGGAGCCAACTCGTTCTTCGCGGCGAGTATCGTTTCGGATGGCAACAACGTCATATCGAACCTCCACTCGAAGCGTCAGTGGATCGCTTGCTACCTGATCGATTCCATAGATCTCGAATTGAGCAGTCTCAATCTTCGAGACTGGCCCGAGCCAATCCTCGAACTCTTTGAGAAGCTGCTCGTGGCTGCAAGGCTTGGCGGCATCGAATTGCCGTTTCGTGGTCTCGATTCCAAACCCTGAGCGCAGTAACGCTACCTTGATGGGCTTTAGCGATGAGGCCTCAAGCTCGGGGAAGAGTACATTCGCGACTTCGGAGAGATTGTGAACGGACTCGCTGAGCGATTGGCTCCACTGTTTAAGAAGCGCCTCAATCTCGAAGGCATATTTTTCGGTTGAATAATCATCCGAGCCCGGCGCTACCAGGCGAAGGATGTCCGCCAAAGACGAATTGGTCGGGTAGTGTGGCTTGAACC